>JBGAIY010000238.1:0-12105 GCA_044225205.1 Myxococcaceae bacterium | reverse complement strand
GGGCGTCGGCGGCCTGTTCGCCCCGTCGTGCCACTCGGCGGAGCAACAAGACCACTCCCACCAACGGCAGACACACCGCCAAGGCCACCGGGCCACCACCCCACCTCGGTATTTCGAAGAGCAACAACAAGGCCACGACGACGACCGGGGCCGCGGCCAAGCGGCTCAATTGCACCGTGCGCGGCTCATGGAGGTGCCCGAGTTCGTGGGCGGCGACCGCGCGCTGTTCGGTGGGTGACAACAATTCGACGGCGCGGGTGGTGAACGCGATGTCGCCCAACAATGGGTACGCGAGCGCGTTCACCGCGGCCCAGTCGAGTTCCCACACTCGGCGCGGGGAGCGGCCCGCCCCTTGGCTCGCTTCGGCGACCGCCCGGCGCAGCGACTCACGGGCCGGCCGGCTCACCCCGAGCCACTGGCCGACGGTCAGCCCGAAGCCCGAGCCCGCCAGCACCACCGCGGCGACCGAGCAGACCCACACCGCCGCCTGGGCGACTGGGGTGTGTGCCGAGAGCCGGGCGACCGCCACCAGCGGCAACAGCCAGAGCACCGCCCGCTGGCTCGCCGCCAACGCGAGCTGCGAGCGCCACGCCGTGCGGAGCGTCAGGCCCAGGAGGCTCGCTTCGGCGACCGCGGTGGCGTGCGTCACTCCGAGCAGCGGCAGCAGCATCGTGGGCAGCACGATGAGCGGGGTGGGCACCAACCAATTCGACGAAAGGGCCGCGGCCGCCAGCGCCCCTCCCATGGCGGTCGACGCGAACGCGGCCAGCGTCAACGTTCTGGGGCCGAACGTCTTTCGCGCGTACTCGGCCCACTGCTCGCCGGGGGCGCGCACCGCCGGCGGGCCCAAGGCGAAGGTGGTGGTCGCGAAGGCGAGCGCGGCATAGGCGGGGCCGAAAAGCCAAGGCACCAGCGCCCACCACGCCGGCAGCAACGCCCGCGCCGCTTCGAGCGCGGGAGCCGTGCCATTCACGGCTTGGGCTCCAGTTCGAGTTTGAGCGTGTACGTGCCGCCGACGATGATTTCGACCTGGCGGTCGACGGTGCGATGGCCGGGCACCTCGAGGCGCACGTGGTGGCGGCCCGGGGGCAGCGCGAAGGGTCGGTTCGAAGCCCCTCGTGGTTGCCCGTCGATGATGACGTGGCCGCTCATTGCTTCGCCTTCGCAAGCGGCGACGACTTTCAACGTACCGGTCGTCGCGTCTCGGCGCGGAGACGACGGCCGGCCCTGGGGCACCTGGCCGACGAACGTGTCTTCGTCGGGTGAGCCCTTCGACGTGGGCGCGACTTGGGGGTCGGCGTCGTCATATTCGGCGTCGGCCCCCGCCGCGTCGTCGTCGGCGTCACCCAGGTCGTCGCCGACGTCGTTGGCCGAAGTTTGGCTGTGCTCGTCTTCGGGCTCGTCGAACGCGGTGTCGGGTTTGGCCTCGGCCACGCTGACGATGTCTTCTTGTTCGGCGACCGGTATTTCGGCGCTCGGGGTGCGGCTGGGGGCCCGGTTCTTGGGCTTGCGGCCCACCACTTTTTTCTCGAGAAACGCGAACGCCTTGGCCAGGTCGACCCGGTTCTCGCCCGACGCGACTTCGAGGTCGTACGCAAATTCGCTGGCGGTCTCGGGGCGCTCGTCGCGGTGCTTCGCCATGCCGCGAATGAGCACGTGGCCGACCGCTTTGGGCAACGTTTTCACGAGCATCGACGCGTCGGGTACGGGGGTGTTGCGGTGCCCGTACAGCACTTCGAAGTTGTTCGAACCCAAGAACGGCGGGCGCCCGGTGAGCAACTCGAACGTCATCGCCGCGAGGGCGTACACGTCGGTGCGGTGGTCAATGTCTTCGAGGCCCAAGATCTGTTCGGGCGACATGTAGTACGGCGTACCCACCATGGCGCCGGGCTTCGTGAGCCCCGGGTTCGCCTGGTCGCGCACGACGCCGAGGTCGAGAATCGTGACCCGCCCCCCGGCGACGACGAAAATGTTCTGGGGCTTCACGTCGCGGTGAACGAGCTCGTGGTGGTGCAAGAACGCGAGCCCGGCGGCGATTTGCTTCACCACCGCGACCGTCTCACCCGCCCGCAACGGGGTCTGCCGTTGCGCGAGCATGTCGCCCAACGTCATGCCCTCGAGGTACTCCATGGCGATGTACGGCAGCACGCCGCGCCGGCCGTGACCATAGAGGTGCACGATGTTGGGGTGGCGCAGCGTCGTCATCAGCTCGGCTTCACGTTCGAAGCGGGCCAACACCTTCGGCTTGCGCGCGTGCTCGGGCGCCAGAATTTTGATGGCGACGGTGCGGTTGAGGTCGAGGTCGCGACCTCGGTACACGCTGCCCATGGCGCCTTGCCCGACTCGGTTTTCGATTCGCCAGCGCTCATCGAGAACTTCGCCCGGTACGACGTGCAGCACGTGGGTGTGTTCTGGTTCAGCCACTGGCGCGCAGTGTACCCTTGAATTTCGGTGCACGGGCGTCACGAACGACCGTCGCGCCGTGAGAAATTCGGGTGTGAAGCTTGACACGAAGCGCCGGGTCTCGTGCCATGGCGGCATGGGGGCAGAACCTGTCGACGTCGTGGGCGGTGTGCTCGATCACTTGCTCGAGGGCTTTCAGCTCATCGGGTTCGACTGGGTGTACCTGTACGTCGACCCCGTCGCCGCGAGACAGGGGCGAACGACCCCCGAAGCGCTGGTCGGCCGCACCATGTGGCAGGCGTACCCGGGCATCGAGGGCACGCCGCTGTTCGCGACCATGCAAGAGGTGATGGCCCAGCGCACGCCCCGCGCCATTGAGAACCTGTTCGAATTCGCCGACGGCACGAAGCGCTGGTTCGAGCTGCGAATCGAGCCGATGCCGCAGGGCCTCGCCGTGCACTCGGTCGACATCGACGACCGCAAGCGCGCGCAGCTCGAGCTGGTCGAATTGAACGCCGAGCTCGAGCGTCGCGTGGCCGAGCGTACCCGCGCGCTCGAGGTCGCCAACCGCGAGCTCGAAGCGTTTTGTGCGTCGGTGTCGCACGACCTGCGCGCGCCGCTGCGGGCCATCGCCGGGTTTTCGGAGGCGCTGGCCGAGTCGAGCGGGTCGCTCGACCCAGAAGGGCAGAGCCATTTGCGGCGCATACGGGCCGCCGCCTCGCGAATGGGCGTGCTCATCGACGACTTGCTCAACCTGTCGAAAATGGCGAGGGCGTCGGTGACTCGAACCGAGGTCGACTTGTCGGCCATGGCGCGCACCATCGCCGAAGAGCTGTCGCAGCGCGAACCCGGTCGGCACGTGCATTGGCACATCGTCGACGGCGTGGTGGCCAAGTGCGACCGGGGGCTGGCGCGCATCGTGCTTGAGAACCTGCTCGGCAACGCGTGAAAGTTCACCTCGCACACGCCCCACGCCCACATCGAATTTCGGCCGAGCAGCAGTGGGCCCGGCGCGTTCGTCATCACCGACAACGGCGCGGGGTTCGACATGCAGTTCTCGAGTGGCTTGTTTCGCCCCTTCGGTCGGTTGCACACGGCCCACGAATTTCCCGGTACGGGCATTGGTTTGGCGACGGTGCAGCGCATCGTCGACCGGCACGGTGGTGAAGTGCACGCCGAAGGCGCCGTGGGCCGAGGAGCGACGGTGACGGTTCGGCTCGAGCCCGCGCCGGGGTCAGGTACGCTTTCGTAAGAACGCCTGCGCGTTCTGGCCGGCGACGCGCTGCACGACGCTCTTGCTGAGCCCGGCCTGGGTGAGTCGGTTGGCGGCGCGGGGCAGCGCGAGGAGGTCGGTGGGCCCGTCGCCGGCGGCGGTGTCGAGCACGACGCGTTCGGCCCCGAGGGCCCGCACGAGCGCCACCGCCCGTTCGACGGTCAACTGCTCGGGGTGCAACGTGAGGCCGGCGTAGTGGCCTCGCGCCAAAATCAGTTTGACGGTTTTCGCGTTGGCTCCGTCGATGAGCACGTGGTCGGCGGGGGCCTTGAGCGTTCGCAGGCGGGTCAGCACCTTCTTCGTCGCGGCTTCTCGACGCAACAGGGGCGTGCTCACCATCACGGGTAAGTTCAGCTCGGTCGCGAGCGCGACCTGGGCGTCGAACGCTTCTTCTTCACGAGCGTCGAAACGCGCCAGGCCAATGAGGCCCAGCGCCGCGACGCGGCCTTTCGACAAATAGGCGGGCAGGGCGTCGAGCACCCGATGCAACCCGCGCGCGGGCACCGCGAGGGGGTGAATGCCCAACGCGAGCCAGGTGTCGAAGCCGGCGCATTCGAACCGGCGAAAGTGCGGGCCGGTCAGCGCGTCGAATTGCTCGAGCAACGCGTCGGCGGTCGCGGCGCACGAAGCGTCGGAAACGAGCGTCACTCCCGTCACGCCAAAGAAGCGCAGCGACTCCAGGTCTTGGTCGCTCAGGGTGGCCGGGTGTACCCGCAGGTCGAACACGTGGCGTGCGAACGTAGCCCATTGGCTGGGCGGGTTCGCGGTGTTCTGTCGGCTTCGCGGCGGGGCTTACGCGGGGCGGGCCGACAAGAACTCGATCAGGTCGATTTTGGTGACGATGGCGGTCACCCGTTGGCCGTCACGAACGACGGCGACGTTGTCTTGCGCGAAGACTTGCCGCAGCTGGGTGACGGTGGTCTGCGGGGTGACGGTGCCCTGCAATGGCGCGATGAGCCCGTCGATGAGGTCGTTCAGCGTGGTTTGCCCGGCGACGAGCCCGTTGAGCAAGTCGTATTCGTGGAGCATGCCGAGCGCCGTGCCGTCGGCCGCGAGCACGGGCATTTGCGAAATGCCGTACTGCTTCATCATTTCGATGATCTGCCCGATCTTTTGACCCTTCGCCGCGGTGATGAGCTTCTGTGGGCGGCGCGCCAACACGTCGGCGACCTTCGGGCTCTTGTCTTCGAGAAACCCGTTGTCGCGCATCCACTCGTCGGAGAAGAACTTCGAAATGTAGCTGTTGCCCGTGTCGGTGAGCATCACGACAATCGTCTTGCCGGCGCCGACTTCTTTGGCGAGCTCGACGGCGACGTGAACCGCCGCGCCCGAAGAGCCGCCGGCGAAAATGCCCTCTTCGCGCGCCAGCCGCCGCGCCGCGACGAAGCTCTGCCGGTCGTCGACTTGGCGAACCTGGTCGACGACCTTGAAGTTCATGGCGCCGCACAGCATGTCTTCGCCAATGCCTTCGACTTTGTAGACGTGTGCGTCTCCAATTTTGCCGGTCTTGAAATAGCCCGCGTAAATCGACCCGACCGGGTCGACCCCCACGGTCTGAATGGTTGCGTTCTTTTCCTTGAGGTACTTGCCGACGCCGCTCATGGTGCCGCCGGTGCCGAGGCCCGCGACGAAGTAGTCGAACTGGCCGTCGAGTTGGCCGTACAGCTCTGGGCCCGTCGTGAGGTGGCCTCGATGTTGTCAGGCGTGTGGTACTGGTTCGGGTAGAACGCGCCGGGCGTCTCGCGCACGATGCGCTTCGCGGTCTCGTAGTAGCTGCGTGGGTCGTCGGCGGCGACGTTGGTCGGCGTGACGACGACCTGGGCGCCCATGGCCTTGAGCCGGTTGATTTTCTCGGCCGACATTTTGTCGGGCATCGTGAAAATGCACTTGTACCCACGCACCGCGGCTACCATGGCGAGCCCAAAGCCGGTGTTGCCCGACGTGTTTTCGACAATCGTGCCGCCGGGCTTCAACAGCCCCGCCTGTTCAGCCTTGTTGATGATGTGCAGCGCCATGCGGTCTTTGATGGCGCCGCCCGGGTTCATGAATTCGAGCTTCGCGTACACGGTGGCGTCTTTGGGGCCCACCAGCGCGTTGAGCTTCACGAGAGGCGTGTTGCCAATGGCCGAAAGCACCGAGTCATGAACGTTGTGCATGCCCAGGCCGTAGCAGGCCTCTGCGCCGCAGCGCCAGAGTTACCGAACGTGCGTCGCCACCGCCGTGGCGCGAAGCGCTGCGCCGAACCCGTGGGCGACGCCCGGCGGCCCGACGACTGCAGCGCCGAGCGTCAGAAGCCCTCGAAATACCGACAAGTCTTCGGCCGGGCTTCTTCTCTTGGGCTTGCCGCTCGTGATGCGGGCTCGGCGGCTACGGCTGCGAGACCTTCAGCGTGTACTGCCCGGTGATGCTGGCCGGCGGAGCGCCGTCGCCGCCTTGCAGCGGCTTGCCGGCGAATTCATGTACCTTGAGGTAAATGTCACCGGCGGTCAGCGACACGAGGTCGACCTGGCAATTCGCTCCGGCGCTGGTGCTGTATTTCTCGGCGATGCCGGTGCCGGCCGCGTCGAACACTTCGACGTCGCAGCCGTAGTCGGCGGGCACGTTGCTCATCAGCACGGTGGCGGTGCCGGCGGCGACGGTCGCTTTGAACCAGTCTTCGGCGTCGGCGTCGGTGAACGTGCTCGCGGCCGACACGGCCGCCGCGCTCGCTTGAATGGCGGTGCCCAGCGTCAGCGGCTTGGCGTCTTCTTTGCGGTTGTTGGGTTCGTACGCGTCGGCCAGGCCGGTGTAGCTGAGCGCCAAGTCGTACGAAATGTTGCTCGAGCTGGCGAACGGGTTCAGCGCGACGCGGTATTTCGCGCCCGAGGCCACGGTGAGCCACATCGACAGGCTCTTGCCCGGGTCGGTTTCGTACTTGCTGGCGATTTCGCCGTTGTCAGACGCCGCGTAAATGGTCATTTCGGGCGCCGCCGCGGTGCTGACGTTGGTGAGGCTGATGCGCACCAGGCCGCCCGCGGTGCTGGTGGGCGCGGTGAACTCGTAGAAGTCTTTGTCGTCGGCGCTGCCGCCCACGCAGCCGTGGGTGACTCCCCCGTCGGTCGACACCGTCGTCGCCGTTTCGCGGGTGTTGTTCGGCTCTCCGGGGCCGCACGTGCCACCGGCGTCGGGAGTCGGCGTGCCGCCTCCGCCACACGCACTCACCACCACGACCGTCGCCACGAAGCACCAGGTTTTCACGTTCACGACTGACCTCACGTTGGGTTGAAAGAGACGACCGCTCGTACAGCGCGCCATGCGTCAAGTGAAGCTTTGGGTTTCTCGAACTGTGAGAGCCCAAGAGAAGCGGGGCGCACGTTACTCGACGCTTTTGCGAATTTTCGTGCCCTTCATCAAGCTCTCAATGCGTTCGAGCACTTCGGCTTTGTACACGCGCGACCCGCAATTCGGGCAAGCGCCCTGGGGCACGTCGGTCAAAACGACAATCTTCGAATTCACGGTGAGCCGAACTTCGACGTAGCGGTTGTCGTACACCCCGCCACAGGGGCAGCGCCCGTAATCGCGCTTCGCGTATTCAGACATCGGGTGCGGTAGCATAGCCCACCTGTGAATCGGGTACCCCCTTCATCACGCCAAGGTGGTGCCGCGGCTTCGGGGAGCAGCGGCAATGCAACGGCCAAGACGAACCCAGGCAAGGGCGCCTGCCAACCCCAACCCGAGCGCGCCGAAAGCACCGGCCAACGCCCCGGGCAGCACGGGCGCGCCCGCGCACCTGCCGGGCAAGCAGCAGGCGCCGTCGTCGGCGAAAGGGCCGGCCCGCCGGCGTACCAACGGCCAACTGCCGAAGGTCGCGCTCAAAGAAGAGCCTGAAGACTTGGGCATCGAAGCCGCGCTGTGGAGCGGCCAAGACAGCGCCAAGTCGCTCGAACTGAGCACCGCCGCCGTCGAAGCGCGGCTGGCCGAGCTCGAAGCGGGGGGCGACGAGCCCAAGACCGAAGAAACCGAGCTCGACCTTTCGGGAGAAAAAGAAGAACCGAAAGCGGGCAAGAGCGCTTCGTCGAAAGCGGGGGCGCCCGGCCCATCGAAAGCCGCGGGCAAGGCGGCCCCGCCCCCCGACTTGTGGAAGCGCACCGCTCTGAGCACCCAGTCGAAACTGGCCGAACGGCTGGTGGGCGCGAAGACGCGCGACACCGACAGCGTGCCCGGGGCCACGAGTGGGCCGCACGGTTCGACCGGCACGACCGCGAAGCGGGCCGCGCACCGCCCACAGGTCACCGGGGCGAGCCATTCGAACTTGAATGTGGTCGACGAGCGGTTGGGCGGCGCGAACCCGAGGGCCGAACGCCCTCCCGACGCGTACGCGCTGTTGCGAGAAGCCAAAGAAGCGGGCGTGTTTTTCAAAGAAGACGCTTGGCGCGAAGGCCACACCGAAGAGCAAGAAGACCCCGAGCTCGCCGCGGCGGTCGAAGAGGCCATTCGCTTGCTCTTCGGCGTTCGAGGCATTTTGCGCGTCGGCGCCGGCCACAACGACAAGAACGAGCCCATCATCGTCGTGGTGGCGTCGAACGGTTTTTCTGAAGCTTCTCTGGCCAGGGTGCCCGAGTCGGTGCATCGTTTCAGAACCGTCGTCGCGATACCCTTCGACCTGTTGCCCCTTCGCAAAGACCGATAGCCGCATGGAACTTGAAACCGCCCTCCGAACCCAAGTGGAACAGGCCACCGGCCGCTCTGCGAAAGACGCCCCCGTCACCAAGCTGAAAGGCGAAGCGAGCAGCCGCTCGTATTACCGCGTGGGGCAATTGCCCGACTCTCACGTGGTCATGGTGATGCCCCCCGATTCGCTCAAGAAGAGCGACGAAGTGTCGAAGGGCGAAGCGCCGACCGAGCTGCCCTTCGTCAACGTGCACCGCTACCTCACCCGGCTCGGCGTTCGCGTGCCGGAGATTCTCCGCTTCGACGAGCCCGCCGGCATGATGGTGCTCGAAGACCTGACCGACCTGACGTTCGAAGCGGCGCTGCGCACCGAGTCGAAAGAGTCGTTGTACACGCGAGCGGTCGAAATGCTGGCGCTGTTGCGCGCGAAAGCCGAACGCGAAATCGACCGGGGGTGTCTGGCGTTCACCCGGGCTTTCGACGAAGACCTCTACGACTGGGAGCTGCACCATTTTCGAGAATGGGGCCTCGAAGTGTGGAGCGGGCAGAAACCGTCTGACGCCGAGCGCGCCGAGCTCGATTCGATTTTTCGGCGCATGGCCAAGCAGCTCGCCGCCGCGCCGCGTGGGTTCACCCACCGCGACTACCAGTCGCGAAACCTCATGGTGAAAGGCCAAGAGCTGATCGTCATTGACTTTCAAGACGCGCTGCAAGGGCCCCGTCAGTACGACTTGGTGGCGTTGCTCCGTGACAGCTACGTCGAGCTCGACCGCGCGTTCGTGAGCGCCATGCTCGACGCGTACATCGTGGCGTTCGAAAAACAGACGCGTGAGCGCATCGACGTGAAGGCGTTCAAACAGTTCTTCGACGTGCTCACCGTGCAGCGAAAACTCAAAGACGCCGGTCGGTTCGAATACATCAACCGCGTCAAAGGCAACCCGGGCTTCTTGGTTTCGATACCCGCCTCGCTTCGCTACGTGCAGAGCGCATTCAACGTGCTGCCCGAGCTGAACGACTTGCGCCGCTTGGTCTCGAAGTACGTGCCCGAGCTCGCATGAGGGCGATGATCTTGTGCGCGGGGTTGGGCACGCGGCTTCGACCCGTGACCGACTTGTGGCCCAAGCCGGCCATACCGTTGTTGGGGCAGCCCTTGTTTCGTTCGACGCTCGCGACGTTGGTGCGGGCCGGCATTCACGACGTCGCCATCAACACCCACCACTTGCCCGACGTCATGTCGTACGTGGCGCAAGTCGAATGCGACCGGGTGCGCGCGTCGTTGCAGGTGGTGCACGAGCCGGTCATTCAGGGCACCGGCGGCGGCATTCGCGGGGCGCGGGCGTTCTTGTCGCAAGGCCACGAATTCGTCGTCATGAACGGCGACGTGTTGTTCGGGGTCGAGCTGGCGCCCATTCTCGCGGCGCACCGCGACAGTGGCGCCGCCGCGACCATGGTGCTGCTGCCCATGCCCGAGGGCGAAGCGTACAACGCGGTCGAAGCGACGAGCGACGGGCGGGTGCGGCGAATCGCCGGCAAGGGCCCGGGTGGTGAAGGGCTCGTACCGTGGCATTTTTCGGGCGTTCACGTGCTTTCGCCGAGGGTGTTCGACTTCATGTCGAAAGAGGGCCCCGAAGACATCAACCGCGACGTGTACGTGCGCATGCTCGAAGCGGGCCTGACGATTCGCGGGCACGCGTTGGTCGACCGAGGCGTGTACTGGTCTGATCTCGGCACGCCGGCCCGCTACGGAGCAACCCACCAGCACCTCTTGTTCGGCCAAGTGCCGCTCTCGCCGTTCGGCGACGCGAATTGGTTCAAGGCCACCCCGAAAGGCGCGGGGCACTTTCACGCGCACCCGACCGCCGTGCTGAACGACGTGCGGGTCTCGGGGCCCGCGTGGTTCGGCCCCGAGTGCGAATTGGGGCCGGGCGTGCGCATCGGCGCGGCCGTCTCGGTCGGTTCAAAGGCCCAAGTCGGCGCGGGGGCGCACCTCAACCGCGTCGCGGTGCTCGACGGCGCGAAGGTCGCCCCGGGTCAGTTGATCGAAGACTCCATTGTCATGCCGGGGGGCGTGGTCGTGCCGTATTCGGCACCGTGAGGCGCCGCGTTGCCCGCTGGGCTGGGCTCTTCGCGCTGTCGTATGCCGTGGTGTGTGCCGGGGCGTTCTTGGCGCAGCGCCGACTGGTGTACCCGGTGCCCGACGAGGGGCGCGCTTCGACCAAGAACGTCGAACTGGCGCCGGGGGGCGTGCCCGTTTTGTGGTTTGCACCCCAGAGCGACGGCGCGCCGGTCGTCGTGCACTTTCACGGCAACGCCGAACACATCGGCATGCTGCGCGCGCTCGGGCAACTGTGCCAGTTGCACGGCCTCGACTTCGCCGCTCCCGAATACCCTGGGTATGGCCTCGCCCAACACCTCGCCGGCCCCGACGAGGGCGCGATTCTCGCTTCGGCCGAGGCCGCGTTGCACTGGCTCACCGATGCGAAAGGGGTTGGACGCGAGCGACTGGTGTTGTCGGGGCAGTCACTCGGCACCGGGGTCGCGGTTCAGCTCGCGGCGAGGGGGTGGGGCGGTCGGCTCGTGTTGCTCTCTCCGTATTCGTCGCTCGTCGAGGTTGGTGAACGCGCGTTTCCATTCTTGCCGGTGCGCTGGTTGGCGACCGAACGGTTCGACTCGTATTCGGCGGCGCCACGGGTGCACGTGCCGGTCTTGCTCATTCACGGCGAGGCCGACGAAGTGGTGCCGTTCGACTTGGGGCAACGGCTGGGCACGCAATTCGAGCGCCTCGAGCGGCTTGACGTGCCGAACGGCCACCACAACGACCTGTGGGAACGGCCGGGCGTCGAAGACGCGTACTTTGCTTTCGTGGCACAGCGCGGCGCCGCGCGTCGGCCGGTGGGTGAGGCAGTCGGAGCAAGTCAGGGCGTCACGGTCGACGCAGTCGCCACCTGCCCCACGTCGAAGATCGCCTTCGCCCAATCGCAGGGCTGCCTCAACGACGGCAGCGTCGAGTTTTGTTTGGCGAAAGGCGACAACGCAACGCTCGATGCCATTCGCGCGTTCGCTCCGAATGTGGGCTGCGCGACTTCGGCCGGCCGAGCGCAGTGCGACACCGCGACGCAGGTGCTGTGTCTCGTGCCCACGCGCGGCGACAATTGCGTTGCGACTCACGGCGCACTTACTGATTCAGCGTGGGCACGGCTCTGCCGAATTGCCGCGCAGCCCGCGGTGACGCGCATCGTCGCGACGTGGGCCGAATAGCGGCTGCTCGCCCAATTCGCGCCGAGCAACTTGGCAATGCCCCGCGCCACGCCTTCGACCGTGCCGACACGCCGACCGACAGCGCGCCCTTCACCGCCTGCGGCACACCGGCCGCACACGGCACCCCACTCGACCTCACCGCGCTTCGCGGGCTCGAACGAATTCACGGCGCGCGCGTCATCAAACAAAACCGCGTGTGGCGTCACCGCGCCGAACTCGAGCGCCGCCGTCGGGCCAACGACGTTTTTCAGCCATGGAGCGTCTTTCACTGTCGGGTGCCGAGGTGAACAAAAACAGCCGAGGCCGTTCTGGGCCCCGGCTGTCGAAGTGGTGCCGCGGTGGCGCTCGTTACTTCTTGAATTGCTCTTCGTGCATCGCTTGCGTCACGTAGCGAAACACGTCGGTGCCGCCCGAAAACACTTCGTGCTGGGCCCAGGCCGAGTACGACTGCGGCGCCGCGTAGAGCATGAGGCTCTTGATCGCGTTCTTGCGCGGGTTGGCGTCATCGCGGCCAGCCCGAA
>JBGAIY010000237.1:0-12295 GCA_044225205.1 Myxococcaceae bacterium | reverse complement strand
CTCGCGATGACGCTGCACGCAAGACTCGGTACTGGCGGTGCTTCTTTCGCCAGGCGGAGCACGAGGGTCGTCTCACGACGGCCTCCTTCCCGCTGGTCGACATCAACTGTCCGCCTCCCGGCGGTCTCGTGACGCACATGTGGCCGATGTACCACCGCGGGTGTGGGCGCGTGTGGCACGGCGACATTTCTTTAAAATTTCGCCCACTTCGGCATCTAATGCCGGCTCGGCTGCACGTTCGAGAACGTTTTCGAAAGGTGACGAGAGATGACATTTCAGCGAACCGCCTTGGTGCTCTCAACGGTGTTGGCGTTCACGGCCGTGGCGAGCGAAGGGCCCACCGCCAACAACGTGGGCCTCGACCCGAGCCTCCGCGGCCCGGGAGCGCTCGACGACCGCAGCCCGCAGCACCGCCCGCAGCTCATCAGCGTCTTCTTGGGCATACCCGCGTGGTACGGCGGGTACGGCGGTTTCCCCTTCAGCGTGGGCGGCCGCTTCTTTCAGCCCATTTTGCATGACGGGCTCATTCCTGAAGCGAATGACTCGATTGGCATCGAAGTGGGCGCCGACTTCTTGGGCATCGGCGCACGGCCGTTCGCGGGTCTGTTCAGCATACCGATTGAGTTGATGTGGGCCTTTCACTTCACGCCCCGCCTCGCGGCGTACGTGAAACTGGGTGTGGCGCTCGAAATTCGGTTTACGAGTTGGTGCTGGGGCGGAGTCTGCGGCACTGGAGCCGCGGCCGGCCCGATCGCCGATTTGGGTGTTTGGTTCAAAGCGACCGACTCCATTTACCTGCGGCTCGAGCTTGGGTACCCGGGCGTCAAATTGGGCGTCGGTTTCCCGTTGTTGTGAAGCCTGGCTGACAAATTGTCGGCCGCTCGGCACAGGCGCGGCGCGCAACGAACCGGAAACGCTTCGGTTTTCGGGTGGTCTTGCCCTTGCGAAGGGTCGGGGCATGACCCGATTCGTTCATATGGCATTGGTGGCCGCGCTCGCGGCTCTGGTCTCCACGCTGGCCAACCTCGGTCTCGAGGCACGGCTGTGGCGGCCGGTGCCGAGCCGAGGCGTCGTGCCTGCTCCCCGCGTTCGCCCGAGCGTTGGGCCCGAGGTGTCGACCCCGAAACTGCAGAAGCTGCTGGGGCTTGTGACCGAGACGGGCACTCCGCTGACCGCGCCGGCGGTCGGTGACTCGGCGGCCCGCCGGTTTCACGCGGGCCACTTGCGCGGCACGCTGGTGTCGGCCGACGCTCCCGACTTCAGCCTCGCGTTGATCGCCGTCGACTCGAAAGCGGCGTCGTACACCGTGGGCGATTCGGTACTCGGTGCCGAAGTCGTTCGCATCGAGCGCACGCGGGTGTGGGTGCGGGCCGGCGAAGAGACCCAGTTCATCGACGGCGAGGTCGTGACGGCGGGCGCGGGCGGGCGCGGGGGCTGGGCCGGCGGTGGCATGCGAATCACGAAACGCTCAGAAACCGAATTCAACGTCGCGCGCGACGAGGTGTTTCAAGCGCTCAAGTCTCCCGCCGCCGACGCGAAGCCGCCCCGCGTGCTGCCCGTCTTTCGCGACGGCGTCGTTCAAGGGTTTCGACTCGACGTCGGCTCGAACGCGCTGCTCGCCCAGTTGGGTTTCGAGACCGGAGACGTCGTCAAGCGGGTCAATGGCCAAGACGTCAACAACCCCTCGGTCGCGCTCGAACTCTATTCGCACCTGAACGACCTGAAGCGCGTCGAACTCGAATTCGAACGGCAGGGGCGCCTGGTTCGGCGGTCGTACACGCTCGAGTGAGGCGCGAGCGGGTCTGCTTTGCGAATAGAGTTCACGCGTGACTCCGGCGCTGCTGCTGTTCGACGAAGACGCGAAGTGGGCCGTCGCGTTTCGCGAGGCCTTGGTCGCGCGCAACCCCGACGTGGCGGTGACGTTCGCCGACACGTTCGACGAGGCCTTGGCCGCGGTTCGGGCCGACGAGCCGCCCCACGAGGTGCTGGTCATCGGAGCGTCGGTCAAAGCGCTGAGCGCCGAATTCTTGGCCCGCCACGCGGCTGAGCGGGGTCAGCACGTGGTGTCGCTCGGCGACCCTGGGCTCGAGCACGCCACCGCCGAAGGGGCTGCCGATGCGGTGTTGGCCCGCCTGGGCATCGAGCGCTCGCAGACGGTCGACGTCGAGGTCGTCGAGCAGCTCGCCAACACCGAGCCGTTCATTCTGCACACCGTTCGGTGGCCAGGCATTGCCGAGCCGGTGCTGCGCGCTCAGCTCGACCCGCGGTTTCTGAACGAGGCCTCGCTCATCAAGGCGCAGCAGGCCGGGGTGTTGCGCGGGCCGGGCCTCGCCGAAACGCTCGAGTCGTTTTGGTACGACCCGCGACCACACGTCATTCAAGTGTTGCCCAGCGGGGTGAGCCTCGAGCAGCTGCTCGACATTGACCTCGACCTGACACCGTCTCAAGTCTGCGCCATTGGTCGCGGAGTCGCCGAAGGCCTCGCCACCTTGCACGCCCACGACTTCAGCACGGGCTCGCTCGACCCCAACGGCATTTGGTTGTGCAGCTCGGGCGAAGTGCTGTTGCTCGGCGGCGGCCTGCGTCAAGCACGGTGGAACCACGTCTCCCACCTCGCGCCTCCAGGGCAAACGCCGCCCGAAGAATTGGCGGCGCAGGTCTGGCCCGAGCTGCCGGGTGACTCGTTTCGTTTGGGGCACCTGCTGCTCTGGTACGCCGGCTGGGTGAACCCCCTGCGGGCCATGCCCTTGCCTCGGTACCTCGCTCAAGACTGGTCGCTCGGGGTCGACGACTTCGGCGAAGACGGCGCCCAGGCCCCCGAATTCGTCGACCTGGTGGCGACGCTCATGCAACCGCACTCGGTCGACCGGCCTCGCGGCCGTCTGGTGGGCGAGGTCATCGAACGGGTGTGCCCCACCGACTGGCGGGGCACCGTGCGCGAGGTGCTGGGCGCGGCCGCCCGGGCCCCCACCTCGGGGCCCGACTTCTGAATCGCCGTACCGCTACGACTTTTTCGCGATGAACGCCTTCAAGCCCTCGTACGAGGCGTCGAGCGAGGCTCGAATGGGGTCAGCGTCGAGCAGCGCGACGCTCGCCGGCAGGTCTTGGTAGGGCACCGCCTGGGCCTTGTCGTAATAGGTGCCGGTTCGCTCGCGGTAGGCGATGAATTGATCGTGCGCCACCCCGAGTGCGTCGTGCGCACCCGTCAGGGCGGCATTGCCTTCGATGCGCGCCGCGACGTCGCCCGCTTTGCCGCCCTTGGCCGCGACGGCCGACAAGTGCACGGCGTATTCGCGCAGTTCCGCGCGGCGCTGGTTCAGCGCTTTGAGCGCGAGCTTGGCCGCCGACACCGGCAGGTCGCTGAGCTTCGGAGCGGCCTGCGCCGGGGGGCTCGCGCCGGCGTTGGGGTGCTCGTGGAGCGATGCCGCGAGGTAGTCGTCGGCGCCGAGAATCGGCTTCAGGGGCTTGCCCTCCACCCAGTTCTGGATGACGTCGCGCACACCCACAATCGACGCTTCGTTGTTGCTCCGAATGGTCGAGGCGACCTCCCCGCGACCGTCGACGGCCTCGATCATGCGAAAGATTCGCTCCGATTCAGGGGCGAGCAGCGGCCTGAGCTGCGAGTCGACCGGAAAAGCGAACGTTCGCTTCGCTTTGCCGTAGTCATTTTCGAGCAACCCCGGCCCGTATCGGTTTTGCGCCATTTCGAAGCTGAGCTTCGGGGTCTCGCGAATGCCGGGCTCCGCCCCCGAAGACTTGAGCCAGTTCATGTGGGTTTTCGCCATGGCGGCGGGCGTCGACTCCACGAGCGCGGCTTGGAGAATCTTTGCGGCGACCTGGTTCGTCAGAACTGGGGGGGCAGCGTGTGAAACGGCGCTCATTCGATTCGGAAAAGTCAGGGCGATTTTGGTCAGCATGCAGCAGCTCCTTTCGGGGGCGTGGGCTCTGCACGCTGGAAAGGGAGCGCTTCAGAAAAGTCGCAAGGCGTTCAGCGAATGCCGCGGCGGCACGAGCACGGCGGCACGCACGCACAACGCTGCGCTGTGACGGAAAGGCGTTCGCGAAAAAAGTCGCATCGCCTTCGTTTTTTTATTGGCGCGGTTCACCAGAAGCGCAGGTGTCTCGCGCCGAAAGCTCAGGTGAACCTTGGGGTTGAGGGGCTACGGCGCCGTGACCGGCGGCTTGTACAGCATCACGTTCTGGGTGACCGAACGCACCAGCACGAACACGTTGTACTTGGCGCTGAAGCGCATGCGCCCGTAGGTGCCCTGGCCGGGTTTGGGCCCTGGGTCGTCGCCTCCGCCGGTCGCGCTGACCCACGCCCACGTCACGGGGTTGAGCCAATAGACGGTGCGGTCGCCCGACCAGGCGAAGAACCGGTCGAGCGTCACGTCGTATTCGAACGCCAACTGCGACGAGATGTCGGCGCTCAACCCCGTGGTCGTGCGCGGCACGCGCGTGCCGTTGCTGGCCAAGTCCCACGTTTGAAGGTGGGTGCCGTCGCTCGTCAACGCCAGCACGTTGCGCGTCGTATCGACCGCGGCGCCCGAATAGTACGAGTCGGTGTTGTCGCTGTCGGGCAGCTTCGACCAGGTGTCGGTCAGCGCATCGTACTTTTTCGCGACGTGCCCACCGAGGTAGTACAGGTTGCCCTGAGCGTCGTTGGCGCTGGCGCCGCCAATGGAGATGCCGACGTTGTCGGCCTTTCTTTCCCACAGGCCGGTGTCGAAGTTGAACGCCATGTTTCGCGGCGACGTCGACTGGCCCGACTTCCACATCGCGGAGGAGCCCAGGTTGTAGAAGAGCTTCGTCGCCGGGCTGAACGCGACGTTGCCGTAGGTGTGGGTGCTTCGAGGTTGTTGGGGGTCCATCTGGGCGACGATGCTGGGGTCTTCGCACTTGTCGGTCATCAGGTACCCGGTCGGGGTCAACCACTCGGCGGGTATGGTGAGCGAACCCAGGCCCTCTTTCGGGTACAGGCCACAGGTCTCGATGCGGCCGTCGGTGTAGATCGCCGGCGGGTCGGCGCCGTCGAAGTTCTTGTCGAGCGCCGCGGGCATTTCGCTCATGCGTGCCCAGTGGGCGGGGCCCAAGTCGAAGACGAAGACGTTGTTGACGTACGAGTCGGCGTGCCCGCCACCGAAAATGATCAGCCGGTCGCGCACCGAGTCGTAGGACGCCGCCGCCCCTGCATTGGTCACGGCTTCGCACGTAGTGGTTGACCGGCGGGCACGCGGCCGACATCGCGGTGTTCGGCAGTTCGGCCCATGAATTGGGGGCCATGGCGGCGATGAAGTCGCCGATGACAATGGGGCCTCCGTCGTACGGTGGTCGCACGCCGGCGTCGAAAGTACCGGCGTCACGCCCGCCCGCATCGGCCGCGGTGCCGGCGTCGGCCGACAACCCGGCGTCGACCGTCGAACCGCCGTCAGGCGACGAACCGGCGTCGCGCGCGGTGCCCGCATCGGCCGAGGCCCCAGCGTCGGTGAGACCCGCGTCAACAGTGCCGGCGTCTTGACCCGACAGGGCGCCTCCGTCGTTCGGCGCTCCCGCGTCGTTCGCGTTCACCGGGCCTCCGTCGTGCGACGTGACCGCGGCGTCGTTCTGACCTGAAGGAGCGACTTCGAGACACGCACTCAGCCCGGCCACTGCGCCGAGCATCACGATTCGTCTGACGCAATTGTTCATGTGCCGCACCCGGCCGTGTGTTTGTAGAACGCGACGTTCGCGTCGGTCGCATTCACGAGAACGAAGATGTTGAGGCGCGGTACGTACCGCCAGCGGCCGTAGGTGCCGTGTTCTGACTGGGCCGCGGGAGCCCCCGCGCCGCTCACGTGCGACCATTCGCGGGTCGTCAAGTCGAGAACCCAGGGGCCTCCGCCGGCCCAGCCGACGAGGGCATCGGCCGTCGGGTCGTAGTCGACGCCGGGGGCGGTCTCTTTCCAAATTTCTGCGCCGCCCGACGAAAAGAGCTGCTCGGTGTGGCCTCCAATGTCGGCCGCGTTGTCGGCGGTGGTGCCGCCCGTCGAGGTCCAGTCATCGGTGACCATGGTGGCGGCGTCGATGTTCCACACCAAGTACGAGCCGCCTCCGAGCACCCACAACAGCCGTCGCTTCGAGTCGATGACGCCGCGCTTGTTGCCGTAGTTTTCGTAGCGGGGCCAATAAGGCGGGGTGCCGAAGCCGATGAGGGTGTCCCACCGCTCGAGGTCGACGTCGTAGGTCGCGAGTTGGGCGGTGCGGTGCACGTACACCTTCTTGGTGACGGGGTCGTACGCCGAGCCGTGCGAGAAGCCGAACGAAATGGGTATTTGCGGGTTGGGTTTGTGCTCTTCCCAGGTGCGGGTCTCGACGTCGAAGGTCCACGGCACGTTCGACGCATTGCCGAGCTGGTAGGTCGAGCCGCCGTGGGCCCAGAAGCGGTTCTTGTGGGTCAGGTACTGCAGCCCGTCGTAGGTGTGACGCGAGACCGGCGTGCCGTCGGGCAAGGGGTCTTGGTTCTTCAAGTCGGGAGACGACGGCTCGGTCAGACGCGACCAGGTCATCGTCGACAGCGAAAACGCATAGAGCTCGTTGCCCGAATAGTCACCGTGGCCGCCTCCGAAAATCAGCATCTGGTGGTGTACCGGGTCGTACGCGCCTCCCGACCACGGCAAGATGACGTTGCAGCTGAACCCCTTCGGGCACGCGTCGGCCAATGGGGTGTTGGGCGCCTCCGACCAGCTGTCGGCGGGCTGGTTCACCAGTTTCAATTCTTCGGCGGTGAACGCGGGAGCCGGGTTGAGGCACGAGGCGCTCACGATGCCGGCGTCGGGCCGACGCACCCCGGCGTCGCGCGGGGGGCCGGCGTCGAGGGGCGCTGCGCCGGAGTCGGGCGGGGGCGTGCCCGAGTCGAGCGACGTCGAGCCAGAATCGGCGGCGGCGCCGCCGGCGTCAGCCGGGCCGGCGCCCGAGAGCGTGCCCCAACAGCCACCGAAGGCGACCAGGCACACCGATGCCAAATGCCGTGGTGACATGAACCAATGACACTGGGTCGAGCCGCCCCGTTGCAAGAGCCGAACGGGGTGTGCCCATGTGGGTGCGCCTATTCGCCGCGAACGTTGAGTTCGAGCTTCCACCGGCCGGGGCCGGAGCGCTCGACGGCGCGCACTTCGAGGGCGCCCAGCTCGGTGACGGCGGCCTGCAAATTCACCGGCACGAGGGCACCGGGCTGCCCGGTCAACGCGGTCTCAATGGGGGTCAATTCTTCGAGCACCTTGGCGTCTTCGACGAAGTCACCGACGCGGTCGTCGCGGCGGGTGGTCGACGAGAAGAAGCGAAACTGGGTGGGCTCTCCGACGACGAGGCCAAATTCTTGGGGCGGCACGTCGGCTTGGGTGCCTTCTTCCATGCCGAAGGGGGCGACGCAGAGCGCTTTGACGGGAGGCGTGAAGCCCGGCACGGCCAGCGTGGCCGATTCGACGCCGACGTAATAGGCGCGCGCGGTGCCGCCGCGAATGCGCAGGCCGTGGCCGTTCTTGACCCAGCCGTAGTGCGCGGCGCCGCGGGCGACGGCGAGGTCCAAGTCTCCGAAGGTCAGCTCGCGGGCGGGCGGCGCGTTCGCGGCGGTCAGCCACGAGTTGAGCACGTCGAGCACTCGGTTCTTGAGGGCCGCGGCGCGAAAGACACCGCCGTTGAAGAGCACCGCGGTGGGCCGCGCGAACGCATGGCCCCCGGCGACCGAGCCGGCTTGGCGACCCAGAAACGCGGCCAAATGCCGAGTGATGGCGGCGTCTTGCGCGTACGGCAAGCCGACCTGCGCGAGGCCCTGCCGCCGAGGGGTGGCCGGCCATTCGGTCGCCCCCACGGGCGGAAAGAAGCCGTCGGTGAGCAACGTCGTCAATTCAGCTCGGGTCACCTCGCTCTTGAGCGTGCCGCCGATGAGCGACGAGCCTCGGCCGGGCACCGTCACCGCGACCTTGTCGAGCGCAGCCGACTCGAAGAGTGTCTCTTTCGCGACCCGGCACGCGAAGGTGAGCGCGTTCATTTGCCACGCGTCGAGTGTCTTGCCTTGGCCTTTGAACTTCTCGTTCACGGCGTAGGCGAGCGCCAAGTCCATGTTGTCGCCGCCGAGGAGAATGTGGTCTCCGACGGCGAGGCGCTCGAGCTGCAACGAGCCCGCGTTCTCACTGACGCCGATGAGTGAGAAGTCGCTGGTGCCTCCGCCCACGTCGACGCACAACAACACGTCGCCGGGTTTGACCTGCTTGCGCCAACCCTCGCCCATGGCCTCGAGCCACGCGTAGAGGGCGGCTTGCGGCTCTTCGAGCAACGTCACGTCGCCGAGGCCGGCTTGCTTGGCGGCCTCGAGGGTCAAGTCTCGCGCCGACGCATCGAACGAAGCGGGCACCGTCAGCACGATGTCTTGTTCGGCCAACGGCGCCTGAGGAAACTCGCGGTTCCACGCCTGGCGCAGGTGTTCGAGGTACTTCGCGCTGGCCTGCACCGGAGAGACCTTCGTCACGTCGGCCGGGGCCTGCCACGGCAAGATCGCCGCGCGGCGGTCGACGGTGGGGTGGCACAGCCAGCTCTTGGCCGACGACACCAACCGGGTGGGCACCTTCGCCCCGTGTTGGCGCGCGAGCTCACCGACGACGTGGCCGCCGGCGTTGGGCCCCCACGGCAACGCGAGCGACCCCAAAGGAAACTCGGCGCTCGCCGACAGGTACAAGAACGACGGCAGCAACTGCTTGGGCTCGGTCGACCCCGGGGCGACGAGCTGCGGCACGGGCAGCATGGCCTGCTGAGCCCCGCGGCCGGTCGTCGCGTCGAGTGACAGGTACGACAGCGCGCTGTGCGTGGTGCCGAGGTCGATGCCGATGGCGTACTTGGGCATGGTGGCGTTCAAGGCAATTCAATTTCAGCCGGAGCGATGACCATCACGTCGACGGTCGTGGGCACCGGAGGCAACTGCACCGTGTTCACGACCCAGCCGTGGTGCTTGAGCGCGCCTTTCCACGGGCCTTGGCCGGTGACGTTGCCGGTCAACCGAAAGCGGCTGGCGTCGAAGCCGGTCGTCACGCTGACCTGCGCGCCCTCGGCCTCGTTCATCACTGGTGACAGGGGCAGGTACTGCTTGAGCACCTTTCGGCACCCTTCGTGAACCAGGCGGGCCGCGGCGCCGAGGTCGGCGTCGCCCACCTGGGCGATGTCTTCTTGCAAAAAGTCGAGCAGCCGCCCTTCGCGCTGCAACAGGCCCAGCATGAACAGCGCCGAACCGTGCTCTTGCTGAGGGCTGGGGGCTGCCACGGGGCGCATGGGGCTCGGGCGCGGTACGAGCGTGGCGGGCGCGGGCAACGCGGCGGGGGCGGCACCGGTCGGCAGCGCGGGGCCGCCGAACAGAAAATTCAGGGCGAGCTTCAGTCGAGCGAAGAACGACATGGGTTTTGGGCTAGCTGAAAATGGCCCCGAGCGCCAACCTGTTCAGCGCCTCGGTTCTCGCCTCGAGGGCGGGGCTTGGTATACAGCGGGGGTGACCATGTTCTGGGTGCGCTTGACGTTGGTGGTGTTGGCGGTAACCGGCGCGTCGCGCGCTCGGGCAGCCGACGTCTACGTCAACGGCGTCAACGTCGACGGGCTCGCCAACCAGCAGTTCGACAAGGTGAACGTGCGGCTCGACGACAAGGGCAACGTTCACATCGACGCACCGGGGTATTCGGTCAAGCGGGTGACGGTGGGCCCCACCGCCGAATCGGTGCGCGAAGAAGGCGTCATTTCGAAAAAGTACTTCTTGGTCACCGAATCGAACCCGCAGGGCGCGGCCGAATACGAGGTCGACTTCTTTCTCAACGGCAAGTTCATTCGCACCATTCGGTCGGCCGACGAGCAGTTGATTTCTGAAATCACCAAGCAGCTCAAGCCGGGCAAAAACCAAGTCATTTTGCAGGCGAAGAAGAAGCTCGCGAACCCCGACGAGCCGAAGAGCACGTCGAAAGCGCACGTCTTTCGCGTCATTCTGGGAGAAGGCAAGAGCACGGCCGAACAAGTCGTCATTGAAAAACCGCTCATCACCTTCACCCGCACGGCCGCCGACCAGAACGACCTCACCCAAGAATTCACGTTGACGACGCGGTAAGCAGCGAAGGAGCGACCCCCACGTGTTTGCCATTGATGAACGGTTGAAGGGGCTGCCCGCGCTCAAAGAGCAGGTGGTTCAGCTCTACCAGTCGCTCAACCAGCCGCACCTGGCGGTGCCGGGTCGGCGGGCGGGCCCGGCGCAGGGCTACGTGCTCGGCTTGCGCGGGCCGAATGGCTTTGCGGTGTTCGTGTACCTGCACTTGGGCGACAGCGCCGAATGCGCGGTCTACGTGCCGTCGAATGGCACCGTGCCGCCCGACCAGTACCAAAATGAAGAAGCCGAAGCCCTGGGGTTCGTCGAATCAATGGGCTTCATCATGGACAACCTCAATTTTCGGGGCCGCCCGGCCGACGAACAAGACGGCATGATTCGCGACCTGCCGGTGTTTCAACGAGAGCCGCCGCTCAAGTCGGCGGTCGGGTCGGTGCCGGGCATTTCGGCGAGCAGCGGCCCCGCGACCGGTACCAAGAAACCAGCGACTGGGCGGAGCACGGCGATGTTGAATTTGGGCAAGCTGTTCGGAGCATTTTGTTTGGCGCTGTTCGCCGCGTGCGCGCACGTTTCAGAAGCCGACCGCAACGCGAGCCAAGCCCACTACGACCTGGCGCTGCAGACGGCCATGCAGCAGCCCCAAGAGGCGTACAAAGAGGTCGAAATTTCGCTCTCGCTCAACCCGAACCACGCCGACAGCTGGCAGCTCAAGGGCATTTTGTTGCACACCGCGTTCGGCAAGCTCGACGAAGCCCAGGTGGCCTACGCGAAGGCGCTCGAGCTCAAGAACCCGTACAGCGAAGTGCGGGTGAATTTAGGCAACCTGTATATGGACTTGCGGCGTTACGACGACGCGATTCGCGAATACCAGGTCGCGTTGAGCGACGTGCTCTACAACGCGCCGTTCATCGCCCACGGCAACATGGGGTGGGCGTATTACAAGAAGGGCGAAGTGAAGAACGCGCTCGAGCACCTCAAGGCGGCGGTCGCCAGCAACGGCAAGTACTGCCTGGGGCATTTGCAGCTGGGGCTCTTGTTCGAAGAACAGAACAGCCCCGGCGAGGCGTGCAAGTCGTTCACGAAGTACCGCGAGTCGTGCCCCGACGCCGCCGACGCTTACCGCCGAGAAGGCGTGTGCCAAGCGAAGTCGGGCAACACCGAATTGGCGCTCAAGAGCTTTACGACCTGCGTCGAGAAAGCGCCTGGCGACGAGCTCAAAGAACAGTGCGCGAAATTGAAGGAGCAGCTGACGCCATGAGAGAAGTGACCGTCGCCGCGGGTGGCGCGCCGGTGCCCAAGGCGCCCGACGCCCAGCACTACATCGACTTCGGTCGCTTTCTGCGGCAGCAGCGAGAACTGCGCGGGCTCGAGCTCGGCTCGGTGGCGAAGAGCACGAAGATACCGCCCACGTTGCTCGAGGCGCTCGAAGCGGGGCACAGCGAGCGCTTTCCCGAGCGGGTGTTCATGCTCAACTACATTCGCTCGTACGCGACCGCGGTGGGCATGTCGCCCGACGACGCGATGAACCGGTACCAAGAAATACCCGGGGTGCCCGAAGCCGAACACTTCAACCCCGCGGCGCTCGAAGTCGCCCGCAGAGAACGCGCGTTGACCACGCTCTGGTTGGTGTTGGCGGGCGGCGCGGTCGGCGCGTTGGGGTTCGCGCTCAACGTGATGACCGAGCTCGCGGTGAAGTACACGCACCGGTGAATCGGTTCGTCGACACGGCCATCGTGCTTTCGTCGCTCGACTACGGAGACGCCGACCGGGTCGTGACGCTCTTCACCCGCGACCACGGCCGCCTGTCGGCCTTCGCGAACGGCGCGCGCAAGTCGAAGCGGCGGTTCGCCGGGGCCCTCGAGCCGTCGACCTACCTCAAGGTGCAATTGGTGGAGACCCGGGGCGACACGAGCCGACTCGACGGGGCCGACATTCAGCAGAGCTTTCACCACCTTCGCGACGACCTGGGCCACATTTCACGGGCGATGTACTGCCTCGAATTGTGTCGTGAATTGACGCGCGACCACGAGCCGCACGTCACCTTGTTCGACGCGCTGCTCGACTATTTGAAGCGGCTCGACGCGAAGCAAGCCGGGCCCACCTCGCTGCTCAAGTTCGAGCTCGACGCCCTGGCCGAGACGGGCTTCATGCCGCGGTTTTCGCCGTGCGCTCGGTGTGGCAACGCCA
>JBGAIY010000236.1:0-12119 GCA_044225205.1 Myxococcaceae bacterium | reverse complement strand
ATGCCGGTGAGAAGAAGGCCAAGCGCAAGACGAAGAAGAACATCCTCAACGGGATCGTTCACATCAAGGCGACGTTCAACAACACGATGATCACGATCACCGACGTGAGCGGCAACGTGATCTCGTGGTCGACCGCCGGTGCCCGCGGCTTCAAGGGCTCGCGCAAGTCGACGCCGTTCGCTGCCCAGGTCGCCGCCGGCGATGCCGCCGCGAAGGCCATGGAGCACGGCCTCAAGAACGTGCAGATCATGGTCACGGGCCCGGGCGCTGGCCGCGAGTCGGCGCTGCGCGCGATTGCCTCCGCCGGCCTCAAGATCAGCCTCATCCGCGACGTCACCCCCATTCCCCACAACGGCTGCCGTATGCCGAAGCGTCGCCGCGTTTAATCGCGTCACGTCAGATCACCTAGGAACCCAGATGGCCCGATATACCCAGAGCGTTTGCCGTATCTGCCGCCGCGAGAACCTGAAGATGTACCTCAAGGGTGACCGCTGCTACACCGATCGCTGCGCGATCGAGCGTCGTCCTTACCCGCCGGGCCAGCACGGCCAGGGCCGCGTGAAGTTCTCCGGCTACGGCGTTCAGCTGCGCGAGAAGCAGAAGGTCAAGCGCATGTACGGCCTGCTCGAGAGCCAGTTTCGCGGCTACTTCGCTCGCGCGGCGGCCACGAAGGGCAAGACGGGCGAAATGCTCTTGCAGTTGCTCGAGCTCCGCCTCGACAACGTGGTCTTTCGCATGGGCTTTGCCGACACCCGCGCCGAAGCGCGTCAGTTGGTGCGCCACGGTCACTTCTTGGTGAACGGCAAGCGCGTCAACATCCCTTCGTACTCGGTCAAGCCGGGCAACTCGGTCGAAGTGCACGACAAGTCGAAGAAGATCTTGCGCATTCAAGAGGCCATCGAGACGGTCGACCGCCGCGGCATTCCCCAGTGGCTTGAGGTCGACAAGAAGTTGCTCAAGGGCACGGTCAAGACGCACCCGAATCGTGAAGACCTCACGATGCCGATTCAAGAGCAGCTGATCGTCGAATTGTACTCGAAGTAATCGAGTCGACTCGGCGCTCGCGAAGCCCGGGGGCAACCCTGGGCTTCATTGTTTTCGTCTGAAGCGTTCACAACACCCAAGTCGCCCTCCCTTCGCTTCGAAGGGTACGTTGGTGGCGGCTTGAAATACGAGGCAACACACATGGCTGAACATGGTCTGACTGCGAAGAACTGGCGTGATCTCATCAAGCCCCGTCGTCTTGAAGTCGACGCGGAGAGCTTGACCAATTCGTACGGCAAGTTCGTCGCCGAGCCGCTCGAGCGTGGCTTTGGCACGACCATGGGCAACTCGTTGCGCCGGGTGCTGTTGTCGTCGCTGCAGGGCGCGGCCATCACCTCGGTGAAAATCGAAGGCAACAACGGCACGGCCGAGCACGAGTTCACCACGGTGCCTGAGGTGAGCGAAGACGTGACGGACATCATCTTGAACCTCAAAGAAGTTCGTTTGCGCATGCACACGAACGAGGTCAAGACGGTTCGCATTGAGGTCGAGGGGCCGAAAGAAGTGAAGGCCGGCGACATCATTGCCGACGACCAGATCGAAATTCTGAACCCGGGTCACCACATCTGCACGTTGGCCGAAGGCGGCAAGCTGCGAATGGAAATGACCTGCCGTCGTGGCCGTGGCTACGTGTCGGCTCCGAACAACAAGGTGCCGGGCGCGCCGATCGGCACGATCGCCATCGACTCGTTGTTCTCGCCGATCGCCAAGGTGAACTACCAAGTGACCAACGCCCGCGTCGGTCAGCAGACCGACTACGACAAGTTGGCCCTCGAAGTGTGGACGGACGGTTCGGTGAGCCCGCAAGACGCGATTGCGTTCGCGGCGAAGATTGTCAAAGAGCAGCTGACCGTCTTCATCAACTTCGAGGAGACCGAAGAGCCGGTCGCGGTCGAATCGCCTCGTGAAGAGACGAAGCTGAATGAGAACCTGTTCCGCTCGGTTGACGAGCTCGAACTGTCGGTGCGTTCGGCGAACTGCCTGCAGCAGGCGAACATTCGCACCATCGGTGACTTGGTTCAGAAGACCGAGTGCCGATGGCGGCGGCGGCTCCGGCGGCGTCGGCGGCTCCCGTGGCGGCGCCCGCGCCGATCACCGGCCCGCGCATGTAACGGTTGTCGTAAACCCTTTTTCAAAACCGCCAGCATTTCGCTGGCGGTTATTTCCACCCGGTACCTCGCACGGCCGGGCTGGTTCACCGGAGAGCAGTCATGGAACACCGAGTCGCAGGCCGCAAACTTCAACGTACGACGTCGCACCGCTTGGCGATGCTTCGCAACATGGTCACCTCGCTGCTGCGCCACGAGCGCATCACGACGACCTTGCCCAAGGCGAAAGAAGCGCGCCGCATGGCCGAACGGGTCATCACCCTCGGCAAGCGCGGTGGGCTCGCCAACGTTCGTTTGGCGCAAAAGTCGGTCAAAGACCGCGATGTGCTCAAGAAGGTCTTTGGCGAGTTGAAAGACCGCTACTCGAAGCGCGCGGGCGGCTACACCCGCATCATGCGCGCCGGTTTCCGCAAGGGTGACGCCGCCGAGGTTGCGGTGCTCGAGCTCGTCGACCGCCCCGAAGCGCCGGCGGCCGAGGCGAAAGAGACGAAAGAGTAATTCTTTCGGCAGCTTGCCCATGCCGCCCATGACCGCCGACAGCTCGCCCTTCTAGCCCAAGAACCGCACGCGCAGCGCCTCGACTTGGGCTCCGTCACGAGCCTGGGCAATGTCACGTTCGTCCGCCACTGCCAGCGCTTTCAACCGGTCATGCAAAACGCTCCAATACCTCACCGACTCCGAACCCACGCCTTCGGGTTTGGGGCCGTTTTCATTTCTGGCGTGGGTTCGGCGTCGGTGAGGTATTGGAGCGTTATGCAAGACCGGTTGAAAGCGCTGGCAGAGGCGGCCGAACGTGACATTGCCCAGGCTCGTGACGGAGCCCAAGTCGAGGCGCTGCGCGTGCGGTTCTTGGGCAAGAAGGGCGAGCTGTCGGCGGTCATGGGCGGCATGGGCAAGCTGCCGGTCGAAGAGCGCAAGGCGCTGGGCGAAGTGGCGAACACCGTGAAGGCGCGCATCGAGTCGTTGTTGGGCGCGGCGATTGCGCGGGCCGAAGAAGCGGCGCTCGAGGCTGTGCTCAAAGGGCCGAAGCTCGTCGTGACGTTGCCGGGGCGCGGGTTGCGGTTGGGGCGTCGGCACCCGGTGACGCAGACGCTCGACGACATTGTGGGCGTGTTCGCTCGCCTGGGCTTCGACGTGGTGGCGGGGCCCGAGGTCGAGTTCGACTGGTACAACTTCGAAGCGTTGAACGTGCCGGCCGATCACCCCGCGCGCGACATGCAAGACACCTTCTACGTCGACGGCTCGTGGCTGCCGAAAGACGCGGGGGCGGTGTTGTTGCGCACGCACACCTCGCCGGTGCAGGTGCGAACGATGCTGGCGCAGAAGCCTCCGGTGCGGGCGGTGATGCCGGGTCGGGTGTACCGAAAAGACAGCGACACGACCCACACGCCGATGTTTCACCAAGTCGAAGGGCTGTTCGTCGACCGAAAGGTGACCTTCGCCGAGCTCAAAGGCACGCTCGACGCCTTCGCCAAGGCGTTTTTCGGGGCCGACGCGAAGACCCGCTTTCGGCCCAGCTTCTTTCCCTTCACCGAGCCCAGCGCCGAGGTCGACGTGTCGTGCGTGTTTTGCAAAGGCTCGGGCTGTCGCATCTGCAAGCACACGGGGTGGCTCGAGGTGCTCGGCAGCGGCATGGTGCACCCGAACGTCTTCAAAGCGGCGGGCTACGACGCCAACGAGGTGACCGGCTTCGCCTTCGGCATGGGCGTCGAGCGGGTGGCCATGTTGCGGTACGGCATCGACGACTTGCGCACGATGTTCGAAAACGATTCTCGGTTCTTGGCGCAGTTCTGACCGCCTCCCGAACCCAAAGGCTCTGACGATGAAGATCTCAATGAAGTGGTTGGGCGATTTGGTCGAACTGCCGGCCAACGCGACTGCCGACGAAGTGGCGAAGCGGCTGACGATGGCCGGGCTCGAGGTCGAGGGCATTGACCGGCCGGGCGCGGCGCTTCAGGGCGTCGTGGTCGCGCAGATTCTCGCGTCTGAACCGCACCCGAACGCCGACAAGTTGTCGGTGACGAAGATCGCCATGGGGGCGGCCGAGCCGCTGCAGGTCGTGTGCGGAGCGAAGAACTACAAAGTCGGCGACAAGGTGCCCCTGGCGACGATCGGCGCGAAGTTGCCGAATGGCCTGGAGATCAAACAAGCGCCCCTGCGCGGCGTCGACAGCTTCGGCATGCTCTGCAGCTCCCGCGAGCTCGGTCTCAACGACGAGCACGCGGGGCTGTTGATTCTCGACCCGAGCGCGGTGGTCGGCACGCCGATCGCGAAGCAGCTTGGGCTCGACGACGTGATCTTCGAAGTGAACGTCACGCCGAACCGGGCCGATGCCTTGTCGCACTTGGGCATCGCGCGCGAACTGGCCACGCTGTTCGGTGCCAAGCTCAAGAAGCCGTCGAGCCAGGTTACGGAGACGTCGGTTGAAGCGTCGACCAAGGTGTCGATTCGGGTCGACGACGCGGGTCGGTGTTGGCGCTACGCGGCGCGGGTGATCGAAGGCCTGACGGTGAAGCCGTCGCCCCAGTGGCTGCAAGACCGGCTTCGGGCCTGCGGGGTTCGTGCGATCAACAACCTGGTCGACGTGACGAACTACGTGCTGCTCGAATACGGGCAGCCGCTGCACGCCTTCGACCTCGACACCTTGGCGGGCGCGCAGATCGTGGTGCGCACGGCGAGAGCGTCGGAGCGCCTCACGACGCTCGACGGCAAGGAGCGCGAGCTGTTCGCCGAAGACCTGCTCATTTGTGACCGTGACCGCGCGCAGGTGTTGGCCGGCGTCATGGGCGGGGCGTCGAGCGAAGTGACGGCGGGCACCAAGCGGGTGTTGCTCGAGTGCGCCACGTTTCAACCGGCGACGGTGCGGCGTTCGTCGAAGCGCCACGGGTTGCACACCGAGTCGTCGCATCGGTTCGAGCGTGGCACCGACGTTGCGGCGGTGCCCGAAGTGCTCGACCGAGCGGCCGCGCTGTTGGCCGAACTCGGGGGAGGCTCGGTGCTCAAGGGGCGCGTCGACGTGTACCCGAAGCCGCTGGCGCCGAAGGTCGTGCGGCTGCGGTCGGCGAAGGTCAACGAACTGCTCGGCGTCGACGTGCCGATCACCGAAGGTCACCAGATTCTGACGTCACTCGGCTTCGTCAAGCGCGACGTGAGCGCCGATGGTCGCGACGCGACGTTCGAGGTGCCCACCGCGCGGGTCGACGTGACCATCGAAGAAGACCTGATCGAAGAAATTGCTCGCGTGCGCGGCTTCGACGCGGTGCCCGTGGCGTTGCCTCGCGGGCTGTCTCGGCTCGACCCCGAACCCACCCGCCTGATCATCGAACGAAAGATTCGCGCGGCCTTGGCGGGGCAGGGGGTCGACGAGGTGGTGAACTACTCGTTCGTCGCTCCGGGCGACGTGGCGGCGTTTCGTGCAGAAGCCGGCGCGATTACCGTCACCAACCCGCTCTCGGTCGAGCAGTCGGTCATGCGCACGACGATGTTCGCGGGCCTCGTGCACAACGTGATTCGCGCGGCTCGGCACCAAGCCCAAGGCGTGCGGTTCTATGAGCTGGGCCGCTCGTACCGGGCGAACCCGAAGGCGGGGCAGGGGCGGGCGCCAGCGGCCATCGAGACTCCGGAGGTCGTCGGGGCCTATTGGGGCCTGCGAGACGCCCACCGCTCGTGGACCGCGAAAGACGCGGCCAATGACTTCTACGACGTCAAAGCGGCGGTCGAGGCGGTGTTGACCGCGTTGCACGTGGGCCCGGTGACGTTCGAGCCCTGTGACGACCCCGCGTACCACCCCCGCGCGAGTGCCAAGGTGCGCCGGGGCGAGCTCGATCTCGGCTCGTTTGGTGAGCTGCACCCCAAGGCGCGCAAGCAGCTCGACGCACCCGCCGGCGTCTTCTTGTTTCGGTTGTTGGTTGACGGGCTGACCCAAGCGGCGACCCTGGTGCCGCGGGCTGCGGCGCTGAGCCGGTTTCCTTCGGTGTTTCGCGACTTGGCCGTGGTCGTGCCCGCCGACATGGCGAGCGAAGCCGTACGCCACGTCATTCTCGAGGTCGGTCAGCCGCTCGTCGACCAAGCCGAGGTCTTCGACGTGTACCAGGGCCCCCAGGTCGGAGAGGGTCGAAAGAACCTCGCTTACGCGCTGCGCTATCGAGCCTCCGACCGCACCTTGACCGACACCGAGGTGTCGGAGGCGCACGCCAAAATCGTGGCCGAAGTCACCAAGCGCCTGGGTGGCAGCCTCCGCGCCTGAAGGCGCTTGACGGGGCCTTTTTCGAGCGGAAAAGGGCGATTTTCAGCCTCGCGACGCGCGTCAATGGGGCTCTCAGAAAAGCCGAGCAATGTCGGTATGTTGACACGGTGGCTGCCTTCGGTAGGCTACCGGGCATGACCAAAGCGGACATCATCGAAAGCGTTTACGAGAAGGTCGGCTTTTCTAAGAAAGAGTCGGCCGAGCTTGTTGAGTTGGTGTTCGACACGCTCAAAGAAACGCTCGAGCGCGGAGACAAGGTGAAAATCTCCGGGTTTGGCAATTTTCAACCTCGCTTCAAGCGGGCGCGGCCTGGCCGCAACCCGCAGAGCGGCCAACCGATCGAAATCACCGCCCGTCGCGTCGTGAAGTTCGTGCCGAGCCAGGTGCTGAAGGCTGACTTGAATGACGGCTTCGTCGACCCGAACGAGAAGTCGGCCGAAGACGAAGACGCCGGTGGCGACACTGGCGCCGACGACGACGACGATGATGACGAATGAGCCCTGGTTGCGGGCTTTGGCAAAGCGCTGACATTGCTTGACGTGCCGGAGTCAGGCTGGCAGAAGAGCCGCGTCGTTGCTGTTGCCGTTCTCGGGGCGTAGCGCAGCCTGGTAGCGCACTTGCTTGGGGTGCAAGTGGTCGTTGGTTCAAATCCAATCGCCCCGACCATTTTGAAGGCCCTGATTCTTCTCGGGAAACCGATAAGAGTCGGGGCCTTCGTTTTTGCAACGGCTGTCGGCTGGCCCCAGGGCAACGATGGTGACCGCGTCAGACCTGCTTGGTGACGAGGACTTTGTTCAAGAATGCGCCAACCCCTCCCCGGGGGTTCTGGTGCTCGTCTGCACAGTCGGCGAAGTCGACGACGATGAACCGCGAAGCCGGGTGATCGTCTTGCGCGGCGATGCATGGCTCGACCTGATGCTCGAAGGCGATGTGTTTGCTTCGATAGACGCCGATGAGCACGGGCAAGGTTTCGTTCTGGGCCGCAGAGGCACGGTGGCACGGTTCGACTGGCGTGCGCTGACCTCGGCACAGTTGGCGGCCTCGTGCGCGCTGGTGCCCAACCCGCGGGCGGCGAGTGCAGGGCCGCTGCGCAGAGTGCGCATCGTCGGGTCGGGTGTGTATGCCGTCGGTACCCGAGGCCAAGTCTTTCGAATGCGCGGTGACGCCTTCGAGGCGCTGCCGCGAATTGCGATGAACGGCGAAGAGCTGCATGCAACAGACATCGCGGGCACGGGCCCTGACGACTTGGTGGTCATCACCCTGGAGGGGGTCGGCGCTCGATTCGACGGAACGGAGTGGCATTTCCTCGACTTGCCGACGAGCGGTGGGCTGAACAGCATCTGCCGCCTGCGAGACGGGAAGTATGTGATCGTCGGCTACAACGCCGCCGTGCTGATGGGCTCGCAAGATCACTGGGAGGTGGTGAGGGGGCCGGCTGGGCCCAAACCTTATTTTGGCGTGGCCGCCAGCGACGCGATGGTGTTCCTCTCCAGTCTCGGCGGGGTGGACGTGTTCGATGGTGTCGAGGTGCGAACCGTCGTGCCCTCGAAGCGTGGGACTGAATTCGTTTTCTTGAGAAGCGGACCAGACGGGGTGTGGTCGGCCAGCGGCAAAAGCATCGGTCTTCTCACTCCCGCAGGGTGGGTGCCGCTGACCCGTTGAATGGGGTGCATGTTTCGCACGACCGCCGACGATGACGGCCTCAACAGGCCAGCCACTCCCATGCATGCGCAAACGAGACAAGTCGAACGGCTCGTCGCCACCCGACACGCCGCGGAGGAGAGCGGCCGACCCAGTGGGCCGCTCGGTTGACCTTCGGCCCGATCTTCACGACACCTTTGCTCAGAGCCGGTAATCGCTCGTCGCCCTTGAGTGCAGCACCAGCGGCATAAGTCGCCCGTCTTCGAGTCGCCAATTCGAGGTGAGCTTCGAAGACACGACGCCGGCTGCTCGACTCGATCGAACTCTTCTGCGATCGTCAGAGGAATGGCGAACTGGTGGCTGGTCTTGCTGGTGGTGGTGGGTTCGGCCGCGTGGGGCGAGCCTCCGCGCGCAGACCCGAGCCCAGACCAGGCAGACTCGACCAGCTGTGAAGCCGACGCCGACTGCGTGGCGGGGCCGAAAGACGCGTGTTGCCACGGCTGTTGCCCCGAGCCCCGCGCGTGGAACAAGCGCTCGCTCGCCGAAGCGAAGAAACGCTGTGGGGGCGTCGGTTGCCCGGCGACGCCTTGTCTCAAAGACTGTGGGCCGGTCAGCGCGGCACCCGCGGTCTGCAAAATGAATCACTGCAAGCTGGCCGAGCGCAAATGACGCCCGAGGGAAACGCTCAGCTGCTCGTCGCCGCGGGCTGAAGTACCTCGTCGAGCACCTCGGCCAACGCGTCGACGGCGAAGGGCTTGTTCAGCAGGGGCTGCAAGAGGGAGCGGGTCTCTTCGTCGAAGTGTTCAGGCAAATAGCCCGACATGTAAATGACCTTGATGCCGGGCACCCGTTGCTGCACCGCCAACGCCACGTCGCGACCGTTCATGCCGTGGGGCATGACGACGTCGGTCAAGAGCACGTCGAAGTTGGTGGTCGTCGTCAGCAAGGCCAGCGCTTGTGGCCCATTTTCGGCCTCGGCGGCCTGAAACCCGAGGCGGGCGAGTGCTCGCAAGCACAGCCGCCACACGTGCGGGTCGTCTTCAACGACGAGCACTCGCCCGGTGCGGGGTGACGTGGTCTGTTTGGCGCGCGCTGGCGTCGTCACCGGAGCGACTTCGGGCGCGACGGGAAAATCGAGATGCACGCTCGTGCCGCGGCCTGGGCTCGATTCGATGGTGAGGGTACCGCCCGACTGCTTCACGAAGCCGTAGACCATGCTCAGGCCGAGCCCGGTGCCCTGGCCAGGGGGTTTGGTCGTGAAGAACGGCTCGAGGGCGCGGTCTTGGGTTTCGCGGGTCATGCCGATGCCGCTGTCGGCCACCGAAATGCGCGCGTCGTCACCGCGTCGGGTGGCGCTGAGCCGCAAGGTGCCACCGTTGGGCATGGCGTCGCGTGAGTTGATCGCCAAGTTGAGCAGCGCCGAGTGAAGCAAACTGGGGTCGACGAGAATGGGGGGCAAGTCGGGGGCGACGGTCGCTTCGATCTCAATGGCTTCGTTGATGACCCGGCGGAGCACGTTGGTCAGTTCGGCGAGCACGGCGCCGACTTCGAGCGGGGCGGGTCGAATGGTCTGCTGGCGTGAAAAAGCCAAGAGGCTGCGGGTCAGTTCGGTGCCACGACGTGCGGAGGCGAGGGTGTCTTCGAGCGCGTCTCGATCGTCGGGAGAGCCGCTCACCGTCGAGCGCAACAGCTCGAGGTTGCCGACGATGACCGCGAGCAGGTTGTTGAAATCGTGAGCCACTCCGCCGGCGAGTTGACCGATCGCTTCCATCTTTTGGGCTTGGCGGAGGCGGGCTTCGAGTTCTCGCTGAGCGGTCACGTCGGTGTTCGTGCCCGAAATGCGAATGGGCTTGCCGTGCTCGTCGCGCAAAATGTGACCGCGGGCGAGCACTCGAATGGTGTGGCCGGCTTTGTGCTGCAGGCTGCTTTCGATTTCGTACGACGTGGCCCCCGACACCATACGGTCGCGAATGTGGTCTCTGACCGCTTGGCGTTCGTCGGGGTGTACGAGTCGCGACCAGAGCTCACGGTCGGCCGGCAACTCGCCTTCGGTGTAGCCCACCATGTGCCACCAGCGGGGCGAATAGTAAAATTCGTCGGTCGTGATGTCCCAGTCCCACGGGGCGTCGTTCGAGCCTTGCAGCACCAGACGTAACCGTTCTTCTGACTTCTTGAGCGCACGCTCGGTTTGTTTGAGTTCGGTCACGTCGGTGATGCTGACGACGACTTCGGCCACGGCTCCGTGCTCGTCGAGCATGGGGTAGGCGTTGCACATGCCCCACACCAACTGGCCGTCGCTCTCTCGGGTGTGCCCGATGAGGAGGTCTCTGACGACCGACTTGCTGGCGATGGCGCGAGCCGCTGGGTACTCTGGCGGCGAGAGCCGCTTGCCGTCTTCTCCGGTGAAGACCCAGCGGGGGGCTCGTTTGGTCGCACCGAGAACCGCGTCGTGGGTGACGCCCATGAGCTCAACGGCCTTGGCATTGGCGTAGATGATTTCGGTCGCGGCGTTGGTGACGACGATGCCGGCCTGAATGCGGTCGAGCACCAGGCGGTCGTGGGTGATGCATGCCTCGGGCGGCTGGTTGGGCGCATGGCGGGCGGTCACGTCTCGACACAGGCAGAGCGCGCTGGGGCGGCCGCCGGCTGAAGTGACGGGCATCAAGACCAGGTCGCACCAAAACGCTTCTCCGGTTTGGCGGCTGCAAAGCACTTCGGCGGCGAAGACCTGCTGCCCGGCCAAAGCCGAACTGACCCGCTCGGCACTTTCGCGTTCGGCCTCGAACCCGAGCAGCGTCGCAAGCTGGAGCGGGTCAATGCCGAGGTCTTGCCACCCCGCGAGTTCTCGAATTGCGACGTTGCTGTGGAGCACCCGCCCCTCGGTGGAGACCAAGGCCGCTGCGAATGGGAGCCGGTGCAACCCGTCGACATCGAGTGGCCCCCGCCCAGGCACCTCGAAGTGGAGTGACATGCCGTGGAGAAGACCGCGAAACCGCCGCCGGGTCGAGCGAAACTGCCTCGCGCTCAGCGCGTTTGGCTCTGACGATTGACGACGTCGCGACCTCCTCGAAAGGTCGAGTTGTAGTAACTCCACGCTGATGGAACATGACTTTTGGCGGGCCCGCTGGGCCGAGCAGCGCATCGGCTTTCACGAAGGTCGCCCGAACGGCTTGCTGCAGCGCCACGCTTCGAGGCTCGGCACTTCGCGTCGGGTGCTCGTGCCGCTGTCGGGCAAGGCGGTCGACCTGGTGTGGTTGGCAGAGCAGGGGCACCGGGTGGTCGGCGTCGAGCTGGTCGAAGACGCCGTGCGCGCGTTTTTCGACGAACAGAAATTGACGCCCCAGCGGCGCGCGGAGGGCGCATTCTCCGTGTATTCGTCGGGCCCGCTCGACGTGTTCGTGGGTGACTTCTTCGCGACGACGCCCGAGCAGTTGGGCGAGGTCAACGCCCTCTACGACCGTGCCGCGCTCATCGCTTTGCCTGCGTCGCTGCGCGCCCGCTATGTGAATCAGGTGCGCACGCTGCTCGCGCCCGAAAGCCCGGGGTTGCTCATTGCCGTGGAGTACCCCCAAGAACAGATGGAGGGCCCTCCGTTCAGCGTGAGCGCCGCCGAGGTGGCGGGGTACGCCGACTGCTTTTCGGCCGAGCTGCTCGAAGAGCGCGCCCCTGACCTGCCGCGCCTGCAGGCGCTCGGCGTCGGTGTCGAACGTTGTTACGCGACCCGCCGTCGCGGCTCGTAAAACGTGCTGTTCGAGAATCTCGAACAATGTCTTTCGAAATCTCTTCACGTTTGAAAATCGAGTTGAAGCCGAACGACGCCCGCGAAATATGACGGCACGCCTTGAAAGGGTGTGCCGTGATGCGAAATGCCTGGTTCGTGCTGGTGTTGAGCAGTTGCGTGGTGGCGCCCCCGGCGGGAGACGCCGGCGCGCTTGGCGACGCAGCGGTGCCCGACGCCGGTGCTTCGAGTGACTCGGGGTTCGAAAGCGATTCGGGCTTCGGTGGAGACGCGGGCGTCGAGCTCGACGCCGGGCTCGATGGCGGGGTGCCGGCCGATGCGGGGTTTGCCTCGTGCGAAG
>JBGAIY010000235.1:0-12773 GCA_044225205.1 Myxococcaceae bacterium | reverse complement strand
GGCACCGGTAGCCGAGCGACGTCAAGAACGTCTGGAGCTGGGCGACGACGCTGCGGTCGTCGTCGGCGATGAGCACCACCTGCGCCTTCGAGGGCTCGGCGTTGACCACCGGTGCTTTTCGGCGAAGCATGCCGGCCCGAGTGTACTCGGGTTCAGAGCTTCACGAGCCTCGCCCGGTAGACCGGTTCGTTCGACACGAGGTAGCGGCGCTCGCGGGTCGACGGCACCTCGTCGGGGTCGTAGGGGTGAAACACCCCTGGCCCCAAGGGGTTGTGAAACCCGGCGGCTTCGAGCACCGCGAGCCCCTGCCGGCCTCGGTCTTCGACGTCGGTTCGAAAGTCGAAGCGGCCGCCGACCTTGAGCAGCGAACGCAAATACTTCGTAAATTCGGGTTGCAAGATCGCCCGCTTTTGGTGGGCCCGTTTCCACCACGGGTCGGGAAACTGGAGGTGAATGGCGTCGAGCGATTCGGGGCCGAACAGCCGCGGTATTTCGAGCCGCGCGTCACCTTCGATGATGCGCAGGTTGGCCAGGCCCTGCTGCTTGCGCCGAAAGTCGACCTCGCGCGCGTATTTTTTTCGCCACTCGAAGGCGACGTATTGCACCGTCGAGAAGCGACGGGCGTACTCGAGCGCGAACCCGCCGGCGCCACACCCGATTTCGAGCTCGAGCCCGGTGGCCTTGGGCAACGCGAACACGGCGGCCCAGTCGGGCGGGGTTTTCGCCCCAATGAATTCAGCGCCAGCGACTTCTTCACGCAACGGTATGCGGCCCATGCGGCGCGTCGGTTACCACGGCTTTTGGCCCGGTGCGCAAAAACCGAGCGCGGGGGTGCAGCCGGCCTGGGGCTTGTGATACCGCCCGGTCATGAAGGTTTTTGCATCACTGGCGGCCGCCGCCACGGGCGAACTTCGGGGCGCTTCGGCCTGCCTCGGCAACTTTGACGGCGTGCACCTGGGCCACCAAGCGCTCTTTCGCGAAGCGGCCCGCCACGGCCCGGTGGTCGCCGTCACCTTTCAGCCCCACCCCGGCAAGGTGCTCCAACCCGACCTCGCGCCGCGGCTCATTTGCCAGCAGTCGCGAAAACTCGAACTGCTCGAAGCGGCCGGCGTGTCGGCGGTCGTCGTGCAACCCTTCAGCCTCGAATACGCCAAATCGACCCCGGCCGCGTTCGAGCAGAGCCTCTTCACGGGCCTCGGTGCGAGAGCGGCCGTCGTCGGCGGCGACTTCACCTACGGCGCCAAGCGGGCGGGCTCGGTCGAAACGTTGCGCGCCGCCGCCGAAACGGTGGGGGCCGCGGTGTTCGTCGTGCCGCCAGTGACCATTGACGGGGTCGTGGTGTCGTCGAGCAAGGTGCGCGAATACGTGCTCGAAGGCCGAGTCGAAGCCGCCGCGCGCCTGCTCGGCCGGCCGTTCGACCTCGAGGGGTCGGTGGTGCCGGGCGCCGGCCGTGGCCGCACCATCGGTTTTCCCACGGCGAACATCGACACGACCAACGAACTCCGACCGGCCCCCGGGGTGTACGCGGTGCGGGTGCAGAGCCAAGGCACGTGGTTCGGGGGCGCCGCGAACATTGGCGTCAAGCCGACCTTCGGTGGCACCGAAGTCACCATCGAAGCGCACCTGTTCGACTTCTCCCAAGACTTGTATGGGCAAAAGCTGCGCGTGCAGTTTCTCGAGCGGCTGCGGGCCGAAAAACGCTTCGGTTCGGTGGCCGAGTTGACCGGGCAAATCGCCCGCGACGTCGAAGCCGCTCGGGCGGCGGTCGCGCGCGTCGGCTGACGGTGGCCAACGCGTCAGCCCGTTGACGCGTCAGAGCAAGACCTACATCGCCATTCACTACCGTTTTCTTCACTGGGGCCTGGCCGGTTCGCGAGTAGAGTGCCCGCTCATGAAGCTTTGACACGGTTTGGTCGCGGTGCTTCTCTGCCGTTCTCTTCGTTTGTCACTGTCAGCTCCGAAAGAGGCACAACACGCATGTCTGGTCGTCTGGGAGAGCTTCTCGTTCGCGAGAGCCTGATTTCTGTACAGCAGCTGCGCAAGGCCCAAGAAGAACAGCAGAAGACGGGCTCACGCATTGGCACGGCCCTCATCAAAGTTGGCGCCATTGAAGAGTCGAAGCTGACCGACTTCTTGTCGAAGCAGTACGGCGTGCCGGCCATCAACCTCAAAGAGTTCGACATTGACCCCGAGATCATCAAGCTCGTGCCGAAAGACGTGGCCGAGAAGCACTTGGTGGTGCCGGTCAACCGCGCGGGCAGCTCGCTCATTGTCGCCATGTGCGACCCGTCGAACATTTACGCCGTCGACGACCTGAAGTTCTTGACGGGCTACAACATCGAGCCGGTCGTCTCGTCAGAGCCCGCCATTCGCGAGGCCATTGAAAAGTACTATTCAGAAAAGGGCCCGAGCCTCGAAGACATTGTCGGAGACATGGACACCGACGACGTCGAGCTCGCCGATTCGGGCGATTCTGACGCCGGCGTCGAAGAACTCGCCAAAGCCGCCGACGACGCCCCCGTCGTCAAGCTCGTGAACTTGATTCTCAAAGACGCCATCGGCAAGCGGGCGTCAGACATTCACATCGAGCCGTACGAGAAAGACTTTCGGGTTCGCTTTCGCATCGACGGGGTGCTGTACGAGGTGATGAAGCCGCCCATGAAGCTTCGCAACGCGATCACCTCGCGCTTGAAAATCATGGCGCAGCTCGACATTTCGGAGCGCCGGTTGCCCCAAGACGGCCGCATCAAGATCAAGTTGGGCGGCGGCAAAGAAATGGACTTTCGCGTCTCGGTCTGCCCGACCTTGTTCGGCGAAAAAATCGTCATGCGGTTGCTCGACAAGTCGAACTTGCAGCTCGACATGCAGAAGTTGGGCTTCGACCCCGAGCCGCTCAAGTGGTTCAAAGAAGCCATCGACCGGCCGTACGGCATGGTGCTGGTGACCGGCCCCACCGGTTCGGGCAAGACGACGACGCTCTATTCGGCGCTCGCCGCGCTCAACGACCCCACCACGAACTTGTCGACCGCCGAAGACCCGGTCGAATTCAACTTCGCCGGCATCAACCAAGTGCAAATGAACGAGGGCGTCGGGCTCAACTTCGCCGCCGCGCTTCGCAGCTTCTTGCGGCAAGACCCCGACACGATCATGATCGGCGAGATTCGCGACTTCGAGACGGGCGAAATTGCCGTCAAGGCCGCGCTCACGGGCCACTTGGTGCTCTCGACCCTGCACACGAACGACGCCCCGGGTACGGTGAGCCGCCTGCTCAACATGGGCATCGAGCCGTTTCTGGTGACGGCGTCGTTGAACCTCATTTTGGCCCAGCGGTTGTGCCGGCGCTTGTGCCCCACCTGCCGCAAAGAAGTGAAGAACATCGACGAGCAGGCGCTGATCGACGCTGGCATACCCGCCGAGAAAATTGGCACCTTCACGCTCTATGAAAAGGGCGGTTGCAAAGAATGCAACGAGCGTGGCTACCGTGGCCGCGTCGCCGTCTACGAAGTCATGCCCTTCTGGGACGGCCTCAAAGAACTCGTGATCAACGGCGCGTCGACCGCCGAGCTCAAGCAAGAAGCCATTCGGCTCGGCATGATCACCCTGCGCATGTCGGCGCTCAACAAGGTCATGGCCGGCAGTTCGACCATCGAAGAAGCCGTCGCCAACACCGCTCCCGACCGCTTCTAGACTCACAGTCAAGAGGAACACGACGTGGCCAACCTGCATCAACTGCTCAAAGCGATGGTCGAGAAGGGTGCGAGCGACCTGCACATCACCACGGGGTCACCGCCCCAGCTGCGCATCGACGGTGACCTCGTGCCGCTCAAGATGCCGCCGCTCACCCCGGTCGAAACGAAGCAGCTGTGTTATTCGATTTTGACCGACGCCCAGAAGCACAAGTTCGAAGAAGACAACGAGCTCGACCTGTCGTTCGGCGTCAAAGGCCTGTCACGGTTTCGCTCGAACATTTTCATGCAGCGCGGCGCCGTCGCCGGAGCGTTTCGCACGATTCCGTTCAAGATTTTGACCTTCGCCGAGTTGGGCTTGCCACCCATTGTCGCCGAGCTCTCGAAGAAGCCGCGCGGCTTGGTGCTCGTGACCGGGCCCACCGGCTCGGGCAAGTCGACCACGCTCGCGTCGATGATCGACAAGATCAACACCGAGCGCCACGAACACATCATGACGATCGAAGACCCGATCGAGTACCTGCACCCGCACAAGAACTGCTTGGTGAACCAGCGCGAAGTCGGCGCCGACACGAAGTCGTTCAAGACGGCACTCAAGTACATTTTGCGGCAAGACCCCGACGTCGTGCTCGTCGGCGAAATGCGCGATTTGGAAACGATCGAAGCCGCGCTCGTCATTGCCGAGACCGGTCACATCGCGTTCGCCACGCTCCACACCAACAGCGCGGTGCAAACCATCAACCGCGTGCTCGACGTGTTTCCTCCGTACCAGCAGCCCCAGGTGCGCGCCCAACTCTCGTTCGTGCTCGAAGGCATCATGTCGCAGTCGCTGCTCGCGAAGGCGTCGGGCAACGGCCGCGTGTTGGCGCTCGAGGTCATGATACCGAACCCCGCCATTCGAAACCTCATTCGCGAAGACAAGGTGCACCAGATTTATTCGTCGATGCAGGTCGGCCAGGCCAAATTCGGCATGCAGACCTTCAACCAGTCGCTCGCCCAGCTGCTCAGCCGAAAGATGATCAGCATGGACGAAGCCTTCGGCCGTTCGAGCGACCCTGAAGAACTGAAGAACATTTTGGCCAGCGGCGGTGGCGGAGCGGCCCCGCTGCCCAGCCACCAAGCGACGCCCATGCGCGGCCCGCCGGGTCGCTGAGGTCGGCCTCAACCGCCCAATTCGGCTGACCCCGTCGGCGGCGGTGAGCCGTTTGGCCGGCGCCGCGGGTCGACCACAGACCGTGCTCGGCGCAACAGGCCGCTGCACACCACAGGCAACAGGTAGGTCGGGGTAGGGGCGGGTCGCTGTTTAGCTATTTTGCGTGGTCTCGCTAGTATTGGCGGCCGGTTTCGTCGTTTGTCTCACCGAGCAAAAGAATCGAATTGAGGACCGTTCATGGCCACCGCTCAAGCCGCGCCCAAAGCCGCTTCGAAAGCAAAGAAGTCTTCGGTACCCATTTTCATTTGGGAAGCGAAGACCAAACAGGGCGAGGTCAAGAAGGGCGAAATGGAGGCGTCAGACGCCGCCGCCGTCGACGCGCGTCTCAAGTCACTCGGGCTCACGCCGTCGAAGGTTCGCAAGAAGTCTCTGCTCGACGCGAACATCGCCTTGCCGGGCAGCGTGGGCGGCCGCGACCTGCTCATCTTCACCCGGCAATTCGCGACGATGATCGACGCCGGTTTGCCCTTGGTGCAGTGTCTTGAAATTTTGGGTTCGCAAACCGACAACGGCGCGCTCAAGAAGGTGATCTTCGCGATCAAAACGAAGGTCGAAGGCGGTTCGACGTTTTCTGACGCACTCAAAGACCACCCGAAGGTGTTCGACGAGCTGTTCATACAGCTCTGCGCCGCCGGTGAAGTCGGCGGTATTCTCGACACCATTTTGAACCGCCTCGCGGCCTACCGTGAAAAGGCCGAGAAGCTGAAACGCCAGGTCAAAGGCGCGCTCACGTACCCGATCGTCGTCATCTTGGTCGGTATCGGCGTGACGGCGGTGCTGCTGCTCAAGGTGACGCCGGTGTTCGCCAAAATGTTTTCTGACTTTGGCGGTACTTTGCCCGCGCCGACCCAGTTCGTCGTCGACCTGTCGGCGTGGTTGCAAGCGTACATTTTTCACATGGTCGGCATTGCGGTCGTGGTGGCGACGATTTGTGTCGCGTTCTACCGAAACCCCAGAGGCCGCGAGATCTTCGACAGGTTGATTTTGCACGCGCCGATCATCGGCGACGTGTTGCGCAAGGTGGCCGTCGCTCGCTTCACCCGCACCCTCGGCACCATGATCAGCTCGGGCGTGCCGATTCTCGACGCGCTCGACGTGACCGCGAAGACCGCCGGCAACCGAACCATCGAACAGGGCATTCTCTACGTTCGGGCGAAAATCTCAGAAGGCAAGAACATCGCCGGGCCGCTCGCCGACACCAAGGTGTTCCCCTCCATGGTGGTGCAAATGATCGGCGTCGGTGAAGCCACCGGCGCGATGGACCAAATGCTCACCAAAATCGCCGACTTCTACGACGACGAAGTCGACACCGCCGTCGCCGGCCTCACCGCCCTCATCGAACCGGTGATGATGGTGTTCTTGGGCGGCGTCGTCGGTGGCTTCTTGATCGCCATGTACATGCCGATCTTCACCATTGCCCAAGCCATCAAGTAGCAGCAGCCCCGCGCTCGCCGTACGCCTGACGTGGCTGTCGGTCTTTCGAACCGCGGCCGTGTCGCTGTTGCTCATTGTGCTGACGGTTCGGCTGGCCGCGAACCGAACGACGCAGTCGCTGACCATCAGCGACTACGCGTCGTTCGCGCTCATCACCGTCAGCTACGCGTTCACCGTCGTTTTCGGGGTGCTCATTCGACGCCGAAACGTCGACGAGCGCATCGCCTGGCTCCAGGTGGGGAGCGACGTGCTCGTCGCCTCGGTCGCGGTGTTCTTGACGAACGGCGCCGATTCTCCGTTTTCGGTTGCCTACCTGCTGGCGATCATCGGCGCGTCGGTGCTGCTCTTTCGCCGCGGAGCGATGGTCGCCGCTTTCATGTCGACCACGTCGTACGTGTCGATCGTGGCGGTGGTGAACGGGGGGCTGTTCAGCCCCCATTTTCCCAACCGAGACTTGACGCGCGTCGGGTTCGACATTGTCACCCAATTGCTCGCGCAGTGGTTCATTGCGGTGCTCTCGGGGTACGTGGCCGAGCAACTGTCGGCGACCGGCGGCCAATTGTCGGCCCGCGAGCGCGACCTTCGTGAGTTGGCGAACCTCCAGCACCAAATCGTCACGGCCATGCCTTCGGGCCTGTTGACGTGCGACCAAGACGGCCACGTCAACTTCGTGAACCCCACCGCCGAAAGCATTTTGGGCCCGTTGGGCGACGTGCTCGGGCGAGAAATCGAAGGGTTGCTGCCGGCCATTCGGCGCGTGAAGCCCAATACCCGGCGCAACGAGCTGACCGTGCCCACGCCCAGCGGCGAGCGCATTCTGGGCCTCACGGTGACCCCGCTCGACCGCGACGAACGCTCGCTGTTGGTGGTGTTTCAAGACCTCACCCACCTGCGCCGGCTCGAAACCGAACTGCACCGCATCGACCACTTGGCGAACCTCGGCCGGCTGTCGGCGACCCTGGCCCACGAAGTGCGCAACCCGCTCGCGTCGATGCGGGGGGCCGCGCAAATGCTGGCCGCCGACGCGGCGGCCGGCTCGGCCGACCACAAGCTCGCGAACCTCATCGTTCGTGAAAGCGACCGGCTCGGCGCGCTGGTCGAAGACTACTTGAAGCTCGCTCGACCGCCGCCGCCGAACCGCCAGCCCCACCGCCTCGACGCCATCGTGCAGGAGACGGTCGAAATGTTGCGGGCCGACCCCCATTTCGCCATGACCGCCATCGAGGCGCGGCTCGACTCGGTCGTCGCCTCGGTCGACGAGGGGCAATTGAAGCAGGTGCTGATCAACCTCTTGCGCAACGCCGTCACTGCGTCGGCCAACAACGACAAGGTGTCGATCGTGCTGTCGGCGCAAGACGGCCAAGCCGTTCTCCGCGTGTGGGACAGCGGCGGCAGCATCGCCCCCGAAGACCACGAGCGCATTTTCGAGCCTTTTTACACCACGCAAGAACACGGTACCGGGCTCGGCCTGCCCACGGTAAAAACCATCGTGCATGCGCACGGTGGTACCATCGGGGTGACGTCGGCTCCCAGCACCGGCACGACGTTCACCATTCGCTTTCCGCTCTAGGGCAAGGGGCCTGTGTTTATGGCGCAAGTCGCAGTCGTCGACGACGAAGCGTCGATTCGAGAATTCTTGGAGCTGTTGCTGACGCGCGCGGGCACCAAGTGCACCTCGCCGCGAACCTCAGCCAGTTCAAAGCCATGTTGGCGAGCACCCGCATCGACCTCGCCATTTCAGACATGCGCATCGGCCAAGAGTCGGGCCTCGACGTGCTGGCCGCCTCGCGTGCCCACCCCTCGGCCCCCGAAGTCATTTTGATCACCGCCTACGGCACGCCCGCCGCTGCCGTCGAAGCCATGCGCCGCGGAGCGTACGACTACATTTGCAAGCCGTTCGACAACGACGAGCTCGTGCTGCTGGTGCAAAAAGCGCTCGAAAAGCGCGGGCTCGTTCAAGAGAACGAAGAACTCAAGCGACGCTGTCGTCGCGCGGGGGCCGTTCTTCGTCGGCAACAGCCCGCGGTGCGCTCGGTGTACGCGCTCATCGACAAAGTGGCGGCCGCGAAGTCGACGGTGCTCATTTCGGGTGAAAGCGGCACTGGCAAAGAAGTCGTCGCGCGTGCCATTCACACCCGCAGCTCGCGGGCCCGCCACCCGTTCGTGCCCGTCAACTGCGGCGCGCTTGCCGAAGGGGTGCTCGAGAGCGAGCTGTTCGGCCACGCCAAGGGCTCGTTCACCGGCGCCGCCGCCGACCGAACCGGCATTCTGGTGTCGGCGGGAGAGGGCACCGTCTTGCTCGACGAAGTCGGTGAAATGCCCATGTCGTTGCAGGTGAAAATGCTGCGGGTGTTGCAAGAGCGCCGGGTGAAGCCGGTCGGCTCGTCGCACGAAGTGCCGTTCGACGCCCGAATTTTGGCGGCGACCAACCGCCGCCTCGACAAAGAGGTCGCCGCCGGCCGCTTTCGCGAAGACCTGTATTTTCGACTGAACGTCATCACCATTGAGTTGCCGCCTTTGCGAGAGCGGCGCGAAGACATTGTGCCGCTCGCCAAGTATTTCTTGGTGAGGGTGGCCGAAGACCTGGGCCGCCCCGGCTTGCGTTTCGCCGACGACACCTTGGCCCTGCTCGAGCGGTATTCGTTTTCGGGCAACGTGCGGCAACTGCAGAACGTGGTCGAGCGCGCGGCCACCTTGTCAGACGACGACATGCTCCGGCCCGATTCGCTGCCGCCCTCGGTGCGCGGAGAAACCGACACCGCCCCCGTCGCCGAAGGGCTCGCCCCCGGGTTTTCGCTCGAGCGCGTGCTCGACTCGACCGAGCGCAAGTACTTGGTCGACGCCATGAAGGCCGCCAACAACGTCAAGATTCGCGCCGCCGAGTTGCTGGGGTTGTCGTTTCGGTCGTTTCGGTACCGCCTCGCCAAGCACGGCCTCGGAGACCGTGATGCCGACTGACGGCCCTTCGCGCGGGTGGGCGCGGCTCGGCCTCGGCGCGATCTTGGCGGCTCCGGTGTGGTTCATTTTTCGAAGCGTGTTGTCGGGCGACGACGCGCTCTTCGCCCGCGACGTGTTTCACCAGTACTGGCCCCTGCGAGTGCACGCCCAAGCGGCTTGGGCCGAAGGCCACCTCCCCCTGTGGGACGACGCGAGCCAAGCGGGGTTGCCGCTGCTTGCCAACATTCACGCCGCGGTGCTCTACCCATTCAACGCGGTGTATGCCGTGCTGCCCTTTTCGAGAGGGTACGGTCTGCTCGTCGCGCTCCACCTGGTGGTGGCGGCGGGGGGCACGTTCGGGTGGGCGCGTGCGCTCGGCGTCTCGCGCATGGGCGCCGTCGTGGGGGCGCTCGTCTTCACCTGTTCGGCGCCGGTGTTGGGGCTCAGCGCGTTCGGCCCGCACCTCATGGGCATCGCGTGGGTGCCGTGGGCGGCCCACGCGCTCGTGCGGCCCGGGTCGGCGGTCGGCCGGGCGGCGCAGGTGGCGGTCGTGGTCGCGCTGCAGTGTCTGTGCGGCGACCCCATGACCGTGGTGTTTTCGGGCCTCGTCGCGCTGTCGATCGTCGCCAGCGAAGCCGGGCCCAGAGCCGAGCGCGCCGTGTTGGCCGGGGCGGGGGCCGTGGTCGGCGTCGGCTTGGCGGCGGTGCAGCTGTGGCCGGCGTACGGGTTGTTGGGGCAGACCACCCGTGGCGCCAGCGGGGGCTCGCTCGAATGGTCGATGCGCCCGATTCGGTTTTTCGAGCTCGTGTTGCCGCGCTTGTTCGGCGGGTTCGAGAGCGACCCTCCATTTTGGGGCACCTTCTTGGCGGTCGGCGACATCAAAACGCCGTTTTCGCTGAGCGTGTACGTCGGAGCCGGGGTGCTGGTCGTCGGGCTGGTCGGTGTGGGGGCTGGCGCGGCGACCGAAGCATCGGCTCGGCGAACGCGCGGGTTGGCGTTGGGTCTGTTGGCAGTGGGGGTGGTGCTCGCGCTCGGAGACCAGTTTGTCGCCGGGCCGCTGCTCGCTCACGTGCCGCCGTTTTCGCTCTTTCGCTACCCTGAAAAGTACCTGGTCGTGGCACTCTTCGGCGTCGCGCTCTTGGTGGGCCTTGGCGTCGACCGGTTGGGGGCCCAGTGGCTCGGCCGCCGGGGGCTGGGTGCGGGCGTGGCGGCGGCGGTGGTCGCCGTGGCGGTGGGCGTGGGCCTGGTGACCCGCCCGCAGGCCTTCGAGGCCCCTTTCGCCGCGCAGTGGCCCGGGTTGCCGCTCGAGGTGCCCGTTGCCAGCTTCTCGAATGCGCTCTTTGCATTCGCCGCGTTGGTGGTCGCGGTGCTGGTGGCGGCGCGACTGCCGAGTGGCCGCGCCAGGCAGTTGGGCGTGGCGGCGCTGCTCATCGGTGATTCGGTGTGGTCGAACCGCACCTTGGTCTGGCTGACTCCGTCTGAGATGTATTTCGAACGGCCTCCCATTGTCGACGTGTTGAACCGGGCCACGCCCCACCACCCATTTCGCATCTGGCGTGACAATGCGCGCATGGCCGCGACGCCGTTTCTCACCGAGACGCCCGAGCAGCGCATGGTTCAACGCGCGTGGGAACTGGTCACGCTCAAGAGCACGCTCGGCACCGTGTTCGGGGTGCAAGAACTGTCGGACTATTCGCCCGTCGTGCTGCGGCGGTGGCAACGGTTGCTCGACACCCCGTTGCCGCCGGGGGTGCTCACCCGGCTTTTCAACACCTGCTTCATCATCGAGCCGGTGCCTGACGGAGCGCCGGTCTTCGCACCGCTCCCGAACGGGGCGGGCGTGCGGCGCACCGACTGTGCCGCCAGGCTTTTTTCGGTGCGGCGTGTGACCACGGTCGCCACCGAAGACGAAGCGTTCGCTCGGGTCGGTGGTGGCTCATTCTCAGTCACCGACGAAGCGGTGTTCGAGAGCGAGGGCGACGGGGTGGGTGGGGTCAAGAACCACGCAGAAGCCGTCGTCAGCCGGTTGACGGCGCGTGACGGCTGGTTGGCCGCCGACGTGACGGCGGGGCGAGAAGGGGGTTTTGTCGTGTTCGGCACTGCCTGGGCGAAGGGGTGGCGCGCCACCATCGACGGTGAGCGTCGGCCCGTGCGAATCACCGATGGGGCGGTCATGGGTCTCGAGGTGCCCCCGGGCCAGCACTCGGTCACCTTCGAGTTCGTCGAGCCTTGGCTCGGCGCCGGAGCATCGTTGTCTGGTTTGGTTTCGGCGTTGGTCTTGACCGCGTGGCTCGGTCGCCGTCGAGTTCACGCCCTCCTCGAACGCGCCCTGAAAAGACTGCGGTCGCCAATTGACGAGAATTGTCGTTCGAGCGCCGCCAACGAACGGTAAGTTGCTGATCCTCGGGGGCGGCACGACTCGTGCTTAGTCGCTCGTCGCTGACGAACTCGGCGGTCAACCATCACGCAGCACCCTGGAGAAAAACCATGAAATTCTTCCTCAAACGCAGAGGCTTCACGCTCATCGAACTCATGATCGTCGTCGCGATCATCGGCATCTTGGCGGCCATCGCCATACCGAACTTCGTTCGGTTTCAAGCGCGCTCGAAGCAGTCTGAGGCGAAGACGAACTTGAAGGCGCTCTTTACGGCGCAAAAGGCGTACTACGGTGAGAAAGACGCCTACGTGACCGACGGCTCGATCATCGGTTTCGCGCCTGAGCAAGGCAACCGGTACCGCTACGACTTCGGCGGCGGCGCCACGTGGAACCGCCCGGGCACCACCCCAGGTTCCTACAGTGTCATTAGCGCCGACTCGTCACGCATTCAGGCGACGATCGCCGCCGCCGCCACGGCGATACCCAGCGGGTTTGCGGCCATGGGTGTGAACGGTACCTGCCCGACCTGCAGCTTCGGCGCGACCGCCTCCAGCAACATCGACAGCGATACGCAACAAGACGAGTGGTACATCGGCTCGACCAACGCCAGCGCCGCCGGCTCGGGTGGCGCGTGTGGTACGTCGGCCGACCAAGGCGTCGCGGGTGTGCCGTACAACCTGCGCAACGACGTCAGCTGCGACTGACCGCCGAACCGACCGACCGCAATGAAAACACCGTGTGGGCCCCGCGCCCCACGGTGTTTTTGTTTGACCCGACCGAGGTAGGAAAAAGTGCGTGCCGGGGGCAGGCTGGTTTTCTTGACCAACTGGGTGCACGAACTAAAAACGGCAGTCGCGGTGACAAGAATTGTCGCTCACAGCTCGGGCCCAAAACTCAAATTGCTGATCTGATTCGAAGCGAGGCGTGGGCACGACTCATGCTGAAGGCCAGCGCAGGCAAGTTGGCCACAACGCAGTTTTCCCCAATGGAGAGAAACATGATTGTTCGTCTGCTGAAGAAGAAGGGTTTTACGCTCATCGAACTCATGATCGTCGTCGCGATCATCGGCATCTTGGCGGCCATCGCCATTCCGAACTTCGTTCGGTTCCAAGCGCGTTCGAAGCAG
>JBGAIY010000234.1:0-12516 GCA_044225205.1 Myxococcaceae bacterium | reverse complement strand
CCCGAACGCAGCGCTCTCGGCTCCGGCCAAGCGCGAAGAAACCGAATACGACCGCGAAATTCAGGCCGCGTACGAGCGGGCCAAAGGGCGCAAGGTCGACCCCTGAGGTGACCTGAACGGCGTGCGAACCGTGGGTGTAACCCCGCCCGTTGGTCGGGCGTAACGGGCCGATGAGCTTTGAACGGTCTCTGCGAATCGCTGCGCTTTGGGGTTGGTTGCCATCGTTTCGGGCGGCCGCCGAATTTGAGAGCATGCAGAAGGCGGGCCTCGTGTTGGGGGTGAGCCCCTCTGCGGTCTCGCGAACCATCAAACAACTCGAAGACGCCTTGAACGAGCCGGTGTTCGAGCGCCGGCCGACGGGGGTATCGCTGACGCCTCGCGGGCAAGCCCTGCTGCGCGCCACCCGCGACGCCATGCGCACCATCGACGACTCGCTGGCCCCTCGCGCCGAGGCGACCCGCGTGGGAGTCGTCGGCCCATTCTTGACGGTACCCGTCGCCGAAGCACTCGCCGGTCTCGCCGGGCCGATTCGCGTGACCGCCATTTCCACGGTCGAGGTCGGCGCCGCGCTCCGGCGCGGAGACGTCGACACGGTCATCGCGCATGCGCCCGTCGACGATGACACCGTACAGGTCGACGTTCTCGGGGGCATGCCGTTGGTGATTGCCGCTGAGACGAACGACCGCTCCGGAGTGCTCGTGGGGTGGCACGGTGTGACCGCTGCGGCCGCCCACCTCACCCACACCGCCCCCGATTTGGCGGGCGTCTATGCGCTTGCACACGCCTTGGGAGCCGCCGCGTTGGTTCCCGAGAATCGAATCGCTCCACCGTTTCGGTTGGTTCGGCGTTCAGAATGGTCGCTGCCGGTCGTCGCGGTCACCCGACGCCCCTTGGTTTCGAGCCCAACGCCGGCGTCGTGGCTCGCCCGTTTGCGCGCCGCGCTCGCCTGAGCTTGGCGTCACGTCACGGCGCACGAATTCGCCCGCTGGCACTGACCGCGTCGGGCCAGCTGTGGCACAGCGCACAGCCCCCGGTGGGTGAGGCGATGGACATGGTCGCCGACCGCCCCTCGTGCCGAGCCACCATTGACAATGGCGGCGTCAGCGGCTCGTCACTGTAGAAGTTGCCCACGGCGTTGCTCGTCAACACCACGCGCTTCTGCTTCGCGTCGGTGACCTCGATGATGACGCCCGCGACACCTTCACACCGAGAAGCGTTGCCCCGTTCGAACACGGTGCCTCCCACCGAAAATGGTCGTGACGAGGCCTGGCCGCCTTCAGAATGACACCGCAAGCAATTGTTGCCAGGTCGCATCATCGGGCCGGTGGCTTCGCCGGGCTCGAGCGCGAAGCTGTTCGGTACCGTGCACGGTGCCTCGCCACAGCAAGCGAACGCGGCCCCGAACACACCCAACAGCGCGAAGCGCTTCATGGGCCCCCCGACGCATCGACGAGCCAGCCACGTTCGACCCACACCGTCAGCTCCTGAGCCAAGGCCACCGGTTCGTGCGTCGCCGAGAGCGCGTCGCACCACTGTTCGAACACCACGCCGGCGTTCGCCAGCTCGAGCGCGGCGGCAACCGAGGCCGGCACGACCCGAAGCGAGACGTCGTAGCCCACCCGCCACACGGCGAGTGCCACCGGCCCCGCGGAGGTGGCTCCCCCCATGGCGACCCCCGCGCTCGTCGCAGCTTCGGCAGAAAGGTGCACGGCGCGAACATGCGGGCCGCGCCGCAGCCGCCGACCGACCAGCGGCTGAGCGCGCATGGCCTCGAGCGTGAGGGGCGCGACGTCGGGCGCGACAAACACTTCCCACATGGCCCATTCGAGCCGAGACAGGCCGCTCACTCGCTTGCCTGGGTCGTCGTCGACCGAATCAAGATAAGCCACGAATGCCCGGCCGGTCTCTTCGACCGCCCACTCCGAGGTCGGGTGAGCGTTCACCGAGCGCGAAGCGAGTTGGGCGAAACGTTCATCTCCGAGCACCGCCACGACTTGGGGAAAGAGGGCCCGCAGCGCGTTGACGAGTCGAGCCCAATAAGCGCGACGGTAAATGTCGAGCCTCTGCTCGGCGCTCAACGCGCCCCCGCCGCGGTAGTGCGCGAGGTGGGCCGGCGCAACCCCCCGGCCCCGAACGGCCGCCCACAGCGCCGCTTGGGTGTCAGCGAGCGAATTCACGCGGCGACCCCTTTCGTCGACCCGCCCACGACCCGCTGCTCGACGTCGCGGGCGCGGGCCGCCTCGGCGCGGAGCCGCTCCAGCGAAGGTACGTTCTCGTCCCACTCGATGATGGTGTCGACGGGGCCGTGGGTGCGAACGAGTACTTCGTAGAGCGCCCACACCGGGTCGGCGACCGGGCCACCGTGGGTGTCGAACAGGTAGCCGTCTTCAACCGAATGACCAGCCAAGTGCGCCTGGCGAACACACCCTGCCGGCAGCAAAGTGATGACATCAACGGCGTCGAAGCCGTGGTTCTGGGCGTTGACGTAGAGGTTGTTCACGTCGAGCAACAACTGGCACCCGGTACGCTTGACCAACTCGGCCAAGAACGCCCCCTCGCCCATTTCGTCATGAGTCGAGGTCACGTAGGTCGATGCGTTCTCGAGCACGAAGGGGCGCTGCAAGCGGTGCTGCACTTCGTCGAGGCGCCTCGCCACATGGCTCAGCGCTTCCTCCGTGAAAGGGAGCGGCCACAGGTCGTACCCTCGCCGCCCCTCCCAAGTGCCGAAGCTGAGGTGGTCGCTCACCCAACTCGGTTCGACGCGGCGACAAAGTGCGTCGAGCGCGGCCACGTAGTCGTCAGAAATGGGGTCGAAGCCCCCGAGCGACAAAGACACCCCGTGCAGAACGACCGACGCGTCGCGCCGCACGCGCTCGAGCACCGCCAACGGGCGCCCGCCCCGGTTCATGAAATTCTCCGAGATGACCTCGACCAGCCCGACGCCGAGGCCCGACGTGAGGGCCGTCGAATAATGAGGGGCGCGCAACCCAATTCCGTGGAGTGCCATGGCGGGGTGCCGTTATTTGATGATGGTGCCACCCTTGGTCGTGCATTCGCTTTCTGACGGCACCTCGACCCAGCCTTGGCCTTTGCAGCTGTTCTGGCCGGCGCAGCTGTTGCTGCCACCGTCGGCCAACGTGCCAGCACACGCGCCTTTGCCGGCGCACTCGTTGACACCCGCGCACTTCACGGTCTGGGTGGTGGTGGCGGTGTTCGAGGGGGCGTTGCTGCCGACCCCACAGCCAGCGGCGAAGAGCGAAGCGACGACCGAAGCGACAGCGGCAGAACGAAGCGGGTTCATGGGTGACTCCAAGTGCGCCTGTGCGAAATGCACAGAGCGCGGCCAGTACGGAGCCGCGTGGCACCTCGTTACCCACTTCGTGTTCGAATTTGCGCAAGGGGGGGTGCCCGAAACGCAAGCCCACGGGGCCTCGTCGCTTGAACCCCTCGTCGGCGCAGACGAACGGCCGGTGCGAGCGCGTTCACCCAATGCTGGGTTTGGTCGGCCGAGGCGAAGGCGCGCGCACGAGAGAAACACGACGGGTTCAACGGCCCCGGCGGGCGGCCAACACCACCACAAACATCAACGCCAACATCAGCACAATGGCCGCGCCCGACGGCACGTTCACCTGCGTCGAAACCACCACCCCCGAAACACCCGCGACCCCGGCGATGAGCACGCTCACCGCGACGACCGCCCGCATGCTGCGCGAGACGAGCCTCGCCGAGGCAGCCGGCACGACGAGCAACGCCTCGACCATGAGTGCACCCATGACCTTCACCGAAACGACGATGGCGGCGACGAGCACCACGACGAAGGCGTATTCGAGTTTCGCGCCGTCGATGCCGGCCGCCGCTCCCAGCCCGGGGTCGACGCCGTCGAGCACGAGGGCGTTGAAGCGCTGGCCCACGACCACCAGCACGACCACGCCGACGGCGCCCAACACCACCACGTCGGTGGTGCTCACCGTCAGCACGCTGCCGAACATCACCGCTTCGAGCTGGTGCACGTTGAAGCGCTTCGTCACGGCGACCAGCAGGCACACCCCGAGCCCCAGGGTGAACGCCAACAGCACGCCAATGAGCGTGTCGGTCGGCAGGCGCGAACGACGGCGAATGAACACCAACGCCACGCCGGCCAAGAGTGAGAAGCCGAACACGCTGCCCCAGGGCGCCTCGAGCGGTTCTCCCAGCAGCACCCCGAGCGACACGCCCGTCAACACCGCCTGGCCGAGCGCGGCGCTGAAGAACGCCAACCGGCGGCCGACGACCAAGGGAGACAACCCACCCAACAACGGCGCCGCCACCAACACGGCCAACAGCGCCCGCTGCACGAAAGGCCAGAGCCACCACGCGGAGTCGTTCACGCCCGGCCCTCGACGGCGCCCGCGACCAACCGGGTCACCGAATCGGCCAGCCGGCCCACCCGCTCGCCGTCGTGGCTCACCAGCACCATCGCCACGCCTCGTCGCTTCAAGTCACCCAACGTCGCGTCGAGCCAGGTCAGCCCCGCGGCGTCGAGCCCGGTCTCCGGCTCATCGAGCAGCAACAGGGCGGGAGCGGGGTCGACGGCGTTCAGCACCAGCACCCGCCGCAATTCGCCTCCCGACAGCTCGCTGATCAGCCGGTCGCGAACCTGGGCCGCCCCGGCACTCGCCAGCAGCGACTCGACGTGGTCGCGAACCGCCCGCGGCACCCCGAGCGCGACGGGCCACCGCGTGCGCGAGAGCGCCAAGAAGTCGCCCACGGTGAGCGACCACGCACCATCGTGGGCGAACTTCTGCGGCACGAGGCCCACGCGGCCCTCCGCCACGACGATTTCACCTTCGTGCGCTTCGAGCCCGAGCACCGCCTGCAACACCGTACTCTTGCCCGAACCATTGGGGCCCACCACGCCGTGAACCTGGCCAGGCGCCACGGTCAACGAGACGTCGCGAACCCGGCCCGGCACCGTCACCCGTTCGAGCCGCAGCACGACCTCACTCACGGCGCGCCCAACGCCTTCGCCAACGCGTCGACGTTGAGCTGCATGTCGCGCTCGAACCGGTCGGCCGTGTACGGCCCTTGCGAAATGTGGGTGATTTGGGTCACTTCGGCACCGGCCGCCGTCAACGTGTCGCGCAGCGCCTGAGGAAACGCCTCTTCGGCCAGCACCACCGTGACGTGCTCGCGTTGCACCAACTTCACCACGTCGCCCAGCTCTTGCGCCGAAGGCAACAGCCCGTGACTCGGCTCGACCACGCCCGCAAGCTCGATGCCGAACTCTTGCAACAGGTACGCATACCCGTCGTGCACGGTGACGACCTTCGTTTGCTTGGCCCGAAGCAGCCGAGCCATGGCCGCCGAGCGCTGCCCGCGCAGCCGCTTCGCGTACAGCGTCGCATTCTCTTGAAACTTCGCGTTGAGCGCGGGCCGCAATTCACCCAGCGCCCGGGCGATGACGTAGGTCTGCTGAATCGCGTTCGAAAACGACAAGAACGTGTGCGAATTCACCGCTTCGGCGTGGGCCGACTTCAGCACCGGCGTCACGTCGCTGGGGCGTAACACCCGGCAAGCGGTGTTGCCCGACGCCTTCAACATCGCCGTGATGAAGTCGTCGTGGCCCAACCCGTTGACGACCAGCGCGTCGAGCCCCTTCAGCGCCGCCACGTCTTGAGGGCGCGGCTGGTAGCTGCCCACGTCGACGTCGCCGGGCAACACCGCCACCACTTCGACGCCCGGCACCTGGCGCGCCACGTTCGCCACCCACGAATAATAGGGGTGCAGCGTCACCCCGACGCGCAGCACCACGGGCGTCGCCCCAGCTGCGGGCCCAGGCCCCGCCGCCACCACCAGCGCGCAAAGCAGTGCCGTCATTTCGAGCCCCTCACGTCTTCATTCGAATGCGGTGTTCGTGCACGCCGGGCGGAGGCGCCTCACCACTCGCGGCCTGCTTGAGCAACTTCGCGACATACGGGCCCAACACGTCGAGCTCGGTCGACGTGTACTTCTCGCCGCCAAACCGTTCGAGCACTTCGCTCTGCCGGGCCAGCACCTTCGCGTCTTGCGCGAAAATGCGCCGGGCCACCGGCATGACAAAGGGCTTCACCAGCCAGCCGGGCAACGGCAACTTGAAGGTCACCGCCACGTACACCGCCGTCAGGTTCTCTGAAATGGGAGTCGACACCGAGGTCGACACCAAGTGGCTCGCGGTGCCGAGTCGGTATTCGACCTGAGCCACCGACGGCAGCAAGAACCGGTCGGTGTGCTCGACGACGCCACCCCCAGGAGCCAACAACCGGCCGATGACGCCGGTGGGCGCGGGCTCTCCGATGAACTCGGCTTCGGCGAACGTGGGGTGCCGGCGAACCACCACTTCGATGACGTTCTTCTTTTCGGCCGTGCGAAACAACCCGCCGTGCAAAAAAGCCGTGTGCGGCACGTCGAGCGTGTTTTCGACGAACGCGTGCACCGACGCTTTCACCTCGAAGCGCCGCCGCACCGTCGTGTACCCCGCTTCACCCAGGTGGGGAAAACGAAAGGGCTCTGTCGCGGGAGCCCCGCCGGTGTTCGCGGTCGAATGCACCCACACGTAGCCGTCGCATTCGCGGGTGGGCCACTGTTCGGCGCAGCGGCTGCGCAGCGACACCGTGCCGTCAACGAGGCCCGGCACCGCCACGCAGGCCCCCGCCTGGTCGAAACGCCAGCCGTGGTAAGCGCACTCGAGCTGCCCGTCGACGACGCGACCCATCGACAAGGGCACGTTGCGGTGAGGGCAGCGGTCGGTCAACACGACGGCTTCGTTCGCCGGCCCCCGAAACGCGACCAATGGGCGGCCCTGCACCGTCACCGCCAGCGGTCGCGCGGTGAGCACCTTGCTCTCACAGGCGATGAACCAGCTGTCGGCAATGACGTTCACGACGGGCGACCGAATCAGACTCGGTCGAAAAAGTCGACGCCCGCCTACTTCGCCCGGGCGGGCGAGAACGCCGCCAGCGCCGCCTCGCGCAAAGGGTTCGGGGAGGGGCTCTTTTTCCACGCGGCGTGAACCGCGAATGACGCGCCGGGCATGGTGAGTTGGTGCGCCACGACGCCACGGGTGCGAACGCCGTGTTCTGACAGCGCGGGCACCAACGAGACGCCGATGCCCGCCGCCACGAACCCCAGAATCGTCTCGGCCGAATCGGCCCCGTAGAGCCGCGGCGGCACCACTCCGTGCAGCTCGAGCGCTCGCAATTGAAGCTCGCGACCGCTCAACCCCTGGTTGTAGGCAATGAAGGTCTCCCGACCCAGGTCGACGACCCGCACCGACGCTCGGCGCGCCAACGGGTGGTTCGACGGCACCACCACGAAGGTGTGCATTTCGCCGATGGCGCGCACTTCAATGTCGGCCGGTACCGAAAACAGGTGGTCAATGAGCAGGTCGGCCTGGCCGTCGCGCAGCACGGTCAGGTCGGGGGTGTGAATTTCTTTGAGCACCACTTCGATGTCGGGGCGCCGCGCCTGCAACCGGCGAACGCCCGGAGGCAGCAAGTGCCGCAGGTGCAGACCCGCGGCGAACACCGTCAGCCGACCGCCGTGGGTGCCCGCTCGGAGCGACCGCTCGAGCGGCCCAAGCCCCTCGTAGAACGGCGCGACCGCGTCGAACAGCGCCCGACCCGCCGCGGTCAGCGCCACGACGTCTTTCGCAACGCGCTCGAGCAACCGCACCCCGAGCTCGGCCTCGAGCCGCCGAACCTGCTGGTGCACCCCGGGTTGCGTGATGGGGTAGGGAAACGCGCGCGCCGCCTTCGCGAAGCCCTGCGTCTTCGCAACCCAGTAAAACCCCTCGAGTCGCTGCAGTTGAATCATTCACTGTGAGTTATCAATGAGTGATGAATTCGTAGCAACACGTAAATGACCACGCCGCGTATGGTTTGTTCATGAACGCAAAACGAAACCTGGCGCACGGCGTGGTCTTGGCAATGTGGGGTATGGCGGGCGTGGTGTTCACCTTCAAGTGCCTGTTCGGTGCGCCGAGCGTGCACAGCGTGGGGCTCGCTTTGAGCTTCTGGCTCTGGTTCGCCGGCTTCGCCGCGCTGACGACCTGGGCGGTCTCGGCGCTCGAAAAGGCGTGGGCCGCGTTGCTCGTGCACTCGGCTGCGTTTCTGGCGTTGGGCGCGGTGCCCATGGTCTTCCCGCTCTCGCTGGCCCGCTTGGGGCTCGACCTGCTGCTGGGCCGCGTCGGGTAAGCCACCCCTTCACCGCAAGAAAGCAAGACATTCACATGGCTACGACTGCACAAATCACCCCTGCCCACAGTGCCGCATGGGTCGCGCAAACCTGGCTCTCGTTCATCGCGTCGGTGGGCGCCACCGCCATCGGCATTTGGCTGTTGCCCGTCGACGGGTGGACACGCGCCTTCATGGGCATGGGCCTGCTCTTCACCGTCGGCTCGTCGGTGAGCTTGGCCAAGACCCTGCGCGACGTGCACGAAGCTTCGCGCATTTCGGCCCGCATCGACGAGGCGCGGTTTCATAAGCTCATTCAAGAACACGACCCGCTGAAGCCGCCGGCGTGAACACCCCACTGAACCGAAAGGCCGGTTGCTCATGAACATCACCAAAGAGGGCTTCGCGCTCGCGGCGAAAGAAGTCGACTTGGCCACCGAACACCAAGACCGGCTCTGGGCCGCGCTCGAGCGCCAGACCGCGCACCAGCCCAAGTTCACCTTCGCGAACGTCGCGGTGTACCTGGGTGGGCTCATCGTCATCTCCGCCATGGGCTGGTTCATGAACCTCGGGTGGGAAGCGTTCGGGGGCTACGGCATTTTCGGCCTCGGCGCGGGGTACGCGGCCGCATTCGCCTTCGCCGGGCGGCACCTGTGGTTCGTCAAAGACAACCGGGTTGCTGGCGGCGTGCTGTTCACCGTCGCCGTGTGCATGGCGCCCCTGGCGGTCTACGGGCTCGAGAAAGGGCTCGGGTTTTGGCCCGACGGCCAGCCCGGCGCTTTTCGCGACTTTCACCTCTGGGTCAAGGCCACCTGGCTCGTGATGGAACTCGCCACCATCGCCGCGGCGCTCCTCGCCCTCAAGTGGGTGCGCTTTCCCTTCTTGGTGGCGCCCATCGCCTTCACCCTCTGGTACATGTCGATGGACCTGACGCCCCTCCTCTTCGGGCGCGACAGCTTCAGCTGGAACGAGCGCGCGGTGGTCTCGGCCTGCTTCGGAGCGTTCATGCTGGTCGTCGCCTTCGTCGTCGACCGCCTGGTGAAAGACGACTTCGCGTTCTGGCTCTACCTGTTCGGTCTGTTGGCCTTCTGGGGCGGCCTGAGCTTTCTCGACAGCCACAGCGAGGTCGGCAAGGCCGTCTATTGCGCCATCAACGCCGTGCTGATTTTCGTGGGCGTGCTGCTGCACCGCCGGGCCTTCACGGTGTTCGGTGCCCTGGGCATCTTCGGGTACCTGGGCCACCTCTCGTCGGTCGTGTTCAAAGACTCCATGCTCTTTCCGTTCGCGCTCTCGGGCATTGGGCTGTTCGTCATTTTCGCGGGCACGCGCTTTCAGCGGTACCAGCCCGCCATCGAAGCGGCCATTCGCCGGGTGATGCCCCGGTTCGTGCTCGAAGCCCTGCCCAACGCGCGGGCCTAGCCTTTGGTCGTGGCAACATGGCCTGACCATTCACGTCAGACTCGGTCGAAAAATTCGACCAGGGCGCGCATGTCTTCGGGCGTCATTTCGTGCACGCCTTCTCGCACGGTGAACGCGTATTCCCACCGGTCTTCGCTCAGCATTTGCGCCAACAACTTCATTCGGGGGAAATGGGCCAGGTCGCCGTTGGCGCTGATCAGCAACATCGGGCGCCTCCGCCACAGGGGGAAGCCCTGACCGATGACCGGGCCGCCGTGGCAAATGGCGTAGGCGCTCACGGCCAAGCGGGTGTCGCTCGCGAGCAACGCCACCAAGAAGCCGCCGTTCGAGAACCCGGCGACCATTGGGGGTTTGTATTTCACTTGGGTGCGGCGGGTGGCGTCTTCGAGCGCCTCGCGCAGCCGGTCGATGACGGTCTGCACCTGGGGCAATTGCTTCAGGCCATTGGGCCAGCACCACGACGCTTTGACGTCGTCGCCCCAGTCACACAAGCCTTGCACCCCACGCAACGCCACCACCGCGTACCCGCGAGGCACGGCGGCTCGAGCCAGCTGCACCAGCTCGTATTGCGACTTGCTCGACCAGGGCGACTTCATCATGCCGTGAAAGTAGGCAATGACTTTGCCGTTGCTCGCCGCCGGCGTGGCGGGCGCCGACAAGCACGCATCTCCGTCGAGCGGGGTGAACGAGGGCGGGCAGCCTTCTTCGCCGTTCATGGGCAGGCCCGGCTGCGTGGGTTGGGCCCACCCGCCTGCGCTGATCAGCAACACCACGAAAACCCACCGCACCCCCCGCATGTAGCGAATTCTCGGCAAACGTTCACCCGCCGTTTCTCGAGCGATGTCGAGGCATTGCGCGCCTCGCGGGTGACCGGGCCACGCTGACTACACCGCTGTAGCGCGCGGTGGGGTGCCGCCGAAACGTCGACCGGTCTGGCGGCCTTGAGTACAGTGCACGCCATGCTGATTGCCGCCGCCGCCGCTGCCGTGCTGTCACTGTCGTCGGGCACCAAACCCAACACGTACAACGAGCGGTGGCTGTGTGACTTGTGGGCTGGCGCGCAGTGCGCCGCCACCAGCTGCCAGAAAGACGGCAAAGAGCGGTGCGTTGCGGTCTCGAAGCAATGCTCCGAAACCAGCCGAAAGGCCCCGGTCGACAACGGGCGAGCGCAAAAGAAAGCCGCCTGCGCGCGCGCGTTGCTCTCACAAGCCTGCGGGTCGCCCAAGCCGCCCGAGTGCGACGGGCTGATGTAGCGCATGGGCTTCACCGCGCCACGCTCCTGGTTCTGTGCGTTCGTACTCTGAATTGATTTTGGCTTCGACGTCGGCCGCGCGGCGCGAGCTGCTCGACGCCCTGGGCCTGCCGTACCGCGCCGTCGCCCCCGAAGTCGAAGAAACCGTGCCCCCCGAACTGGCGGCGTCTCAAGCCGTCGCCATGCTCGCCGAGCGCAAAGCGCGGGCCGTCGCCCAGCGGTTGAGCACCGCGCTCATCATTGGGGCTGATCAGCTCGTCTCGTTGGGCGGGCGCATCTTCGGCAAGCCCGAAAACGCCGACGCGGCCCGCGAGCAACTGAGGGCCATGCGCGGCCGCACCCACGACATCTGCACGGGCGTGTGCGTCGTGGGGCCCGGCTACTTCGTCACCGAAATCGACATCGCCCGCATGACGGTGTTGCCGTTGAGCGACGAAGAAGTCGACGGGTACGTCGCCACGAACGAATGGCAAGGCTGCGCCGGCGCCTACCGGGTTGAAGCCCGCGGCCAGGCCATTTTTTCTCGCATCGAAGGAGACCGCACCGCCATTCAAGGCCTGCCGATGCAGCGGGTCGTGCGGTTGCTCCGCGAGGCCGGCATCTCCTTCTTCACGCCGTGACCCCGAAGTTCTGCACGCGCCACGCAGCAACCGATGGGGCGAAATAACCATGTGAAACGGTTGGGCTTCTGAATTGCGGTGGCATTGCACTCCGCCTGATGCTGAGGGGTTGCTCCAACATGCGCGCGCTCTTCGTCGGGTTGGTGGTGTGCACCGCAGTGGGCTGCCTCGACCTGAGCGAGGCGAACTACCGCTTCGGGTCGGCCGACGCGTCGCTCGGCGCCGCGGGTGGTTAAAACGACGGTGGCCGCCCCGGCCTCGACGGCGGCTGCGCCGTGACCTGCGTGCCCCCGGCCCCCTTCTGCAACACCGACACGACTCTGGTCGTCTCGCGCACCCGCGGCTGCTCGGGCACGCAGTGTCAATTCGAGCAGTCGTCGGCGACGTGCACCTCGCGCTGCACCAACGGGGCTTGCGAGAACGAGCCGTGCGCCGGAGTGGTGTGTGACCTGCCGCCCCCCAGCACCTGTGCCGACGCGCAGACGCTGAAAGTGTACGCGTCGTCGGGCACGTGTTCGAACGGCACCTGCTCGTACACCACGGTGAACGTGCCCTGCCCCAACGGCTGCGCCAACGCCGCGTGCGTCGGCAACCCGTGCGCGGGCAAGACCTGCAACCTGCCCCCGGCCAGCACCTGCGTCGGCAGCTCGGTGCGCACCTACCAGTCACCCGGAGTCTGCGACGGCCATTCGGGAGCGTGCGTGTATTCGTCGACCGACACGCCCTGCAGCGCGGGCTGCTCGAACGGCAGCTGCCTCAACGACGCCTGTGCCGGAGTGCTCTGCACCACGCCGCCTCCGCCCGTGTGCACCGCCCCCGCCGCCAGACGCGTGTATTCGACCAGCGGCACCTGCTCGCAAGGGCTGTGCTCGTACGCGTCGACCATTGAGAATTGCCCGAACGGTGACTCGTGCGACGGCGGCGTGTGCCAGTCGGTACCGACTTGCACCGCGAGCAACTGCAGCTTCGGCTGCTGCCAAGGCACGACCTGCGTGCTCTACGCGCAGCAGAGCCCGGCCACCTGCGGCAGCGTCGG
>JBGAIY010000233.1:0-12517 GCA_044225205.1 Myxococcaceae bacterium | reverse complement strand
GTCATGTGGCTGGGAGGCCGCCCCTCATGCGTCAGGTGTTTTCAACGTTGGTCTTGGTCACGGCGGGTTGCGCGGCCAGTCGCCCGCACGAGTCGACTTGGGTGGCGCCGCCGCCCACGGCTTCGGCGTCGATGCACAGTTGCTTCGTGCTGCGTGACGCGACGGCCGGCACGGTGTTGGTGCGAGAAGGCGACGAGACCTGCGAGCGCCCGCTGCCGCCCGCATCGACGTTCAAAGTACCGCACGCGCTCATTGCGCTGGAGACCCAGGCCCGGCGCGACGGTGACGACCCCGAAGCGTGGAACGGCATCGCCGAGGCGCGGGCCGAAGCGAGCCGCGACCAGACCCTGACCTCGGCCATTCGGTACTCGGTGCTCTGGTATTTTCAAAAGACGGCCGAGCGCATTGGGCTGGCGCGCGAGCGCGAATGGCTCACCAAGCTGCGCTACGGCAACGCCGAAGTGGGCGACGAGCGCACGCTCATCACGTTTTGGTTGAAAGGGCCGTTGCTCATTTCGGCCGACCAGCAAGCCGAGTTCATGGCGCGCTACGCCCGTGGAGACCTGCCGGTTTCACCAAGGTCTCGCCAAATCGTCGACGACGCGACGCTGCAACAGCCCGGCTTCATCATGCGAGGCACCCCGGTGCCGGTGAACGACACCTGGGGCTCAGACACCCGGTTCTTCAGCAAAACCGGGTCGATGGACCTGCCCGAGCGCGGGTTCAACGTGCGTTGGCTCGTGGGGCACATCGAAAAGGGCGGGCGCCAGTACGCCTTCGCGAGCGTGGTGACCGCGCCGGCCGACGTCGAGCTGTCGAACGAGGCCATTGGCCGGGCGATGCCCTCGCTCGAGAAAGCAGGGCTCGTGAGCCGAGAAGCGCGACGTTGAGCACTTGATCAGTGCAGCGGGATGTGAACGTCGCGACCAGGGGTATTCCGGGTAAGAACCCCTGCCTCAAACGCCGACCGTGATTCACTTCAACCCAGCTCGCGAAGCTTCGCGACAGAACGCACAAGACCATTGGTCACGAGCATTTCCAAAACGTCCTCGCGAGAGCGGGGCGGGTTTCGCAGCGCAGCAGCCTGAGCATCAATGGCCGAGTTGATAACCCCGGGTCTGAGATCGAGTAGGTCGAGCACGAACTCGTCAGGCGTCTGTGCCTCAACTTCGAACGGCGCGAGCACCGATTCGGGGAAGTCGCGAATGTTGTGGGTAACGATCACCTGGGCGTTGGCGCGAATGGCCGCCGCGAGCACATGACAGTCATCGAGATCAGGCAGAGTGAGCGACTTCACAATCGACTCGTGGCCGGAGACAAGAGCGTCGCGAACTGCCCCATTCATGGCGTGTCTGCGTTTCTCAAGCTTCTCTGCAGAAAGGTCAGGGCGGTCGTTACGTAGATTTCTAAAACATTCGTCGAGTATCTGCTCGGACCAGCGGGCTCGCACGAGCGAGGTCTGTGCGATTCGAATCAACAAATCGCAGAGCGGCATTGGGTAGAGAACGCATGCATCGTAAACAACCGTGAATGCCATGAAAATCAGTAGAGACCATCGAGCTGCGCGTCGTTAGCAAGTTCGTCAACAAGCTTTGTTCGCTCGATGTCGTCTCGACGCTTGTACTCAGCAAGAGACTCGAAGCGAATGCGTCGATGGGTGCCCACCATTCGAAAAGGAATTTTCCCCTGATTGAGGAGCGACACCAAAAACGGTCGCGATACATTGAGGTAGTCAGCAGCCTCGTTCGTCGTGAACTCGGCGTGGATTGGCACAATGGTGACAGCATTGCCGTTGGCAACCTGGGCTAAAATTTCTTGGAGTAACTTCAGAACGCTGGCGGGCAGCTCAACGGACTCAGCCTGAGCCAACGACTCCGACGTCAGCTGAATTCTATGTTTGGCGACCTGCACTGCCTTAGCTGCGCGAACGCCTGACTTCATCAGAGCCGCATCGATCTGCTGCAGCGCCTTTCGCGCGAACTCTGAATCGGCTTCGGTGGGGGGTGCGCTGTGGGCAAATGGCATGCATCAACACTACTCAACAAGTGCAATAAATGAAACAAATGAAGCACCTAGAAAGAGCCAAGGGTTTCAAGTATCTAAAATCGACGAGCAGAACGCACACCATGACCGTTCAAGCGCTCAGTGCACGTGAGCCTCGACGCCTTTTTCACCCAGCGCCCGCCGAAAGCGGTCTTTGACCCGCACTTCGATTTGGCGAAGGCGCTCACGCGAGAGCCCGAAGCGCGCACCCAGTTCGGCGAGGGTCATTTCGTCGTCGTCGGCCATGAAGCGTTCGGTCACGACGGCCCGCTCGCGCGAATCGAGCGCCGCCCAGAGCCCTTCGACGGTCGACTTCACCTGCTGTTCTCGTTCTTTTCGGCCGAGGCGTTCATCGGCGACCGGCTGAGTGCACGCCAGCGCGTCGAGACGGGTGTCGTCGTTTTCGTCGTTGAGCGTTTCGTCGAGCGACACGTCGCAGGTGCCGAGCCGGGCGAGGTGGGCGCGAATGACGTCTTCACCGACCCCGAACTGTTCGGCGAGCGACGCCTCGACGCGGTCTGAATTCGGCCCGAAGAGCGCTTCGGCCTTGGCGCGCGCCGAGCGGAGCTTGAAGAAGAACTTCGCCCCCTGGGCTCCCGTGGCGACCGTGACCAAGCTGTTGGCCCGTTGAGCGCTCGCCAGCATGTGGGCGCGCACCCAATACGACGCGTAGGTCTTGAAGCGAACGCCGCGCAGCTCGAACTTCTCGACCGCGCGCAACAGGCCCACATTGCCCTCGGCCACCAGCTCGTCGTGGGCGACGCCGTAACCGCGCAGCCGCTTCGCCAGGCGCACCACCAACGGCAAGTGGGCTTCGATGAGCTGATCGGCCGCGGCGCGGTCGCGGTGTTTGACCCAGCGTTCGGCGAGTTTCAATTCCTCCGCCTCGCTGAGCGCCGGGCGCTGGCGAACCTCGGCACAGCGGCGTTCGAAGGGGGTCGTCGTCGGGGTCGTGTTCGTCATGGTCGTCACTCCTTGAAGTGACGACAGTTGTAGCCCGGGCAAATACTAAGAATAATTCGATAATCATCAAAATATCGTTAACTTCAGTCTATCAATCAATTCTGGCAACCCCACGCTTTCTTGGGGTCGCGGGGCACGGGCGTGCCGCCCCATGAATGGAGGTGGAGGGGGTCGGGCGAAACGCCCCGCCCCGGGTGTCGGCTCGCTAGGCCGAACCTCACGTTCGGCGCGGGCGAAGGCTCATTCTGAACCGAGTTTTTGGGTCAGCTCGCCCAGCTCGAGCTTGAGCTGCGGGTCGGCCTCGCGGGCGTGTTCAATTTTTCGAACGCTCGAGAGCACGGTCGAGTGGTCTTTGTTGAACTTCTTGCCGATTTCAGGGAGCGACGCCTGGGTGAGCGTGCGGCACAGGTACATGGCGACTTGCCGCGCGTGGGCCACGTGCTTGACGCGGCGTTCACCGCGCAGCTCGTCGATGCCGATTTTGAAGTAGCGGGCCACTTCGCGCTGAATGTGCTCGGCGTCGAGCTCGCGGCTGGCGGGCATGAGGTCTTTGAGCACCTGGGCGCACAGCTCTTCGGTGAGCGGCTGACCGGTGAGCGCGTGAACGGCGGTCACTTTGATGAGCGCACCCTCGAGTTCGCGCACGTTGTGCACCGCCGAGCGGGCGATGAAGTTGGCGACCTTGTCGGTGAGCACCACGCTGTCGCGCTCGGCCTTCTTCTTCAAAATGGCGACGCGGGCTTCGTAGTTCGGCTCGTGCACGTCGGTGATGAGCCCCATGGCGAAGCGGCTGCGCAAGCGGTCTTCGAGGCCCGGTATTTCTGACACGCCGAGGTCAGACGTCATCACCACGGCTTTCGACATCTGGTGGAGGGCGTTGAACGTGTAGAAGAACTCGTTCTGGGTTTCTTGCTTCTTGCCGAGAAACTGAATGTCGTCGATCAGCAGCACGTCGCACTCTTCGCGAAACCGCCGGCGAAATTCGGTCATTCGGTGGTCGCGCACCGACTCGATGAAGGCGTTCGTGAATTCTTCGCTCGACAGGTAGACGACCCGCATCGCCGGGTTCTTGGCGATGATGGTGTTGCCAATGGCGTGCAACAGGTGCGTTTTGCCCAGCCCGGTGCCGCCGTAAATGAACAGCGGGTTGTAGGCCTTGCCCGGGTTGTCGGCCACGGCCTGGGCGGCGGCGGCCGGCAGTTGGTTCGAGTCAGACACGACGTAGGTGTCGAAGGTGAACTTCTCGTTGAGCCTGCGGGGCTGCCGAACGTGGTTCACTGGGGGTGCAGGTGGCAAAGCAGGCCGGTTCACTGGGCGGTCGAGCTTCTGGTACACCACTTTGACCGGTTGCCCGATCACCTGAGCCAGCGCCGAACCCAGCAAAACTCCATAGTGTTCGTCGACCCAATCGCGAAAAAACAGGTCGTCGACGCCCAACGTCAAAGCCCCTTCGCCGAAGCTCAAGGGGCTGAGCTGCAACAGCTGCGAAACCACGTACGACTGGCCCTCACGTCGAAGAACGTTGAGCGAATTGTCCCAAATATTTTGAGCAGTTACCGACGGGCCGGCCGGGTCGACGGAAGCGGTCAAGGGCGAGTTACCAGCTGTGCAAAGAGGGAGAAGCGAAGAAGGGACGAGCCTCTTACAAACCCACTTTTTCGGGATCAACGACTTTTCGCAACGCCATGATCGCCCGAGCGTTTTTGTCGTTTGACCGACCTGTGGAAGATGATCGCAAAAGACTTCGCGGCGCTTTGCACGTGGCGCCCTTGAGCACAGACCCACAGTACGTTTTCACGCAAAATGCAAAGACCTGTTGCACCCGGCAATTTCTCCACATGTCACGCCCGGGTCACGAGACTTTTCCACATTGCCCACAGGCTTTTCCACACCCTGTGGAGAGCGTTTTCCACAGCACTTCTGGTGTGTGAAAAAGCCGTGGCTCGGGGCTTGGTGTAGAAGCCGCGCGTGCAGCTGTTGTCGCTGATTTTTGAGCGCTTTCGCAACCTCGAGCGGGTGTCGCTCGACTTGTCGGCGCACGCCACCATCGCGGTAGGTGAAAACGGTCAGGGCAAGACGAACTTGCTCGAGGGGCTCTACTACCTGGCGACGCTCAAGGCGTTGCGGGCCAGCCGCCTGTCGGAGCTCATTCAATTCGGAGCCGAAACGGCGCGGGTGTCGGGGCGGTTTCGCTTGCAGGGGGCCGAGCGTGACATCAGCGTCGAAATTGCGCCCAAAACGCGAACCGCGTCGGTCGACGGCAAGCGGGCCACCTCGCTCGAAGCGTACTTTGGTGGAGTGTCGGTGGTGGCTTTCACGCCCGACGACTTGGCGGTGGTGAAGGGAGGCCCCGAGGGTCGGCGGCTGTTTCTCGACCGCACGGTCTTCAACCGGTACCCGGCCTATTTGCACGAGAGCCGCGAGTACGGCCGGGCGCTGAAGAGCCGCAACCGCCTGCTCAAAGAAAACGCGCCGCACGCCCACCTCGCCGCTTGGGACACGACCCTCGCCCGAATGGGGGCCCGGTTGTGGGCGCGGCGACGGGCGCTGCTGGGCGAGCTGACCGAGCGTGCCCACACCGCTTTCTCGCGCATCGGCCGCACCGAGGTGCCCGCGGCGTTTTCGTACGTGCCCTCGCACGTCGACTTCGGGGCGGCCTTCGCGACGGCGTCTGAAAATGAACTGGCCGAGGCACTGACCCGACACCTCGACCAACGCTTGCCGCGCGACGCCGAGCGGGGCTTCACGTCGGTCGGGCCCCACGCCGACGACCTCGACATTGCGCTGGGCGACCATTCGGCTCGGCAATTCGCCTCGCAGGGGCAGGCCCGCGCCTTGGTACTCGCGTGGAAAGTGGCCGAAATTGAAAACCTGGCGGCGACCAACGGCTTTCTGCCGCTCTTGTTGCTCGACGATGTGTCGAGTGAACTCGACCCCGAGCGAAACGCCTTCTTGATGAACTACCTCGCCGAGTCGGGCGCCCAAACCTTTCTCACCACCACCGACGCGGGCCTGGTACAGCGAGCCGCAGGCCCTGACACGGTGTGGTATTCGGTGCGGCAAGGTCAGGCGACTCGAAAAACCTGAACGAATTGGGGTTGTTGGTACGTCTTCTCTCACTGGAATTTTCGGCCCCACGTGACTTCGGCGAGGGAGCTGATCAACACTCGCCAACATGGTTCAGAAGCGACGCGCTCCTCGTTTTGCTTGTCAGGCCCGAATCTTCGGGGCCGGCGTCGCGGCCATGCTCATTCGCGGTGAAGTGCGAGACGTTTCGCCGACGGGCTTGTGTTTGCTCACCCAATTGCCGGTGCGCAAGGGGCAGACCTTGCACTTGTCATTCGCGCTGCCGACGGGTGACGTCGAGGCGGTGGGTGAAGTGCGCTGGGTGATTCGCAAGAAGGGCAAGCCGAACGAACTCGGCATTCGCTTCGTGCGCATACCGGTCACGGCGACGCGGGTCATCAACGCCGCCATCGACCTCGATGAGTCGGCGTCGATGCCCGAGTTCGCGATGGCGCAGTAGCCCAGCCCGTTTCCGTTTCACTCGCCGGCCGAACCCGCGAGGTGCACCGGCTGCCAGCGCGACTCGAACGAAATCGCGTCGGCCATGAGCAGCTTGGGTAAGGCTCCGGTGACGCCGAGCGCCATGACCTGGGCGGCCGAAGCCTCGAGCGTCGTCGCGAACGCTTCGTCGCCTTGGGCTCGGGCCGCGGCGATGCCGAGTGCGCTCGCCGCGGTGCCGATGTTCAGAATTACCGGGCCCGAATCAATGTCGGCGGGCCGGGTGACGCCCGGAGGCCACTCGCGCAGCCCGGTGAACGGGCCGGCGTGCACGACCCACCCGTCGCGAAATTCGCGGTACCAGTCGCGCGCGACGTCGGGCGCGAATTCAGCGGTGTAGCGAGTCAAGAATGAATTCGCGCAGCCCCGCGCGAACTTCGCGGTCGCACTCGACATGGCCACGTCTGACGGCGGCAGCACCCACGGCCCAGCGGCTCCCTTGGGGCGACCGGTGGCTTTCGCGAGCGCGGCGAGCCACACCTTCGTCGGCCGCTCGTGGAGCGTTGCGTGGTGGGCGTGGTCGTACCGCGCCAGGCTCGCGAGGGCGGCGGCTTGGTCGGCCGGCCAACGCGCGCGAAAAGCGCCGTACGAGGGGGCGTGGCCCAGCGGGTCGTTCAATGACATGGCGGCGAGGCGTTCAGAAACCCACCGGTGCGTGCGCGGGTCAGCGCACGGCCCCAGGGCGTCGGCGTCGGCGAAAATCAAGTTGAGGTGGGCGAGCCACAACCCATTGGGCACTTCGGCCAGCGACTTGGCGGGCATCGTCTTCCACGCGGCGGCGAGCGCGCGGCGCACACACTGCTGAGCGCCCTCGCGCCGCGACGGGTGGCGCTCGGCTTGCGCCGCGCAAGCGTCGGCCACGTGCGACAGGGTGATGATTCGAAAACCTCCGGGGGTCGCGTCCCAGGTGGGGGTCTCCAAGAAGGCCCGAAGCGAGTCGGGCATTTCGAGGGCGCCGGTGGTGTCGGCGGGTGACGACGCGGTCAAAAGGCTCCACATGGCCAATGAGACGAGTGCACGCATGCCGCCACCATCGGCTTTTCGCCGCACCCGATGGGCTCAGTGAAGGCGAATGGTCGAAAGCCGGGGGTGAACGGGCGGTGCGCGGTCGCTGACCGGCCGTCGGGCACCGTTGCTGGGCCGGTTGCACCCGGGGCTGTCGCCGCGCCGCCTCGACGGCCCGCGGGCCAGAAGCCGCGACTTCAGACGCTACCGCTGGGGCCGCTGTCGGTCGAAGCGCCCGGGTGCTTGGTGGCCGACACGCTGCACACGTCGGGTGAGCCTGGGAGCTACGGCAGTGCCGGGCCCAGGCCGACGGTGAAGCTGACGCCCCAGGGGCCATAGGGCTGGCTTTCGACACCGTTCTTCGTCGACCCCTCGTAGCCCTTCTGGCCGGCGATGACGCGAACGCGAACGGCGCCACGCTGGCCCGGCTTGAGCACGCCGCTGTGCACCGCGGCGGCGGCCAGGTGTGAATCTCCAGTGAAGACTTCGGTACCCCAGACCGAGCCTTCGGTGCTGCCAATCACGTCGAACAAGAGGGTCTTGCCGAGGTCTTCGGCAGTGAGGTGCAACACGCCGGGGTCAGGCCGGAGCCCGATGATTCGCCGAATCTGCTCTCTGACGGCGAGCGCCGCGTCGAGCTTCGCGGCGCGGCAGTACTGGTCTTGAAGGACCTTCAATTTGGCCACTGCGGCTTCTTGCACGCGCTGCAAATCGGCTTCGGCCTTTTGCGCGAGCGCGGTCGCCTTTTTGTCGAATTCAGCGATGACTTGCTGCGCGTCAGGTGGCACCTCGTCGTCGGCCCGCGCGCGCGAAACGAGGCACATCACCACCAGCGCCGCCCACCGAGTTATTCGAAAAGGCCGCATGTCGTTCGACATTCGCGAAAGGTACTTCGGTTCCCCGGAGGTGGGCTACTTCAGCAGCATCTCTTCCTCCATCGAGGTGGCGGCGGTGGGCGGTGCGGGGCACGCGCCACCTTCGCACGGGCCCGAATATTCACGTCGAGCGAAGCGCATCACGAGGTCGCGGCGCCGCTGGAGTTCGTTGGAGGTGTACTGCCGGCCATTCGGCAACGCAGCGGTGACGGAGCCCAGCAAAAACGGCGAGACCGCTGAATCTTGGTTCTCAGCGCGGGGAAAGATCATGAAGCCTTGGGTGCCGGTCTCTTTGGAGTGACACCCACTGCAGCTGGTCATCGCAAAGTCGTGACGCTTCTCTTCCATGTTGTTCAAATCGGGGTCGGTCTGCGAGGTACCATAGAACGCGGGCCACCACTTCTCGCGGGTAAACCGGGCGACATGAACGCGAGGCCCCTGCTCGCCGTCTTTCGCGCCCATGGGCACACCACACGCCGCCTTGATGGCCACTTGGTCGGCGATCGCCGACGGCCACTTGTACTCGAAGTTCATGTCGTGCGTGCTCGCCTGCCAGCGCTGGTTGATCAGGTCGGCAAAGAACGGCTGGTCGATGACACACGGGTGAACGTCGCGCGCGAGGTCTCGGGGCGCGAGCAAGAACCCCCCTTGGGTGTAATTCTCTCGATACTCGAATTCTTGGGTGTGGTCGTTCGGGTCGACCGGTTCGACGATGTAGCCGACGCGCAGCGCGATGCTGTTCTCGGGCCGGGCGAACAGCGATACGAGCGTTCGCAGCTTCGACTGATACTCGGTCGAGTCGAACGAGAAGCGCGACAGTTCGAGCCAAGCCTCGGCCCACACCTGGCGTTGGTTGATCCAATCAGACTGGGAAATGGAGTCGGAGTTGAAGTCAGACTCAACGCCAGTGAGCGTGACGTTGCCCGAGCCGTCGACCGTCTTGTTCACATAGGGGAGGTGGTACTCCATGATCAGCGTCATCGGGTACGGCTCGCCTCCTGGGCGGTCGGCCTTGAGCCCGAACACCAGGCGGCCTTCGCCGAAGAACTTGCGCTTGTCTTCGGGCAACGTGGTGCCGCCACCCGGGTTGTCGTTCGCGCCCGCAAGGTCGAGTCGGTTGATGACGGCGAGCAAACGAAACGGCCCGTCTTTTTGATCAGCAGGCAGGTCGGGGCCGGGGCCTCCGAAGTCCCAATTCGCCAAGACCAGATCTCGAAAGGGGTTCTTGATGTTTTTGACGAGGCCGATTTTTCGCTCGAGCGGCATCGCGTTGTGTTCGTCGACGTCTTCGGCCATTTTCGTGAACACCATCAGAGCGCCGTCACGCTCTCCGACCGACGGTTTGCCGCTTTCGACGCGCTTCACATTCATGAACGCGTGCCGGGCGGCCAACAATCGCCCGAGCGTCAACTTCGCCGCAGGGTCTGCGACCTGAGCGAAGCCGACGCGGCTGGTAATGACGATGCTCTTCGCCACATCAAGCCCTCCGTCGAACGGAGTGCCCGCGTCGACGGGCGTGCCGGCGTCAACTGGATTGCCGGCGTCAACTGGAGTGCCGGCGTCAACTGGAGTGCCCGCGTCAACGTGAGCGCCGGCGTCAGTCAATTCTCCGGCGTCGAAGCCTCCCGCGTCGAGCGTGGCGCCGGCGTCAATCGACGCTCCGGCGTCGATTCTTGCGTCTGAGTCTGCTTGACCCGAGCACGCCGTGCAGGCCACCAGTGCCATGACCACCACTACACGCCTGATCGTCAAGGTCACAACCGCCTTCCGTGCATGCCGTTCGCTGCCCGACCACCGGTAGATGTCGGGCGTCAGCGCATTCGTTCATGACGGCGTGGCGCCTCGCCAACACCTTGAAACAATGACCGAAATAGCCGACTCGGCCGCTAGAGCGCGCCGTGCCGCTCAACGAGATCGAGTTGGAACCAGAAACGACAACGGCGTGCACGCTTCGAACGTGCACGCCGCCACTTGAGTCGCATCGGTCAGCAGCTCAGCTCATTGGCAAACGTGGCCGATGCAGTGCTGGCCCGTCAGACAGTCGAAGTCAGCGCGGCAGCTCAGGCTCTCACCGCCGTCGAGCCCAGCATCGGCTTCGCCGGCGTCGAGGCCACCGCCGTCGGAGGCACCACCGTCGAGGTCGCCGGCATCGAGGCCACCGTCGAGGTTGCCTGCGTCGGCTTCACCGCCGTCGAGGTGACCGGCGTCGGGCTCGAACGGGCCACCGTCGATGCCGCCGTCTTCGAAGCCGCCGTCAACGCCGGCGTCGAGGTCGATGATTTGGCACCGGTACTCTCCGAGGTCGTTCGGCGCGCAGGCCTGGCCCGCGCCGCAGTCGGAGTCGGTCGAACACGAGAGGTCGTGGCATTGAAAGTCGCTGCCGCAGTACGCCGCGCCGCCGCATTGTTCGTTGTTCACGCAGTGTGCGCCGAGGCCGCCGTCGCCGATGCCGGCGTCGAGGTCACCGGCGTCGAGGTCGAGGCCACCACCGTCGTAGTCGATGGGGCGGCACACGCCGCCGACACAGGCGTTGCCGACCGTGCAGTCGCTGTTGAACGAGCAGGCCTGCACGACGCACAAGCCGGCGATGCACACTTCGTTGCCGCCGCAGCTGGCGTTCGAGTCGCACGTCTTCGCGCCCGTGCCGCCGTCTTCGTCGACTCCGCCGTCGCTGGCGCTGCCGGCGTCGATGGCGTTGAACACCGTGCACTTGTTGCTCAAGCACACTTGGTTGGTGAGGCATTGGGCGTTGGTCACACAGGTATTGCCCGGTGACTGGCACGCGCCATTGACGCAGGCCTGGTTGGTGCCGCAGTCGGCGCTCGAGGCGCACACCGCCGCGCAGCGCCCCGCGCGACAAGCCTTGCCGGCCGAACAATTGGCATTGGTGCGGCACTGGCGGCGGGCGCCGACCTGAAACCGCGTGAAGCCGTTGACGCGAAAGCGCACCAGCTTGTTCGTGGCATCGACGGCGACGTGCGACGAGTCGATTTCAAAACGCTGGCCGTTGGCTTCTTGCACCTGCACGAAAATTTCGTCTTGGTCGTCGGCGAGGTACGGCAGCTGCATTTCGGCGGGGTTGGCGAAAATGGTACCCGAGGGGCCCCATTCGACCGTGGGGCCTGCGGCGACGTCAGGCTCGAGCAGGGCGCTGTTCACCAAGTCGACGGTGATGACGGTGGTGGCCGACAGGGCGCCGGCGGGTATGGCGAGCGAGGTGCCGCTCAGTTGGGCGTTGTCGGCGGCCTGCACCTGCACGAGGCCACCTTTCGTGGTCACGCTTTCGGCTTTGACGTAGCGGCTGCCGACGTTGCCGCAGGCAAGCAACCCGCAAGCGAGGGCACAGACTGTCAGTTGGCGAATCATGTGTTTTCTCTTTTTCGAAGGTGGCGTGGGCACGGCGTTGACCTTCAAGGTCGCCCCCGCCGATTTCGTTCAACCGGTCGTTCACTTCGGTGAATTCGGCAAGAGCGCCTGAAACCGTTCGACTTCTTGGGTGCGCTCATTGCCTGGAAAGTCGCGCAGAAACGCGGCGGCGGCGGCGGCGGCTCGGGCGTGTTCACCCAACCGTTCGAGCGCCTCCAGCCGTGAGAGCGCGACCTCGGGCGCGAGCGCGCCATGGGGAAAACGCTGTTGCCATTCGTCGAGCAAGGTCAGCGCGCCCGAGACGTCGCCGCGCTTTCGCAACCGCAGCACGCTCTGCTCGTAGAGCGCGACTTCGGCGGCGAGCGACTGGCCCTGGGCGAGTTGAGCGAGGCGGGCTTCGGCGGCGATCAAGTCACCGCGGGCTTCGAGCGCGCGGGCTTCGCGCAGGCCGTCGGCGGAGTACACCGCGCTCTGCGATGCGAGCACCTGGCGCACCGAGCCGTCGGCGTCGGTGACTTGCACGGCGCCGACTTGCACGGCGAGGGTGACGACGTGGGTTTCGGCCGACACGTCGAGCGTGAAGCGCGCGTCGCGCTTCGCGGCGACGGTGACGCACGGCACCTGGGCGACGCGGCAGGTCGACACGGTCTGCGGGGCGTGGGCGTGCCACGTCGAGGTGCCGCTCGTGGCGAATTCGGTGG
>JBGAIY010000232.1:1563-12551 GCA_044225205.1 Myxococcaceae bacterium | reverse complement strand
TGGTTTGGGTGCACAACCACAAAGCGAACGGTCAATACTTCAGCCGCTTCAGCTCGCACGACGTGCTCATTTTCGAACGAGACCGCAGCCTGCTCGCCGGCCTCAACCAAAGCGGCGACTGGCAAACGCAGTGGGTGTCGACCGGCTTTTCCAACGTGATGTTGCACGACTATTCGGGACATGCCGCCGACACCTGGGTCGCTCCAGACGGGCGGGTGCAGGTCAGCGTGCCGCCCATGAGCTGGGTCATGCTCGCGCCGTAGTTCGCCCGCCGGTGAAGGCTGGTCGTCGCGGCTACATCTGTATCAAGCCCTTGCGAAGCCCTTCGGTCACCGCCTCGACGCGGTTGGTGACCTCGAGCTTGCGGTAAATGTGTTCCAAATGCGTGCGAATGGTGGCCTTCGACAAGCCCAGCAACTGAGCCGCTTCGTTGTTCGACACGCCCTTGGCGATGAGCTGCAGAATCTCCGACTCGCGGGCCGAGAGCTTCTTGCCTTCGGGTTCAACGGCCATGGGAGCGCTGGCGGTGGCCGTCGTCGCCGGAGGAGCGCCCGCGGGAGCTTCTCCGACCCGAAAGTGCTTGAGCAGCCGCCTCGCCAAGTTGGGTTGAATGACCGTGCCTCCGGCGCGCACCTCTTGAATCGCTTCGATCATCTTGTCGGCCGGAGTGCCCTTGAGCAGATACCCCGACGCGCCCGCTTGCACGGCTTCGAGCACTTTGTCTTCTTCGTCGAAGATGGTGATAATGAGAATTTCGACCTCGGGCGTCGCTTTCTTCACCGCGCGCGTGACGTCGATGCCACTCATGAGCGGCAACCCCAAGTCGAGCAGCAGCACGTGCGGCAACAACCGAGTCACCTCGGGCAACGCGGCTTCACCCGAAGTCGCCGTGCCCACGATTTCGAGCGCGGGGTTGCCTTCGAGCAGCTTGAGCTGGTTTTTGAGAATCTTGCTCTGGTCTTCGACCACGTAGACGCGAATGCGCTCGGTCGGTTGCGGCGGGTTGGTCACGTTGAACTCCTCACGAGGCGAATCACGACAAGGTCACCACCGGTACCGAAAACGTGATGTGCGCGCCGCGGCCGGGGGCGGCGTCGATCAACACTTCGGCGCCCACTTTCGTCGCTCGGTCGCGCATGTTGCTCAGCCCGTAATGGCCGCTCTTCGGCGTGCTGGGGTCAAAGCCCTGCCCGTCGTCTTTCACCGACAGGTACACCCGTGAATGGCTGAAGTGCAGCTTCACGTCGACCCGCTGCGCCTGCGCGTGTTTCATGCTGTTCGACAAGGTCTCTTGCAGCACCCGAAATATCGCCAAGGCCGCCTCGGGCGCGAGTCGGCCCGCCCACCGGCCGGTGGCTTCGAAGTGCACGTTGAGCTTCGTGCGCTCGCGAAACGTCTTCACGTAGTCTTCGATGACCGACGCCAAATCGAAGTCTTCGCGCATCATTTGCAAGCTGCGCCGCAGCTCTTCAATGGCGTCTTCGGCCGACGCTTTGAGCTCGCCGATTTCGCTTTTGAGCCCGGCGTTGTCTCCCGCCAATTGGCCCAGGTATTCGGCCTGAATGATGACCGACGAGAGGCTCGCGCCCAACCCGTCGTGAATTTCGCGCGCCAGCCGGTTGCGTTCTTCGACGACCGCCAATTCTTTGAGGTCGCTCTGCAGCTCGACCACTTCGCGGTGCGCGCTCACTTCGCGCTCGTTCAAATACACCAACACGTAAATGGTGATGAAGTTGAGCGCCAGGTACCAGAGCAACGTCAACATTTCGATCGCGGTTGGGCTGCGGTCGAGCAGCTGGTCGATGCGAATCGTAATGGGCAGCGCCAACAGCGGCGGCAAAATGGCCAGCGGCTTCGGGTAGAGCAGGGCGAAGAGCGTCGTGAAGAGCAGCTGCGTCGCGAGCAGCGGGTTCTGCAAGCCGCCGGTGACGTGCGGCTTCGCCACCACCACCACCATGACGACCAGGTCGAAACAGAGCGTCACGTAGGTGACGATGCGCCCCGCGCGCTTGTTCGCCAGCACGAGGTAGTTCGTCACGCTGTACATCAACATCAAGAAGTAGCCGGCGAAGGCGAACGCCTCGAAGCCGAAGTACACCCGCCACACCGGCACCGCCAAAATGAGCAGGCCCAGCGTCAGAAACATCATTCGGGCGTAGAAGAGCGCGCGGGCGCGGGCCACGAAGCGCTCTTGCAGCCATGCGTCGGAGGTGTCGTTCGCCGAGACCTGCGACGTCAGCCCACGCTTGTCGAGTACGGCTTTGACTCGGGCGCGGCGGTCGTCGTTCGGTTCGGCTGACACCTTGGCGACTCTATACCATCGGGTGGTACTCGTTGACCGGGCGAGCGCTCGGCGCTGGCGCTTTCGCCGCATCAAAGGCATGACGGCCGCATGTCGCCTCGCGCCCACTCGGTGTGCGTCGTCGGTCTGGGAGGCCTGGGCTGCCCCGCCTCGTTGGCGCTGTTGCACGCCCGCAAGGCCGACCCGTCTTCACTGCGCCGGCTCACGCTCATCGACCCCGACCTGGTCGACGTCACCAACCTGCACCGCCAGCTCTGGCATGGCGACGCCGACCTCGGCCGACCCAAGGTCGAGTCGGCGGCGCAGAAAATTCGCCAACAATTTCAGTGGGTCGCACCGGTGTTGGCGGTGCGCCAAGAACGGGTGACGGCCGCCCAAGTCGACTCGCTCTTCGCCGAACACGACCTGGTCATCGACGCCACCGACCACGTCGACACCAAGTTTCTGTTGAATGACGCCGCGGTTCGAAGCGGGGCGAGCCTCGTCTACGGCGGCGTCGTGCGCTTCGAGGGCCTCGCCCTGCGCATCGAGCGCGGCGGGCCGTGCCTGCGCTGTCTGTTCGAGGCTCCGCCGGTTGACGCATTGACGTGCGCCCAGGCGGGGGTGTTGGGAGCGCTGCCGCAAGTCGTGGGGGCCTGGCAGGCCGTGCTCGCCGACCAGCCCAATGCGCAGCCGGGGGTCGCGGCCCTGCAGGTGCTCGACGGGTGGGCCTTGCGGGCGCGAACGGTGCGCGTCACCCGCCGCCCCGACTGCTTCTGCGCCGCTTTCTCGCCGGTTGGGAAAAAGTGATCAGCGCCGGCCGCGCGTAACCTGGGCATTTGTCTGCTGATCAGCTCGGCCAGGTGAGCCCGGGTTCAGTTGGTCGTCGGTTGTCACGTGGTTTTCACGACCCGATCAGCCGACGGTGTGGTACCGCGCGCGCACCATGAAACCCCATTTCGGTGTGCCGCGCGCACTGGCGTTTGGTTGTGCCCTCCTCGGAGTCGTGTCGGCGTGCGCCGGCGGCGACCAGCCCGACGACTTCAAAGGCTTCATCGACGGCACGGTGCTCGACGCGAAGTTCTTGCCCGGCAAGTGCGGCAGCGCCCCGTGCTACCCGTCGCAGCAGGGGTTCGCGCACGGGGAGCCGCTCTACTTCTACAACGTCGGCGCGCTCACCACGTCGACCTTGCCGACGCTGAAGGCCGAAGCGGCCCCCGTCGTGTACGGCTTCGGCAGCGGCCACTGCCAACTCGTGGGCGACTACCAGCCCATGCGCGACGCGTATTCGTCTGAGAAGCAGTTTCCGCTCTTCACGGCACTGCCGCTCGCCACGCGCACGGCCGGCGTCGTGGTCACCCCGTTCGTCAACGTCGTGCCCATTGCCACGAACGGCCCGTTTTCGTGCAACGACGTGAAAGACGCCCAGTGGGTCGGGCACGGTGACACCGCGCCCGGCAAGTACGCCCTGACGGCGGGCACCACCGGCGAAATTCGCCTCTGGGCCGTCATCGACCCGACCGCGCCCCTCGCTCCGTCGACGCCCAACTTCGCCTTGGCCGTGCAGTACGGGTGGTACAAAGATTTGCTGCTCACCTACCTCGACGGCGGCCCCGTGCCAGTCAACGACAAGGGCGAACTCGTCGCGATGGACGGCGTGATTCTCGACCCCGCCGGCGTCACCACCTTCGCCAAAGCGACCGACCCGAAAGTCGTGCTCTTGCCGTTCAAACGTGGCGAAGACGGGTACTCGCCCATCGTCAAGCTGCACAGCTGGCGGTTGCCGGCGGGCAAGGTGGCCGGAGACTTCACCGGCATTTGCCATGGCACCGACTGCGGCGCCAAAGACGTCGACATCACCCAAGCGGCGGCGGCCGCCTTCAACACGATCTTCGTGGTGGCCCAATGAAAACGTTGAAACCTCTGTTTTGGCTGGTCGCGGTGTTGATGTTGGCGGCCGGTCAGTCGGCCTGGGCCGCGGGTGAAACGACCGGCCGCATCGCCGGCACGGTGTTCGACGCGTCGGGGGCTCCGCTGGGGCTCATGCCGCTCACGCTCAAGTCGGCGGCCTTGCTCGGGCCCAAGTACCGCGAAGCGGGTGAAGACGGCCGCTTCGAGTTCGACAGCTTGCCCCCCGGTACCGACTACGTGCTGAGCATCGACGTCGCCGGCTTTGCCCCCGTTCGCCACAGCGGCATCGTCGTGAACCTGGGCCGCACCACCGCCATCGACGTGCACCTCAAAGAGGTCACCATCGAAGGAGAGGTCACCGAAATCGTCGCCAAAGCCAACCCGGTGATGGACACGTCGTCGACCCAGGCGACCACCGTCATCACCTTCGAGAAAGCCGCCCAAACGCCGGTCTTTCACCAGGTCGAACGCATGGCGTCGCAGGTCGCCGGCACCGGGCCAGGCACCCGCCCGTCGACCCGCGGCGGCCTCTCGCGCTTCGGCAAGTTCTACGTCGACGGCATGGACACGACCGACATCACCGACGGGTCGATCACCGCGCCCATGAACTTCGACGTCGTCGACCAGTTCGAAATCATCACCGGCGGGTTCGACGCCCAGTACAACGCGCTGGGCGCGGTGACGAACGCCGTCACCAAGAGCGGTGGCAACAAGTTCAGGTACGACGTCAACCTCACCCTGAGCCCCCCGTGGATGACCGCCCAAAACTCGGTGCCGGGCAGCCAGGGTGGCTTCGTCGGCCTCTACGGCCCCGACAACCAGGTGAAGTTGCCCCAGACGTATTTTTATTCGCCCGTCGTCGCGCTCAGCGGGCCGCTCATCAAAGACAAGCTGTGGTTCTCGGTGTCGGGCCAAATGAACTTCAACCGGCGCGAGTCGATCATCTCGACGTTCTACACGCCGCAAGAGAACCGGCCGACGACGACCACCACCACGCTGCTCCGCGCGAAGTTGACCTGGCAGGCGACCGCCAAAGACAAGCTCTCGCTCGCGTTCAACTACGACCACAACACCATCGACAACGTCATCGGGTCGGGGTCGGTCACGCTCGACGCCGAACAGAAAATCGACCGCGGCGGCTTCTTTCTCATCGCCAACTACGACCACGCGTTCACCGACAACCTGCTCTTCACGCTGCAGACCGGCGTGACGCAAAAAGAAGTCGACCAGGGCGCTGAAAAAGACACGGGCCTCGTGTCGCACACCGACGCCACGGCGGGCGTCACCCAGTTCGCCCCGGGGTCGATCAGCTCCGACATTCAGGGCAACTTCATGAACGAGTCGAAGCAGCGCTTTCAGTTCGACCCGGTGCTCGTCTGGCACCGCGGCGCGCACGCGGTGAAGGGCGGCGTTCAGCTCTCGTACCAGCGCAGTACGCAGTTGACCGGCGTCACCCAAGCCCAGCGCTACAGCGACCGCGGCGGCGTCTGCAACCCGAACGACGCGACCACGTTCGGGTTCTGCAACACCCACACCGACTTCTACAATTCAGACGGGCTGCTCGCGCCGCTCAAGACGTTCGGTTCGGTGTTCAGCGCCGGAGCGTTCATTCAAGACCGGTGGGAACTGGGCAAGCACGTCACCTTGGTGGGTGGCGTGCGGCTCGACCAAGGCTGGCTCTACGCCAATGACGGCAAGCCGCTCACCACGTTGACCGGCTTCGGCCCCCGCCTCGGCGCCACGTGGGACGTGATGGGCGACCACAAGACGATTTTCACGGCCCACTACGGCCGCTCGAACGACGTCGGCAACATTCTCATCGCCCAGCACGGCAACCCCGCGCTCACCCGCGTGACCGCGACGTTTTCGGGCGGCGCGTTTCCCAACTGCGTGTTGAACGTGACGTCGGCCGGCTGCGCCCAAACCGGCGGCAACCGCACCATGGCGCGGGGGGGGCCCCCGCTGGTCGACGAAGTGGCCGCCGGCGTCAAACGCGAAGTGTTCGACGACACCGTCATCGGCCTCGACTTCAGCTACCGCAAGTACGCCAACATGTGGGCCGACGAAGAAACGAACATCATCTACGACCCGACCGGCACGCGCGTGGTCGGCTACGCGAACGGTGTTTCGCAGAGCATCTTGCGCGCCCGAACCTCGCCGCAAGCCTGGCGCGAATACAAAGGCGTCGACCTGTGGGTGCAGGCGACTCCCGGCAACTTCGACATTCTCGCGAGCTACACGCTGTCGTTCACGACCGGCACCGTCGACGACTACTTTTCGGGCCTCTTGCTCAACCCCCGGTGGACGCACTTCTACGAGGGCTTCGCGAGCGACGACCGGCGCCACACCGTGAAGGCCTCGGTGACGTACCGCACGTCGTTCGGGCTCGACTTCGGCGCGCGCGTGCAGTTCTACACCGGCACGCCCATGTGGGAGACCTTCGCGAACCCCACCCCCGGCCAAACCGCCCGGGTGCCGAAGTCGCCGCGCGGCACCGGTTACCCCAACGAGACGTCGACCGGCGCTCCGAACTTGAACGACCCGACCCAGTGGGTCGAAATGCGCAACCCCGACCAACTGACGGTCGACCTGCAGGTTCGCTACAACCTGGGCCGGCTCTTTCACCTCGAAGAACCCCGAATGGAATTGGTCGGCCTCATCGTCAACGCGCTCAACTCGACCACGCCCACGGGCATCACCGACTCGTACAACGCCGGAGCGACCAACCGCTTCGGTACCGCGACGGGCCGGGCCGCGCCGTTTCAAGCCGAACTCATTCTGCGCGTGCGCAACTAATCAAGACCAAAGAGCCCGAACATCATGTCATTCAAAAAACGCAGTGTTCTCGCTGTCATGACCGCGCTCGCCGGGCTTGGGGTGTTGGCTTCGGCGTGTGACCCCACCGCCGCCGCGGCCTCGGCCACGCAGAGCGCGCCCCCGACGTTTCCTCCTCCGCCCGTCGACGCGGGCTCGCCCAAGGCCGACGGTGGCACGTCTGCGACCGACGCCGGGGCCCCGAAGACCGACGCGGGCACGGGCCCGGTCGACGCGGGCGGCAACCCGGGCGACGCCGGTTCGTCGGGCACGCCCGGCCTCGTCGTCGTGTCGACCAACAACCACTTGCCCAAGCCCTGGCTCGTGACCGACCCGACCAAGCTCGCTCACACCCAGCCGCTCGACGGCGGCACCGAGGCGCTCGACCACGTGGGGCAGTGGGTGCAGCTTGCGGCGTCGATCACGAGCGACAACACCGTGCTCGACGACGACCACTGCCCGAACATTTTCATGAACACCTGCGACGGCTTCGCCGCCAAAGACTCCGCGGGCCACATCGTGCTGGTCGACTCGTTCGTGCTGTTGGGCTCCGGCATGAGCGACTGTCAGGCGAAGTTCAATGGCGTGTCGCTGCCGGTGATCACGGGCGTCTGGGCCGGGCGGTTGCTGTCGGCCACCATGGTGACCAGCTACAGCCTGGCGCTCAGCTCGTGCGCCGGCGTCGGCATGGGCTCGCTGCCCGGCGGCACCGGCTACGCCCCCGCGACCACCGACATTCAAGACTTGCAGGCGAACTACCCCACGTCGAAGCCCCAGGTGACCGTTCGGGGGCTCGTCATTGGCGTCGCCGTCAACCAGTCGAAGCAGAAGACGGTTTTCATTGAAGACCCGGGCGGTGGGCCGCGCTCGGGCATTCAGGTGTTCTCGACGGCGGGCTTGGTGCCCGCTCCGAACATCGGCGACTACGTCTCGGTGACGGGTACCGCCGACGTGCGCGGCGACTACCACCAACTCATCATTCCCTAAGGTCAAAGGGTTCGAGCGAAGCGGAGCCTGGTCATGGCGCAACACGTGTGCGGTCGGTGTCGTTCGGTGCTGAACCCGGTCGAGGTCACCCGACACACCTCGAAGCTCCGCCTGGCTGAAACCGGCACGACCGAAGTGTTTCGGTGCGCGTGCGGCAACACCTTCAAGATCGTGTCGGAGGGCCGCAGGCTGATGCTCTTGGTCGTGGGCGGCCTGCTCACCATGGGCGGCTTGGCCATTTTGGGGGCCGGCCCGGGGTACCCCGACCGTGCCCTCAAAGGCCTGTTGGGCTTGGTCATTGGGGTGTTCACGTTCGGTTCGGCGGTTCGGGCGCGGTTGGCCGCCGACCGCAACCCTCCCGCTCAGGTGCCCGGCCCGGCCGAACGCTGAAAAGCACTTCTCGGGGTGAGGGCGTCGGTGCGGTATGTGGTCGGCCATGCCCGCTCACGACTTCGCCTGGTGGACCAAGTTGATCACCAAGAGCCGCGACGACGCCACGGTCGTCGACGCGTTCGCGGCCGCCGGCCTGCCGAAAGTGCCGAAGCCCCCGCGCAGTGAAAATTCGGTGCAAGTCGAACTCGACGGCTCGGGGCTCGAAGTCACGTTGACCAAGGTCGACGGCGGGGTCGTGTTCAGCGGCGTCTTGGCGAAAATCGACGAAAAGCACGGTGACGACCTGTACCGGGGCAAGCTGCTCGAAGGCGTCAGCGCGAAAATGTCGCAAGCGGCGGTGCGTCAGAAGCTCGGCCAGCCCGACCAGAGCATCGACGACGGCCGCATCGACGTCTGGTTGCGCGGGGCCACCGAGCTCATCGTCGGCTATACGAAAGACCGCGCCATTTCGACGTTTTCGCTCACGCTGCCCGACATTTGGTAGCGCCGGTCAGAACTGGCTGCGAATCGACATGAAGCCCCAAGTCGCGGCCGAAGTGCCCCGGGCCCGAGCCTCGAGGCCCGGCATGAAGACCGAGAAGTTGCCGGCGACCGCGAAGTGCTCGGTGACGGGCACGGTGGCCGAGAGGTCGACTTCGGTGCCCATGTTGCCGTCGACGCGGGTCGGGTCGGCCGCCACAAAGACCGCGCCGTTCGCCGCGTACCAGGCGCCTTTGGGGTCCCACGCGCGAAAGTGATGCACGTCGACCCAGACGTGCGCGCCGAATGGCCGAAAGCCCACCGTGCCGCGCGCCGCGACGACGTTCTGCCAGCCCACGTAGTCCATGTACCCGAGGTGCGCATGCCCCGTGGGAAAGAGCTGGTGAAACGTGTGTTCGGCTCCGTCTTGTGGCGCGCCGTCGCCCGAGGCGGCGCTGAATTCGCCGAGCACGTACGGGCTGCCCCACACCGTGCTCCAAGTGTAGGTGGCCTTCAGCGCAAAAGCGCCGGCGAACAGCGCGTCGTTCGCTTGCCCAACCGTGCCGGTCTGAAGCGCGCCTTCGCCGACGACCGCCCAGCCGCCCACCGCGCCGAACGCGCGGGTGCCCACCGTCAACCGGTTCGAGTCGCGTTGGTGCCCCAGCGCCACCGTGCCCGGGTCTTCGAGCAGGCCCAGCGCGTACACGTCGAAGCCCGCCTTGCCGAAGCGCACCCGCGAATAGGCGCCCGTGAAGTAGCTGCCCGAATTTTGAAACCGCCCACTGCCGTTGTCGGCCAACAGCCAAGCCGGTGGCTTGAGCACCATGGCGAACGCGTCGACCGTCACGTGGGGTGACGCCGTGAAGCGGGCGAAGAGCCCGTCGAACGCCCGCGCCGCTTGCGCCCAGTCGAGGCTGCCGATGAGCCGCTCTTCTCCGTACGACAGCTCTTGCCGGCCCACCCGCACGTCGAGCCAGGCCGTCGCCTTGAGGTCGACGAACGCTTGGTGAAACGCGGCGTCGGGGGCGAGCGTCGTGGTGCTGGGCTCCGAGCCCCACGCGCGCACGTCTTGAATGTCGAGCAGCAGGCCCACCCGCTCTTTCGCCGAAGCCCGTAGCGTCACCCGCGCCCGTTGGTCGAAGCCGAAGACTTCGTCGCGAACGCCGGCTTTGAAGTCGCCGTTGTCGCGGGCGTCGGCGCGCGCGAAATATTGGCCCCCGACTCCCAACGAGAACCCGTTCCACTTCAGGCGAAAGGGGCCGTCGGGCAGGCTGGCCGCCGCGCTGCGAAACACCTCACCCGCGCTCTTTCGACCGGGCCCCCACGGCGTGGCGACCACGTCGAACCCCTGGGTCACCGGCGCACCAGCGTCAGGCGCCCAACCTTCGCCCGCGTCGGGCTCGCCGCCAAGAGCGCTGAGCGAGCCGACCACCACCACGAGTGCCACCACTGTCTCCATGACTGCCTCCGGGGCAGCGGTGTGCATAAACGGCGCCACGGTCGTCGGGGTGGGCGCGGCGGCTTTCACTCGCTTTCGCCGAGGCGCGGGTCGATGGTGCCGCCCGGCCAGGGGTTCTTCGCGCGCGCTTCGACTGTTTCAGCTTGTTTCATAATGAAACAAGCGCCGGTGCCTCGCCACGGGTGACGCGGCGGGGCTGGTTTTTGCAGTGACCGTTGGCACACGCAGAAAACACTGACGAGGAACTCGAACATGCACGTGGCACTGTTGGGCTTGGCGCTGTGGGGGCTGAATGCGGCGGCGTTGCCAGAAGAGAAAGCGATTTTGACGGAGCCGCCGCTCGTGCCTCCGCCGATCACCCGCACCACGCCGGCGAAAGTGCTGGTCGAGGTCGAAGTCGTCGAAAAGGTCATGCAGCTGGCCGACGGCGTCGACTACACGTTTTGGACCTTCGGTGGCACCGTGCCTGGGCGCTTCATTCGCATTCGCGAAGGAGACACCGTCGAATTTTGGTTGGCGAACCACCCGAACAACAAGCTGCCGCACAACATCGACCTCCACGCGGTGACCGGGCCCGGCGGCGGCGCGGCGAGCACCTTCACGGCACCTGGCCACAAGAGCCGCTTCACGTTTCAGGCGCTGAACGCCGGGCTCTACGTGTACCACTGCGCGACGGCGCCCGTC
>JBGAIY010000232.1:0-1512 GCA_044225205.1 Myxococcaceae bacterium | reverse complement strand
GAAGCCGCTGCCCAAGGTCGACCGCGAATATTACGTCGTGCAAGGCGACTTCTACACCGACGCCGACTTCGGCCAAAAAGGGCTGCAGCCGTTTTCAATGAAGCGCGCCATCGACGAGCGGCCGTCGTACGTGGTGTTCAACGGCAGCGCCATGTCGCTCGTGGGCGAACGGGCGCTCAAGGGCAAAGTCGGCGAGACCGTGAGGCTCTTCGTCGGCAACGGGGGGCCCAACTTGGTTTCCAGCTTTCACGTCATCGGCGAAATTTTCGACCGGGTGTATTCAGAAGGCGGCATGAAGGCGCAAGAAAACGTGCAGACCACGTTGGTGCCCGCGGGGGGCAGCGCCATCGTCGAGTTCAAGCTCGACACCGACGGCACGTACATTCTGGTCGACCACTCCATTTTTCGTACGTTCAACAAGGGCTCGCTCGGCATGCTCAAGGTCGAGGGGCCCGGTCACAAAGAAATCTACTCGGGCAAAGAGGTCGACCAGGCCTACCTGGGAGACGAGTCGGTCGCCACGTCGCTCCAGGCCACGCCGACCCCGACGGCCGCCACGGCCGGGGCTCCCGATGGCCGGGCGCTCTTCACCGCCAACTGCTCGATGTGCCACCAGGCCGAAGCCCAGGGCGTGCCCGGAGCGTTTCCTCCGCTCGCCAAGAGCGATTTTCTGGCGACCTTGTCGAATTCAAAACGTGGAGACTTGGTTGAGCTCGTGCTGCGCGGCAAGACGGGCAAGGTCACCGTCAACGGCGTCGAATACAACGGCGTCATGACGCCCGTCGCCGGGCTCGACGACGAGCGGTTGGCGACGGTGCTGACGTTCGTGTCGAACACCTGGGGCAACAAGGCGCCGCCGTTCACCGTCGACGAAGTCAAGAAGCTGCGGGCCGCGCTCCCGCCGCTGCCCACGCCCAAGCCCGCGGGAGAATGACATGACGGGCGCGCTGCGGCTGCTGTTGGCGGTGTTCGCGGCGTCGGCCAGCGCCGACGACTCGGTGACGCTGCCTGCCGGCCGCTTCGCGCCGCTCTTCGGGCTCGACACCGGGCAGACGTCGTTGCCGGTCGCCCCCTTTCGGCTCGACGTGCGGCCGGTGTCACGCGCCGCGTTCACCGAGTTCGTGCGACAACACCCCGCTTGGCAGAAAGGGCGCGTCGCTTCGGCCCTGGCCGACGAGCGGTACCTGGCATGGCCACCCGGCGCCGACGCCTCGGTGCCGGTGACCCACGTGTCGTACTTCGCCGCGCGCGCCTTTTGTGCTGCCCGGGGCGGGCGCCTGCCCACGACCTTGGAGTGGGAATACGCCGCCGCCGCCGACGAGACCCACCGCGACGCTTCGCGAGACCCGGCGTTCGCGCAGCGCATTCTCGACTGGTACGGCCGGCCCAACCGCGCGTCTGACTTGAGCGAACCCGGCAGCCCGCGAAACCTGTACGGCGTCGAAGCCTTGCACGGCCTCGTGTGGGAGTGGACCGACGACTTCAACACCCTGTTCGTGTCAGGCGACAACC
>JBGAIY010000231.1:5645-12605 GCA_044225205.1 Myxococcaceae bacterium | reverse complement strand
CAGCATTTGCGCTTGGCCTTCTTGCCACACGCGGTGCAACGTACAGGCGCCGAAGTAGCTGCAGCCCAGGTGGGCCTGGTCTTGGTCGGTGCACACGTTGACCCCGACCGGCCCTTCGACCGCCTCGATGACGTCGAGAAAGCTGATGGTGCTCGCCGGGCGGCCCAGCGTGTAGCCGCCGTGCACCCCGCGCGTCGACTTGACGAGCTTCGCTTTCACGAGTGTTTTCAAGATCTTCGCGAGAAACTCTTCGGGTATCGCCATTTTTCGGGCGATGTCGCGAAACGAGGTCGTCAGCCCCTCGGGCAAAGATGCCATGAACGCCATGGCCCGGGTGCCATACTCAATCTTCCGGGAAATCTGGAGTGCATGCTGCATGGGGCGCTAAGGGGTAGTTAGCATGATCGACCTCCACTCGCACACGACCGCCTCCGACGGGCAACACACCCCCGCGGAGTTACTCGCGTTTGCCGCCCAAGCGGGGGTGACGACGCTCGCGGTGACCGACCATGACACCGTGGCGAGCATCGCCGAATGTACGACCGAAGCCGCGCGTCACGGGGTGCGGCTGGTACCCGGCATCGAAGTGTCGGTCATGTTGAACCGGCGCGAGGTGCACATTCTGGGGCACTTCGTCGAACCGGCCGAAGCGCGCCTCGCCCGCTACGACGTTGAGCTCAAGGCCCAGCGCGAAGGGCGCATGGAGCGCATGGTCGAGAAGATTCGCGGTCTCGGTTTTCCCGTCACCATGCAGCACGTGCGCGACTTGGCGGGGCCGAACGCGCACCTCGCGCGGCCGCACTTGGCTCGGGTGCTGCTTGAAATGAACTACGTGGCGTCGACGAAAGAGGCGTTCGACCGGTTCTTGGCCGACGGGCGGCCCGCCGCGGTGCCCCGTTTCGAGGTGACGTACCAACAGGCCATCGACCTCATTCATGGTGCGCGCGGTACGGCCACCGTGGCCCACCCCGGCGTGTCGAAGGTGCAAGACTTCGAGCTCGAAGCGATGCGCCGCGCGGGGCTCGACGGGCTCGAAGTCGACCACAGCGACCACCCGCCGACCCTGCGCGAAAAATTTCATGACTGGGCGAAGCGGTTCGACCTCGTCGCCACCGCCGGGAGTGACTTTCACGGCGAAACGGTGGCCCCCAACCGGCACCTGGGCGCGGTGTCGATGTCACCGCAGGCGTTCGCCGCGCTCGAGGCCCGCCGCCCCGTCTGAGTGCTCGCTGGCGTCGGGGTTCGCGGCGACCGACTCGGCCCCCTCTTCTTCGGCAGAGGCGACCGGCGGTTGTCGGGCAGCGCCTCGAGGGCGCGACCAAGCGGCCCAGCCGATCGCGGTGAGGCCCGCGAGCCCCACGCCGAGCTTGACGAAGAGCGAAGTCGAACCCACGGCGAGCAGCGTGGCGAGGGTGCCGAAGGCCAGCCCCACCATCGCCGCCCAAATTCGGCCGCCGTCGACCCACTGAATCAGGCGACGCTCCCACGGGGGGAGCTGAAACAGGTCGATGGGCCAGCGCTGAACGGCCTCGAAGAGCCGCCTTTGGCTGGTTTCGGCGAGGCGCTCGGCCACCGGCAGCTGGGTCTCAAGGTCGGTGCGTTCGGCACCCAACTGGGCCAGTTCGTCGTCGAGCTGTCGTTGCACGACGGCGTCAAACCCGCGCGCTTCGACTTCGCGGAGCTTCGCGAGGCGTGCCTGAAGTGCCTCGAGCCGGTCGCGCAGCGCTCGCTCGTCGCTGTCAGACACGGCGCTTACCCAACCAGGAGAACGCGGCCGACGTCACGGCGGCGGTCACCGCCGCGGCCACGACGTTCGAAATCGGGGCGAGCGAACCCAACACCGCGCCCCACCCGGTCACGCCCACCAAGGTGCGTAAGGCATAGAAATACCGGTTGCGTTCGACCGCCCGGCGTTCGGCGTCGCTCTGGGCGGTGATTCGCCGAAACTCGGTGAGCTGCGAGAGCAGCCGCGCGACGTCATCTCGGGCCACGGAGAAGGCCGGCGCCATGTTCTCGCGGCGGGCGCGTTCGACGGAGGCGCGACGGGCTTCAACCGCCGAGCATTCGGCCTCGAGTTCGTGAACGCGCGTCTCGAGTTCGGCCCGTTCGCCCACGACTCACTTTTTGGGGTTCGGCGCGTTCGGGCCGGGTACCGGTTTGCCGGCCGAGTCGGCCGCGTCTTGGTTGCTGATCGACAGGCGCACCAATTCACGCAGCACGCGGTTGCGCTTCACGTTGCCCAGAATTTCTTTGAGGTCTTCGTACACCGTGGGGTCGTTGATGATGCCACCGAGCGACCCCTGCCCCGACTTCACCTTGCTCGTGAGCGCCTTGATGTCGGCCGCGGCCGAGCCCAAGTCACCCAGCATGTTCTGGGCGTTGCCGTACACCAACTGGTACACCGCGCCTTCTTTGTTGGTCTTGGCGGCCGTGATGAGGCTCGACAACTCGCCCGCGGCGGTGCCCAGGTCGTTGACGGCGGCCGAAATCTTTCGGTCGTAAATGAGCGCGTGGAGCGTGCCGTCGCCGGTCTTCACGTCGGTGAGCAAGCCGTCGACCCGGGTGAGCGCCGAGTCGAACCGGGCCGCGCTCGCGGCCGCTTCGCTGACCAGGGTTCGAAAGTCGTCGCTCGTGCGTTTGTCGTACACCACGGTGTGCAACAAGCCGCGGCCCGTTTCGACTTCGCCCATGATGCTCTTGGCGCTCTTCACCACGCTGACCACGTCTTTCAAGATTTCGGGGCTGGTGTAGACGCTGACCCCCGAGCGCAGGTCGCGGGTGATGTTCACCGCGTTGTCGATGATCTCGGCCGACGCTTTGATGATCGACGACAAGTCGCCCGACGTGCCCGTTTCGATTTCGCCGCCTTCGATCACCGGTTTGTCGGGTGAGCCCAACGAAATGTCGACCGCCTTGTCACCGAGCACGCCTCGGCTCGTCACCCGGGCGATGGAGTCGGCGCGAATGCGCTCTTGGTAGCGACTCCCAATTTCCATCGACACGATGATGCGTTTGTCGCCCAAGTCGGGAGCGAAGCTGATCTTCGACACCCGGCCGACCTGCAAACCGCCCAGGCGCACTGGAGAATCGAGCTGCAAGCCGTCGACGTTTTCGAACGCGCCGCGGTAGACCGCCGCTTTTTCGAACAGGTTGCGCTCTTTGCCGATGAGAAACACGACAATGCCGGCGAGCGTGAGGCCCAAGCCGACGAACAGACCGGCGCGAACGACGACCCGTCGCTCACGTTCAGCGGGGTTGATGGGAGGCGCCATTTTACACTGCCCTCGCGTCAAAGAACGCTCGCACGTCGGGGTGCCGAGACGCTTGCATTTGTTTCACCGTGCCCTGTTCGACAATCGTTCGCCGAGACAACATGGCGATTCGGTCAGAAACGCGAAAAGCGCTGTCCATGTCGTGGGTGACGACGATTTGCGTCGACCCCAACTTCTGTTTCATCGACACGATCAGCTCGTCGATGATGCGCACGCTGATCGGGTCGAGGCCGGTGGTGGGTTCGTCGAAGAGAATCACTTCGGGCTCCATGGCGATGGCACGGGCGAGGCCGACGCGCTTGCGCATGCCCCCCGAGAGGTCTGACGGCCGCAACGCTTCGATGCCCGGCAAGTTCACCAACGCCAGGTTCTTGGCGACCCGCGCGGCGATTTCGTCTTCGGTCAGGTTCGGCAAATGCTCGCGCAGCGGGTACGCAATGTTCTCGGCGACCGACAGCGAGTCGAAGAGCGCCGCGCCCTGAAACACCATGGCGACCTTCTTTCGAACCTCGCGCATGTCAGTCTCGGCGAGGGTGGTGACGTCTTGCCCTTCGAACCAAATGTGCCCGGCGTCGGGGTACATGAGCCCGATGAGGCACTTGAGCAGCACCGACTTGCCGGTGCCCGACCCGCCGATGATCGTCAGCGTTTCTCCGCGGTAAATGTCGAGGTTCAGCCGTTCATAAATGTGCTTGGTGCCGAACGACTTCGAGACGTTCTCATAGCGAATGAGCGGCAGCGCGGCCGCGGCAGTGACCGTCTGGTCTTTGGTCGCGACGCTCATAGGGCCAAGAACAGCTTGGTGAGAAAAAAGTCAGACAAGCAGACCGACACCGACGCAATGGCCACCGTTTCGGTCGTCGCTCGGCCGACCCCTTCGGTGCCGCCTTCGACCGTGAAGCCTTTGAAGCACCCCACGATGGCGATGATCACGCCGAACACCGCGCTCTTGCCAATGCCCGACGCGAAGTCGAGCATCGACACGGTTTCGATGGCCGAACGAAAGTACTGGTCGAACGGTATTTCGTACTGCGACTTGACGACGACCGAGCCGGCGACCAGGCCGAACACGTCGGCGAGCGCGGTCAGCGCCGGCAGCACCAACGCACACGCAAACAACCGGGGAGACACCAAGCGTTTGATCGGGTCGGCCCCGAGGGCCCGAATCGCGTCGAGCTGTTCGGTCACCTTCATTGACCCCAGTTCGGCGGTGATGCCCGAGCCGATGCGCGCCCCCACGGTGAGCGCGGTCAGCACCGGCCCCAATTCGCGAAACAAGGTCAGCACCACGACCTTGCCGACGGTGTGCTGCACCCCGAACCGCGCCAAAAAGAACGCGAACTGCAACGAAATGACGAGGCCGGCGAACACCGCGGTGAGCGTGGCGATCGACAGCGAGCGAACGCCCAACACTTCAATTTGGTAGGCCATTTCGCCCATGCCGAGCGGCCGGGTGAACATGCGCCGCAGAGCTTGCGCGAGCATGACCACGATGCCGCCCAGCTGCGTCACAGCGTGCCTCACCCGGGCAGTGAGCGGCAAAATGTTCTCGAGCTCTTGCTGCACCAAGTCGGGCAGCGCCGTTTCTTCGGGCTCGTGGCCCGGGGGCGGTGCACTTGGGCTGGGCGCGTCGGCGTCGCTCATGGAGAGCGCTCCTGCTGAAACTCGCCGACGAACCGGTCGAACACGGCCTGCTGTTCGGCCGACTGGCCGACCGGGGCGATGTACGAAAAGTCGTGCACGCAGCCGTTCTTCTTCAAGACGACCAGCTCGATTTCAACGGGCACGCCGTCGAGCCGGGCCACGTACTTCGAGTGCAGCGCTTCGCGGCCGTCAATGGTCTGCGTTTCTTGTTCGCGCTGCTCCCGGTCGGTGAAACCGAACAACAGGTGCTGGGTCAGCACTTCGAGCGGCGCGTCGCCGTGGTCGTGGCAGGTGGCGTTGGTCGAAATGATGTGACCGCTCGTGCGGTGCAACCACGCAAGATCGTTGTCTGAAAAGTCGACCCGCCGCCAAGCCGCTTCGTCGGGGGCTCCAATGCGGTACTGCACCTCGGGCTTGCTGAAGACCACGCCGTGCAGCACGTGTGAGCACGCCGCGAAACCAACGATCAGCGACATCACCCAGAGCCTTCGCACAATGTCGTGAGTTAACGCTGTCTTGCGGGCCAACGCACGAAAAGTTGACTCTGCACGACTGTTCAGTCACCATACTGAACGTTCGTATCGCCTTGCTGGAGACCCCGATGGATGAGCTGACCGAGCGCCAAAAAGAGATTCTCGACTTCATCGTGAGCACGTCTGAAGAACGGGGCTACCCGCCCACGATTCGCGAAATCGGCGAACAGATGGACATTCGGTCGACCAACGGGGTGAACGACCACCTCAAAGCGCTAGAACGCAAGGGTTACTTGACTCGCGCCGAACAGCAGAGCCGTTCGCTCGTGCCGACCAAGCGCGCGCGGCTCGTGTTGGGCATGGGCGCCAAGAAAGACGCCACCTTCATCGACGTGCCGCTGTTGGGCAAAGTCGCCGCCGGCGCGCCCCTGCTGGCCACCGAAAACATTGAAGACTCGGTTCGAATCGACAGCTTCTTGCTCGGGGGCAACGGCAAAGAAGTGTTCGCCCTCCGCGTGAAAGGCGAGTCGATGATCGAAGACGGCATTCACGACGGAGACTTTCTCTTCGTGAAGAAGGCGCCCTCGGCCCACCCCGGCGACATCGTGGTGGCACTCATTGAAGACGAGGCCACGGTGAAGCGCTACTTCCCCGAAAGTGAGCGCATTCGGTTTCAGCCCGCCAACAAAGACATGGAGCCGATTTACGTCACCAAAGCCCAGTTCAAGCAGACCATGATCTTGGGCAAGGTCGTCGGCGTGTACCGCAAGGTCATGTAGGCCGCACACCAAATGCACCAGGGCACCGGCCGCCACGCAGCACGTGCGGCCCTCAGGTGCCCAACCTCGCAACCACCCTGCACGGTGCGCCGCCTGAAGGCAGCTCGCCTCGGGGTGACCGAATGCTTTCGACCATTGACGAGGCGCGAGAGGCACTGGAGCTGCGTTACGACGTGTTGCTTTGTGCACGGGCGGCGCTCAGCGAATGCGAACGGCACGAATTGCGCGAAATCGAGCAAGCCCTCGAGCGCATTCGGCGCCACGAGTTCGGGTGGTAATGCCATCGGCCATCTCGGTCGTCAGCGTTTGCGGGCCGTACCCGAAGCGACGCGATGCGCAGCCTGTTCGTCTCACCACGCCTCGCGCGAAGCGCAGCGGCGTTTCGCTGGCGAGACCGAACAGGCGCGGGTTCACACCCGAACGCGTTAGCGCCGCTTTGGGCAAGCCCCGGCGGGCGCCCGGCTGCACACCCGAGCGAGTGCTTTCGTGTCGGCAGGCTTCACTTCTTGCAGCAACGCCGCCACTTTCGCCTGAAGTTCTTGGTTGGTGCGCTGTTCGAGCTCGTCACTGAGCGGCAACAGCAGCGTGAGGGCGTCGCGGGGGCGCCCGACAGCGACCAACAAGTCGGCCAAGTCGAACAGCTCACGCGCGTCTTGGCCATTCGCCTTGGTCAGCGCCGCGGCCAATTCGCGCTGGGCGCAACCCGCGTCGTGCGCCTGGTGACAGGCCCGCCCGAGCGCGACGTGAACGACCGCGCGGTCTTTCACCGCCAGCGACGCCTCGAAGGCGCTG
>JBGAIY010000231.1:0-5590 GCA_044225205.1 Myxococcaceae bacterium | reverse complement strand
AGGAGGGGTCGCCGGGGCGCCGACGAGCGGCGTCGCTCAACACGATCACCGCGTCGTCGAGGCGGCCCACGCCGATGAGCGCTTGACCGTACTCGGCCTGCAGGTCGGCGGAGAGCGACCCGTCGTGCGCTCGCACGGCCTCGAGCAATTCGACCAGGGCCGACGGGTGGTTCGCGTCGGTGAGCGCAGCCGCGGCCCGGTGAAGGAGCGCCGTCTTGGCGGGTTCGGGCGCCGCGTTCGCCGCGGCGACCCAGTCTTTGACCGCGGCGTCGACCTCGCGCCCAGAAAGTGCCGTCTGGGCCCGCGCGTCGAGCGCCTCGAAGCTCGCCGGGTTCAACCCGAGCGCGCGGTTCGCCGCGTCGAGCGCACGGAGCCGGTCGTTTTTCGCCAAGTACAACGACGCCAGCCGGGCCCAAGTATTGGCGCGACGGCCGTCGGCTCGGGCCGCCGCTTCGAACGCGGCCGTGGCTTCGTTCACTTTGCCCTGGGCCAACCACAGTTCGCCCTCGGCTGCCGGCAAGCGAGGGTCGGCCGGGTTCAACGCCCGCACCAGGTCGAGCTCGTGGCGCGCGGTTTCGGCGTCGTTCTTCGAAGCGGCGGCGGTGGCGGCGAGGTAGTGCCCTTCGGCTTCGGCCTGGCTCAGCTCGGCTTCGCTCGGGCCCTTGGTGCAGGCCACGACGACCAACAGCACCACCGGCACATGTCGAATGACGTCGGTCACGACTTCGCTCGTCGCTCCCATTTGGGGTTCACCACCACTCCGGCCGCGCCAAATTCACCGGGCACGTCGCGCGCGAAGGCCACCGCGGTCGCCGCGGCGAAGTCGACCGCCCGAATCGTGGCGAGCATGTCGTCTCGGCTGCCTTCAGCCCACGCCCACCGCGCACCCAACTTGTGGAGCAGCGCGTAGAGCTCAGGTCTGAGCCGCACGAGCCATTGGTTCGCGTTGCCTTTGGGGTCAGTGCCCCGCCAGAGCACGCGCTCGCAGTGCTGAAGCTCTCGGCCGAGCCGCTCGCGGGCCACGGCGGCGAATTCGGCCGCGAGCACGCGGTCGTCGATTTCGGCAATGAATTCAGTGACCTTCGTCGTTTCTCCTCGCGCGGTGAGTGCGTTCACCACCAGCACGGCGCTCGCCGCGGCGTAGCTCGAGGCGCGCGTGTCGTACCCACCTTCGACGCAGCCCCGGGCGAGCACCGCGTGGCGGGCGGCCTGAAGGGCTCGGCTGCCGCCTTCGTCGTAGGCCGCAGACCACAGCTCTTCGTAGGTCGTCTTCGGGTTGGCGACCTGGGCGAACAGCCGCCTCACCTCGGTCGACTCGGTGGCGGGAGCGGGTTCAAGGTCGGCCAACAGCGTGGCGCACCACAAGGCCAACGCCGCCGACGTCGGCGCCTCGTTGCGCAAGATCTTCGCGGCGGGCCCTCCGGCGTGATGCACGGGCCCGGGTCGAAGCTCGGGCCGCGCCGCTTCGAGCGGCTTTCGCAAGGCGATGAACAGATCTGAGAATTCGCCATTGCGCAGAACACCGCCGTCTTTTCGGCAAGCCAGCGCGTGGCTCTCGGCGAGCAGCGCTTTGACTTGCGGCTCGGCCCAGTCGAACGACGGGTCGAGCCAGACGAAGTTGTTCTTTCGCTCCGCCGAGGGAATTTTGATGGCCGAAGGCTTGACCCGTGCATCAGCGCGCAGCTCGCTCGAATTCGAACGCAAGTGCAACCCCGGTTGCTCGGCCCCGACCTGCCAATGCGAATACACCTTGCCGCGCAGGCCGACCGACCACGTGCCGCGACTCACCGAACTCGCCTTGGGCAACGCCTTCGCCCAGATACCGACGTCTTTTGCTGTCAGGCCCGCCATGCCAGCGAAAACTATGCGCTTTTCGAGCCGGTCAACGCACGACATCACCCCGCGGGTTGCGCCGTCTTGACGAGCTTCTGCGTCTCGTACCCTCGCTCGGCGAGGCGGGCGACCAGCGCGTCATAGAAGGCCGGGTCGACCGACGGGGTGCGGGAGAGCACCCACAGGTAGTCTCGACCGGGGTGCCCCACCACCGCGTACTCGTAGTTCGGCCCCAATTCGATGACCCAGTAGTCGCCCCAGAACGGGCCGAAGAAACTCACCTCGAGCTTCGCGTTGGTCGCCGAGTCGACAACGCGGGCTCGGCCGTTCGCCACCTTGAGCGCACCGTCGACCGTGTCGAGGTGGCACCGGTTGAGCACGTCGATTTGCCCGTCGGGCCTCCCTTCTGAAACGACTGGGGAAAACTGGCGATCTCGTACCAGGTACCCAAGTACCGGTTCAGGTCGACTCGTTCGACGGTCGTCAACGGCGGCAGCTTCAAACGCTCGGTCGTGCTGGCACAGCCGACGAAGACGAGCACCCCGAAAATCAGCAGTCGATGCATGGCCGCCCCCATTCACTCAAGGTCAGTAACGGCCCGCCTCCCGCGAAGCGAGGCGAACGCGGCCCGACGGCCGAAAACCCGTCACATGCTCGACGTCATGCGCAGCACCTCTTCGTACGAGGTGACGCCCATGGCCATTTTCAGCACCGCGGCTTCGCGCAGGGTCTTGAGGCCCGTCTTGCGCGCGGCTTCGACCAGCGCCTCGCTGCTCGCCTTTCGGGCAATGAGTTCTTTCACTTCGCCGGTGGCGTGAAAAATTTCGAACACCGCCGTTCGGCCGAAATACCCCGTGCCGCGGCACTTCACGCACCCGGCCCCCTGCTTGAGCTGCAAGCCTCCCGGCAGGTCGGGCAGCGGCACCTTGAGGTAGGCGAGCTGCTCTGGGCTCAACTCCATGGGCTGCGCGCAGTTCTGGCAAATCTTGCGCATGAGCCGCTGGGCCATGACGCCCAACAAGCTCGACGCCAACAAAAACGGGGGCACGCTCAAGTCTTCGAGCCGGCCAATGGCACCCACCGAGTCGTTGGTGTGCAACGTCGACAGCACCAAGTGGCCCGTGAGCGCCGACTGAATGGCGTTGTCGGCCGTCTCGGCGTCACGAATTTCACCGACCATGATGATGTCGGGGTCTTGGCGCAAAATGTGACGAAGCGCGCCCGCGAAATCGAGGCCGATTTTGGGCTGCACTTGCACCTGGTTGAACGGCTCCCACACCATTTCAATGGGGTCTTCGATGGTGGTGACGTTGACGTCGGGGCCGGCCAGCGCCTTGAGCGCCGAATACAGCGTCGTCGTCTTGCCAGAGCCGGTGGGGCCGGTCACCAAGAGCAGCCCGTGGGGTTGGCTGATCCACCCCTCGAAGATGCCTTTCTCGTTCGGGTCGAACCCCAGCATGGCGATGTCGGGCACCAGCGTTTCGGGGTCGAAAATGCGCATCACGACTTTTTCGCCGAACGCGGTGGGCAGCGTCGAGACGCGAATTTCGACCTCGTGCCCGTATCGGTCGACCTTGATGCGGCCGTCTTGCGGCTTTCGGCGCTCTGAAATGTCGAGGCGCGAGACGGTTTTCACGCGAGCGACGACGGGCGCGTGCACCTGTTGCGGCAAGGTGTACACGTTGTGCAACACCCCGTCGATGCGCAGGCGCACCATCGATTTGTCGCGCTTGGGCTCAATGTGAATGTCGCTCGCGCGGTTGTCGAAGGCGTAGCGCATCAAATAGTCGACGGCTTGAATGATGGGGCGGTCAGACGCGTCGAGTTCGCGGCCGCTCGAGAGCGAGACCAACTGCTCGAAGTTCGAGACGCTGCCCGAGGCGTCGGCGAAGTCTGACGCCGCGGCAGCCAAGGTGCGCTTGAAGCCGTAGACGTCTTGTATGCCCTTGAGAATGTCGGCCTTCGCCGAGAGCACCGGCGCAATGGGGCAGTTCGCGAGCCGCTGGAGATTTTCGAACAACTCGCGGTCGAACGGGTTCGCGACCGCGACCACCAGCGGTACGCCGGGGCCCCCGCCTTCGAGCGCCAAAATGCAGTGCTTTTGGGCGTACGGCTTCGACACCGTCTTCGACGACGTGTTCATGTCGAGCTTGAGCTGGTCGATTTTTCGGTACGGCACGTTCGCGGCTTTCGCCACGGCTTCGCTGATGCGGTCTTGGTCGAGCAGCTCACCCGCGCGTGCCGCGTACGGCACCTGAAACGCCGCCACGATTTCAATGGGCGAGACTTCGTACTTGTCGACGCCTGCCTGCTTCACCACCCTCGCGCGGGCCTGCGCTTCTTTGCTGACGATGTCGTTCGCCTGCGAACGGGTGAGCAACTTCGCCGCGACCAACGTGTCGAGCACGAAGGCCAGGGTGAAGTCGGTCGCGTGTTTTCGTTGAACGGCTGTTGTTACGGCTTGCGCCACCTGAGCCTCCGAACGACGGCGATGAGCGCCCACGCCAACACCACTGAGGCCACCGAGCCAGTATTCATCTCGCACCCACATGGCGAAATGGGCGGCGGCTTGCCCGTGCCCGCGTCTTTCGGGGTGGGTTGAATGGGCTTGCCTCCGTCGGCGCCCATGCAGAGCGTGCCACCACAGCCTCCGTCGTCGAGCGGCGACAGACATTCGCCGCCCAAACAGTCTTGGCCGACCGGGCAGTCGGTTTGTTGGGTGCACATGGGCACACACCCCTTGCCCGAGGGAAAGTCGGCGCACCGCAGGCCACTGGGGCAGGTGTTGGGGCCGGTGCATTCACGCAGACAGTTGAGACCCGCGAGGGTCGTCACACAGCTCGAACCCAGGGGGCACACGGCGCAGCCCTGACCGCACTGTTGGGTGCACTGCTTGGCCGCGGAGGGCGTGGTCGAGACGGTCGTACAGGTCTGCCCTGCCCCGCAATTGCTGTCTTGGTTGCAGAGATCGCCGATGGCGGCACTCGGGTTCTGTTTCGACACGCACACGCCGTCGCAGGTGCGGCAAGTCACTTGCGTGTCTTGGCAGTCGGCCGTGGTGTAACACATGGGCGCACACACCCCGCCCGACGAGGTGAGCAAGCAGGCATAGTCGGTTCGGCAGTCGGCGAAGCCCGGTCGACACGACGCGAGGCAGTGGTGGCTGTTGTCACCCAACAAGGTGCAAGTCGAGCCGGCGGGGCACGCGGGTTGGCCCGCTTCGCACTTCTGAGAGCAATAGCCGGCCGCCCAGTACTGGTGCCCCGACGGCGAGCCTTCGGGCAACAGGCATTCACCCACGGCCGACACGCAGTCGAGGTCTTTGGTGCAGGCCTTGCCGACGGGCGTCACGTTGCCGGTGGGCATCAAACACCCGCCCGACGCCCCGGGGAAAGCGGTGCTCGCCGTGCACACCAAGGGCAGCGGGCAAACTTCGCCTGCCGTCACGTCACACCCGCGGCTGCAGAACGTGATGGCCGAACCCGCGACGCTCTGGGTGTAGCACTGGTTGAAGGCATCGCAGGTGCCACCGTCGTAGCAAGGCGCTCCGACGGCGCCTCCGACGGGGTAGTGCTCGCACAGCGCGCCCACGTCTCGGCTGGTGAGCACGCGCTTTTGCATGCCCGCGTAAATCGACTGAATCATCACGTCGTCTTCGCTGGCGTACCCACCGTTGTAGTGGTTGAGCCCCAGGCAGTGCCCCGCTTCGTGCAACATCACGCTCTGCACGTCGATTTTGCCGCTCGGCGTCGTGTCG
>JBGAIY010000230.1:0-12782 GCA_044225205.1 Myxococcaceae bacterium | reverse complement strand
ACGTCGCGGTGCACCAAGCCGAGCGGCCGCCCGTCGACGTCGACCGCGTGGTGCGCATATTCGAGCGCATTCGCCATCGACAGCCCAATCGACAGCACGACTTCGAGCGAAATGGGCAGCGCCACCGCCATCGCCTTTTTGATCACGTCGTTGAGGCTCGCCCCTTCGACGTATTCCATTCGAACGAACCACTCGCCGTCGACTTCTCCCAGCTCGTCGATTCGCACGATGTTCGGGTGCCGCAACCGCGCCGCGATTCTCGTTTCGTCGAGAAAGCCCGCCAGCATGTCGGGGTTGTCGAGCAGCGTGCCCAAGATGCGTTTGAGCACCACCGGCCGCCGAAGCGCCGGGCTCCGCGCCAGGTACACCTCTCCCATACCTCCGCGCCCCAACAACGACAGCAGCTGGTACTGGCCAAAGCGTTGAATTCGCGAGCCACGCAACTCGGCCAATTCATTGAAAACAGCCGCGCAGTCGGCACAGTCGGCAATGTGCAGCCACGCCCACGTTTCATCGGCGCGTGTCAGCCTTGACTCCAGCATCGCGCCGAACTGGTCTTCGGTGAGGTGGCGGTCGCTGGTCATCTCACGAACTGCTCGAAATCACTGATGAAGAGCGTCGTCGAAAAATCATTTTCTCAGAACGTAACAAAAAGTGGGCAGTCACCGATAACGACAGTGGAGGTTTTCACCATGGCGATTTCATCTGTTGGCACGGGCGCGGTCGGGGGGTCTCCGGCGGTCGAAGGGTATGTCGACGAAGTGACGGCCGAAACCCCGGCAGTCGACACCACACCTGCGGCCGAGTCGCCTTTCGCGGCCAGCAGCTTCGAGACGGCCACCGCCAACCCCATCGTGCTGCCCATGGCGTTCGACCGCGCCGACGCCAGTGACTCTGACGTGCAGGGGCGCATCAACCTCCAAAAGAAGGGCAACGGCGACGACTCGATTGGCGGGGGAGGCACCCAAGGCATCAGCCGCCCGGCCGACGAACTTTCTTTGGCGGGCAACCTGTCGGGCGGTGACATCAGCGCCGCCATCGCCGATTTGCCCGATGCCACCAAGGCCCAGGTCGACGCGTTGCTCAACAACGCCGACCCGGCCATTGCGAGTGACGCCGCCTATGCGCTCGGCACCAGAAATTTCGCCAACCTGCCAGCCGACCAGCGAGAAAAATTCGTCGACCTCATGGCCACCACCGGCAAAGACGGCGTCGCGCTGTTGGCCAAGGCGTGCGAGGTGCCGACCGACCTGTCGTCGTTGCGCGCCAGCGACGGCAGCACCGTTTTCGACAACCTCGACCGCATGGCCAAGACCCCGGGGCTCGCCGAGTACGTGCCCGACGTGTTGGCCGACATGCTGAACCCCGGCCACATTTGGCAGGGCAACGCGCCGACCTGCACCTCGAGCACCATGCAATACGAATTGGCGCTCCACAACCCGTCTGAATACAGCCGCCTCATTGCCGGCCTGGCCATTGACGGCAAGGTCACCATGGCCGGGGGCGGTGTGCTCGAAACCCAGCCGGGAGCCGCCTTCGCTGGCAGCGTCGCCGCCAACGATGCGCGCTCACCCACCGAGGCCGTGTTTCAAGCCGCGCTCATGGAGTTCGCCAACGGCAGCGACACCTACGACTACAACAAAATGATCAGCGTCGGGAGCGGGCGCACCTACCGCGGCCTCAACGGAGAGCAGATTCAGACCGCGCTCGACCAGCTCTTCAACCAGAGCTACCGCACCACCCAAATCGCCACGAACGACGAAGCTGCGGCGATATTGGGGTCACTCAACCGCAGCAACGTGCCGAACCGGCCGGTGTTGGTCGACCTGGTCGTCGACGACCACACCAACCACTGCGTCTCCTTTGAAGGGTGCGCCAACGGTCAGGTGACGCTCCGAGACCCGCAAACCGGCCGGCAGTATTCGGTGAGCCAACAAGAATTCATCGAGACGCTCGCCGCGGTGCACCAGGTGCCCGTACCGAGGGTGCTGCCCGCGTACAAGCGCGACCAAGTCGGCGCCAACATCATGGTGGCCTAACCCCGGGACGGTGCGGTTTCGGCGGGGTCGAACGAGCGAACCTGTTCTTTTCTTTCGCTCGAAGCCCCATGCACCTGCCCCCCTTTGCGCCGTCGACCGAATCCGAATCACCGGCGGCGCTGGCCGTGGAAAACGTGCTGGCCTCGATGCCCGCGCCACTCGCGGGCAAGGCGCTGCGGGCCCTCGCCGACAAACTGGGGCTCTCGGTGTCACCCCGCTCGCCACTGCCCACCGTCAAGCGTCAGGTGCGACAGGCGTTGACCCACTTGGGCAGCGCCCGCCAGCTCGCTGAATTCATTCGCAACGAAGCCCGGCACCTGATCGGCCAGGCGAACAGTGCGCGAAACCGAAAAGACCCCATCGACTGGTATTTGCGGCCGTCGCTGCCGTCGGTGCGCTCAACCCGGGCCGCGTCAGACCTGGTCGAGCAGGCCATCATGCTGGCCTATGTCGCCAACGGCCTCGACGAGGCCGCGCGGGTCACTTCTTGCGAGCCAAGCGCAACAGTTCGCCGTCGTTCTCAGTCAACACGAACAGGTCGCCCTTCTCGTTGAGCGCCAGACCTTCGATGCGCTGGAGCGGCTTGTTCTTGTCGTCTCGCAACGGAAACGAGTTGATCAACCGTGCGGTCAGCGGCCGCTTCTTCGGTATCTCGAGCTCGGCCACGGTCGACGATTCGTCAGACGAAATGAAAAGGTGACCGGTCGTGGGGTCAATCGCGATCGCGCTGAAGTCTTTGCACACGTCGAGCACTTGCTTCTCGAGCTTCACCGGCGAAAACGTCTTGCCGCCATTGTCGTCGAACATCACCAACTCGCGCGGCTTGCCCTCTTTCGTACCGAGCAGTTGGGGGCGACCGGTCGGAGAAAACTCGCCCGGCAAGTACGAGAGGCCCTCGATGCCTTTGTTCGTCGGGCCGCCCAAGTGCTTCACGTCGTACTTCTTCTTGAACTCAGGGTCGGCGCGCTTGTCGGGGTTCCAGTCGAACCGCCACACTTCTCGAGACTCTTCGCGCGAAATGAACAGGTTGTGGCGGGCGCTGTCGTAGGCCACGCCTTCCATTTGGCTGGGTTTGCCATTCGGCAAGCCCGGCAGCTTCAGTTTCTTCACCGAGCCGTCGGCGTCGATCAACCCGACCTTGTCAGAGGTATCGCCCACCACGAGCAACCGCCCGCCAGGCAACGCCACCACGTCTGAAGCTTCTTTGATGCCGCTCTTGAGCCGACCGGCTGCTTCGAACTGTGCGCCGCGCGCGCCCGTCTGCTGGGGCTTGCCAAGAGTGATGTCGGCGCTCCGGGCGCCTACTGCGGTGGTGCCGTTTCCCATGAGGTCAGGTCTCGAAAGGGGCAAATAAGGCGTTGCGTTTCAGATGTACGTCTTTATCGGACACCGATTGGCTAAGTTGCGAATTTGTCACGAGGTTGCAGCACACACATCAACCACCTGAAATCACAGTGAATTCTGCTGAAAACAGAAAACACCGTTCACCGAGCAAGACTCATAAACTCCACGGTTCGTCATTCGCGGAGAGAAAACGACACATGACCCAGCGGGCACTGATTGGACTTTTGGCGGCATTGGCGACGGTTGGCTGCGGTGGTGCCACGGGGGGCGCGACGGCGGGCGCCCTGACCCGGGTGCTCGAGGTGGCCAGCGACAGCAAGTGCCCCGCGGGAGGCGTGAAAATCGCCGTCGGCAAAGACGCGAACGGCGACGGCACGCTCCAAGACGCCGAGGTGACGCAAACCAGTGAGGTGTGCAACGGCAGCAAAGGCGCCGACGGGGCCAACGGCTCGAACGGTGACGCCGGCACCAACGGGGTCGACGGTACCAACGGCACGAATGGCACCAACGGTACCAACGGCGCGAACGCGCTGGTCAACACGACCATCATCGGGCCGGGCGCACAGTGCCAAGCCGGCGGCGTTCAAATCGACACGGGCCTCGACGACGGCGCCGGAGGCGGCACCGCCGGCAACGGCACGCTCGAGAGCGGCGAAATTCGCGGCACGCGCTACGTCTGCAACGGCGCGACGCCCTACTACGCCGGGTCGACCACCGCTCCCGGCGGCGCGGCCGGCACCTCGCGCATCAACACGTCGGGGGGCGCGGGTGACGCCGGTGGCGGCAATGCGGGCCCGATCACGGTCGTCATGCAAGTGGGCTCACTCGGCGGCAACGTCAAGGTCTTCAAGACCGGCGGCTTCGACGGCGGCTTCACCATTGCGCCTCCCGCCGCGCTCGACCCCGGCGCCGTGCCGATGACGGTCAGCACCGACACCGTGCTTCGCTCGTTCGACACGCCCACCGAGGGGCTCGGCTCAGGCGACCGTTTTTACCAACTCAATGGGTCGGGCGCGGTCTACCTCAACGACGCCGGTACCCCGAACGTCGTCACGTCGATCGCCATTGCCGTGAACAAGACGCTCATCGTCAACGGTGACGGGTCGACCTCACGGCTTCAGGTCGAACGCGACATTCGTAACGCCGGCGTCGTGTCGACCGGCTTCTTGGCCGACGCCCGCAGCGCAAGCCCGCTCGCGCTCTCGGCGAACACGTTTGCGGGGTTGGTGAATTCGGCCGTGTCGGTCGGCGGCGCAACCGGCGGCACCACGAACCCGGGCGGCAACGGCGGGGCGGTCTCCATTTCAACCAAGGGGCGGCTGCTCAACCAAGGCCTGGTGTTGACGAGCGGCGGCTCGGGCATTTCGGGCGGTGCGGGCGGAGCCGTCTCGTTCGTTTCGACGGGCGCCGAAGTGCAGAACACGGGGCTCATCGACGCGCACGGCGGCGCGGCCACGACCAACAGCTCCGGGCCCGGTGGTGCCGTCGTGCTCAACGGCAAGACCGTCTCGAACTCGGGGCCCATCAATTCGTCGGCTGGCGACGGGCCGCAAGCGGCGGGAGGCGGCGGCGTCACGCTCGACACGTACTTGGGCCCGCTGCGCAACTCGGGGGCCATTCAAACGCGGGGCGGCAGCTGCACCGCCGCCAATTGCACCGCGGGGTCGGCGGCTCCGGTGTCGCTCAGAAGCTCCTCGGGAGACCTCGTCTCGTCGGGCGCGGTCGACAGCAGTGGCGGCAACGGCGTCAGGCAAGGCGGCGCCGGCGGCCCGGTCACCTTCGCCAGTTCAGAAGCTTTCAGAACGACCGCCATTGCCGCGGGCAGCGTTCGCGTCTCGGGCGACATCAACGCGGCCGGCGGCGTGGGTACGTTCGGCGGCGCCGGGGGCTCGGTCATCGTCGCCCTCGCGCCCCCCAATCAGCCGCAGGGCCAAGAAATCGACCTCCAGGGGTACAGCGACCTCATCGCCAACGGTGGCCGAGGCACGAACGCGACCGGTGGCTCGGGTGGCCCCATCAGCATTCAAACCAACCCGTCGTTTTGGTTCACCTCGCAACAACCGAGCGGCGCGGTGATCAACCATGCGCGCATTTCGGCCAAAGCCGGCAGCGGCCCCACCGGTGCCGGCACCGCCGGTACTTACGTCTTGAACACCGGAGCCGGCGCCACCGACTTCGGCGTCAGCAACGAGTTCGCCTCGAACAACGGGGCCGTCGACGTCTCGGGCGGTGACTCGGCCACCAATGGCACGAATGGCGGCACCATCACCATTCAGGGCATTTCACGGGCCGAGAACAAGTCAGACCTCACCACCAACGGCGGGGCCGGAGGCTCGGGCAGTGGCGGCAGCGGCGGCACCATCGCCTTTCGCAGCAGCGGAGGGCTGACCAACGCCGGGGCGCTGGCGGCCAATGGCGGTACCGGCACCAACGGCGGCCACGGGGGCCTCGTTCGCGCCGACGTCGAGAGCTTCACCAATTCGGGTGGCGTCTCAGTCGTCGGCGGCAACGCCACGACCGCCGGCGGCGGCGGCGGCGACATCTTCTTTTCGACCTTCGTGGGCCGCGGCACCGACAACGTCGGCACCCTGAAAATCAACGGAGGCACCGGCGCCACGCCTGGCCCCAAGGGCACCGCCATCATCGACGGCACCCAGGTCTTCCCTCCCTGACGCAGGTCGTCACGCGACGAAGAAACTTCGGGGCTCCCCCGGCCGAAGAGCTGGGAGATGACCGAAGCGCTCCAAATACTCTGTGCTCGCTTTGTTCACAGCCTCGGTCGAGCGGCCGAGGCTGAGTACTTCACCGACGAAGACGCCTGGTCGGCCGTCGAAGAACTGGCCGAAATGTCGGCGCGCGGCGAACGGTTGGGCGCCGCGCAGCAACAAGCCCTTCACAACTTGGGTGGCGGCCTCGGCCTTCGGCCAGGAGCACCAGCTTCACGCTACCTCGCCGCGCTCGAGCGATATTTCGGCCCCTGCCCGCTCAAGTCGAAAGACCGCGATCAGGTGATGGAGTTCGTTCACGCCCAAATGAACGGCCAGTTCGCCGCGAAAGTGACTGAAAAAGTCGCACTTCGCCCCACTCAGCCGACGACCGCGCACGTCGCGTTGAAAAACTACGAGTACAAATAGGCGATTTCGTGCCTAAGACAACGCCCCCATGTGGTGGCTGCTCGCAATCACTGCGCTGACCCAGGCCGACGCGGGCGGCAGCGACCCCATGCTCCCCGACGCCGGGCTGGCGCGGCCCGACCGTGCCCGAGCCGATGAAAGCCCGAGTTTGGCCCAGAGCGACCCGGCGGGCGACCTCGGCGAACTCGGCGAGGCGGCCGAGTCGGCCGACGGCGAGACCGAGTCGATGGGGCTCACCGCCGACCCCTCCGACGGCGGGTTGCTCTACAGCGACGAAGAACTCGAGCGGCTCTGGCATGAAGACGCGGGCGTCGCTCGGGTCGGTGTCGGTCGGCTCGGTCGAGGCGGGCAGGCTCCTCAACGGCATTCACCTGGGCACTGGGCCGACCTGGCAGCTCGTCACGCCTGAAAACGCGTGGGGCACTCGCGAAACCATCGACGGGCTCATGGCCGCCGCCACCGCCGTGCACGAACAGTACCCGACCTGCGGGCCCCTGAGGGTCAACCACATTGGCAAGAAAGACGGCGGCTACTTGCGGCCGCACCAGAGCCACCAGTCGGGCCGCGATGCCGACCTCGGGTTCTATTACGACGACACCAGCTCGCGCAGCCACCCGACCCGGGCCCGGGAGCAACTGCTCGACCCCGCGCAGAACTTCGCGCTGCTCAAGGCCCTGGTGACGTTGGCCGACGTGCAAGTCGTGCTCGTCGACCGGCGCGTGCAGCAGGTACTCTACGACTGGGCCTTGGCTCACGGAGAAGACCGCGGGTGGCTCGACTCGCTCTTTCGCGCCGGGGCCGCGTCGCTCGTTCAACACGCCCGCGGCCACCGAGATCATTTTCACGTGCGCTTCTTTTCGCCCCGCTCGCAAGAACTCGGGCGACGGCTGCAACCGCTGCTCGCGAAAATACCCGAACAGAACCTTCTCATTCACCGGGTACAGTCGGGCGACTCCCTGGGCAAAATCGCGGCGAAGTACGGCAGCACGGTGGCGCTCATTCAAAAAGCGAACGGCTTGACGAACACGTTCTTGCGCCTGGGCCGCACCCTGAATGTGCCGCTGCGTGGCCCGTGCACGAACTGCCCCGTACCGCCGCCGCTGGTCGTGCCGCCGCGGCGACTGCCGCCCGTCGAACAAGCAGACGACTCCAACGCCACGGCCGCCCCGCCCAAGACGTGACCCCGACCGTGTTTCGCTGGCCGCTCCAACGGGTACGACGGGCGTTGCCGGCCGCGGCCTTCGCCCGGTTGCGCGACGAGTTGCTCGCTTCACCCCTCGTCGGAGCCAGTACGCTCGCCGGGCCCTTTCAAACCAGTCGAGGTTTCGCGGTGACTTTTCGGGCCGCGGGCCGAGCGACGGTCGAGGCCCGTTTTCCCTCGTTGCGGCCGTGGCTCGAGGCGACGCTGGGCGAACCCGGGGCGCGCGCGCTGACGCCCTTTTGGCGGCGCCGCGTCGAGCGAGTACCGAACGCGTGGTACCTCAACGTGCTGCTCATGAATTCAGGCGCCTCGGTCGCCCGGCACCTCGACGTCACGTTGCGCGGCCCGAGCGGCGACGACGAGGGGGCTCCCGAGCTGGTGTCGGTCTTGTACTTGAAAGTGCCACGGGCGCCCGGCGGCGACCTGTGCCTGTGGGCCGGCCCCGAGCCGGTGGCCGTCGTGCACCCCCGCGAGAACCGCGCCGTGCACTTTCGCGGCGACCTCGCCCATGAAGTGCGCCCGTTCGACAGCCCAGACCCCGCCGAGCTGCGCGCGAGCCTCGTCATTGAACAGTACCATTTCGCGCCCGACGCGCTCGAGCGCTTGCCCGACTTTCAGCTCGACTCACGGGCCGGCTTCGACGCGTTTCTCGAGGCACACCGAAGCCGTGGCGCGGGCACCACGCCGGCGTTCGAACTCGAGAAGTAAACGTCGAGTTCTCAGAAACCTGGTCGGCCGCGCCCCACCCACCGTCAGTGCGACGGCCTCGTGTTTGAGCCGAGAACCCTGTCAAAGTGCCCTGCCGAGGCTTGAATGTACCGAGGGGCGCCCTTCTGGCCCACAGCCGGTGACGCCTACCGGGTGACCGAGCTCGTCGAGCGGCGTGACTTGAAGCGTGCTCTTGTCGCACCCGAGCTCGACGATGCTCGCGACCTCAGGTCCTGCATGGGGAAGCAGCCGCTCGGGGCAGCGCAGGTCAACATCACTTCACAGACAGTGCAGCACCTGGGTGGAGCACGGAGCTGAACCGCGCGCACCGAACCCGAGGCGCAGGCCATCTCTCAGACCGGAGGTGGGCGCGACGCCGCGACTACAAGCGCGCCTTCAACCGGGCGCGGTACTCGTCGAGCGGAAACAGGTCGACCTCGGCGCCGCCCCGGCGCGTGCCGTCGGGCGCGTAGTCGAACGGGTCGTCGACGTCTTTGATGAGCCGCAACAGGTACACGTAAATCAGCGTCAGCACCGGCACCAAAATGAACTCGGCCAGCGTCGACTTGTATTTCGCCGCGACCACGAGCACCAAGATCAGCCCGAGCAACGTTTCGAGCAACGCGTACGCGGGCGGCAAGAACCCGGTGCGCGAAATGACGTCGATGCGGCCCACCGTCTTTCGCAAGCCCGCCAACTGCGGCACCGCGCGCGACGCGTAAGGCCCCGCGCCGTCTTTTTCGAGCTGTTCGAGCACCAACCCGAAGCGCGTCAACGCCTCGAAGACGCCCGGCGTCGTCACCGCTTTGTGCAGCCACTGGTGCACGCTCTGGGTCAGGTCGAACACCGACTGGCGCAGCGCCTTGAGCTGCAGCGACGGCCGCGTCGACGCCGCCAGCACCATGATTTCCTCGAGCAATTCGAGCGTCGAGGCCAGTTCGGCCGGCAGCTTCTCGGCCTCTTTGTAGTCGGCCATGGTGCCGGTCAGCAGAAAGCCAGTCAGAAACACGCCGGCGGTCAGCACCACACTGACGTCAGAAAACTCCACGGCACCGGGCCACGACAAGCCGAACTCCAAGACGGCTTTTACCGAGGTCACCGCCACCACGTACGGCAGCGTGGTGAACATCAATTTCCATTTGAGCATGGGTCGACTCGCGGCGTACCGCAGTTGCGGCCCAGGCTCTACCGTTCTGAGAACCGCCCAACCGAACCCCGGCATTCATGCAGGGGCGAAGGTGAAACGCCGATCAGATCAACAGAACTTCGGGGTAGCGTCGCCTGCATGCGCTTTCAAGGCACCGACACGTACCTCACCAGCGAAAGTTTGCGTTCAGCCGTCGACTGCGCCCTGGCCTTGCAACGCCCCTTGCTCGTCAAAGGAGAACCCGGCACCGGCAAGACCTTGCTCGCCGAAGCCATTTCGAAGGCCCTCTCCCTGCCGCTGTTGACCTGGCACGTGAAGAGCACCACCAAGGCGCAAGACGGTCTCTACGTGTACGACGCCGTGCAGCGCCTCCACGACTCGCGGTTCAACGACCACGACGTGCGCGACATCACCAAGTACCTGCGGCTGGGCCCGCTCGGCGAGTCGTTTTCAGCGCCCGAACGGCGCGTCTTGCTCATCGACGAAATCGACAAGGCCGACCTCGAGTTTCCCAACGATTTGTTGCACGAACTCGACCGCATGCGGTTTCGCATCATCGAAACCGACCAAGAAGTCGTGGCCAAGGTGCGGCCCGTCGTCATCATCACCTCGAACAACGAGAAAGACCTGCCCGACGCGTTCTTGCGCCGCTGCGTGTTTCACTTCATCGAATTTCCTGACCAAGAATTGATGAAGCGAATCGTGCAAGTGCACCACCCTGACCTGTCGACCAAGCTCGTCGACCAGGCCATGGAGATTTTCTACGAGCTGCGCGCGCTCACCCGCTTGCGCAAGCGCCCGTCGACGAGCGAACTGGTCGACTGGTTGGCCGCGCTCAAAGCCACCGGCATCAACTCGTTGAAACTCGACGAGAATCTGCCCTTTCTTGGCGCGCTGCTGAAACGGGAGCAAGATCTCCTCGCGTTCAACGAGGCCTTCGCCGGAGGCCGGCGCTCGAGGGCCTGATGTTCGTACCGTTTTTGTATGAGCTGCGGTCGCGCAAAGTGCCGGTGGGCACCACCGAGGCTGTGGCGCTCGCCGAGGCACTGAGCCGTGGCTTGCACGACAGCTCGCTCGACGGCTTCTACCACTTGGCGCGCGCACTGCTGGTGCACGACGAAAAGCACCTCGACGCGTTCGACCAGGCGTTCGCGAAGGTGTTTCACGGCGTCGAAAACGCGGGGCAGCAGCTGCACCAAGAGCTGCTCGAGTGGCTCAAGACCGCGCGCGAGCGCCTGCCCGACTTGACCAAAGAAGAACGCCAATTGCTCGAGTCGCTCGACGCCAAGACGCTCGAACAGATGTTCGAAGAGCGCCTGCGCGAACAGAAAGCCCGACACGACGGCGGCAACAAGTGGGTCGGCACCGCGGGCACGTCGCCGTTTGGCCATTCGGGCCGGGTCGCCCGTGAAGGCATTCGGGTCGGCGGCGCGGGGGGCCGGCGCAGCGCCGTGCAGCTGGCGTCAGAACGGCACTACCGCGAATACCGAGACGACGTCGTGCTCGACACCCGGCAAATGGCGCTCGCCCTGCGCAAGCTGCGCGCCTTCGCCCGCGAGGGCCGGCAAGACGAACTCGACCTCGACCAAACCATCGAACGAACCGCGAAGAACTTGGGAGACCTCGAGGTCGCCCTGCGGGCCCCGCGCAAGTCGAACACCCGAGTGATTCTGCTGATGGACGTGGGCGGCTCGATGGACCCCTACGCCCACCTCGTCTCGCGGCTGTTCACCGCGGCGAAAAAAGCGACGCACTTCAAAGAGCTGCGCACGTATTACTTTCACAACTGCGTGTACGGGCGGGTGTACGAAAAGGCGAACTTTCGCGACCCCATCACCCTGCCGCGGCTCTTCAGCGAAACCGACCGCCGGTACAAGCTCATCATTGTCGGAGACGCGTTGATGGGCCCGTGGGAACTGATGAGCACCAGCGGCTGGAGCGACGACCAAGGCATCGAGGGCGTGGTGTGGCTCATGCGCCTGCGCGAACACTTCGCCGCGTCGGCGTGGCTCAACCCCGAGCAACCCTCGTCGTGGTGGCAAACCACCATCGACGTCGTTCGCAAGGTCTTCCCCATGTACCCGTTGACGTTGGAGGGCTTGGGTGACGCGGTCAATTCGCTCACCAGAGCCCGGTAGCCAGCAGCAGGCGAGAAACGGAGGTGACCGTCATGTCGAAACCAGTGGCCGAGTTGATGAGCTGGCTGCCCACCATTGCCATTTTCGGTGGCCTCGAAGACGCGACGCTCGCCCGCCTCGTCAACATGTTGGGCGAGCACCATTTCGCTGCGGGCGTCGAAGTCTGCACGCAGGGCGAAACCGGCCGCGCCATGTTCTTGGTGCGAAGTGGCGAAGTGCTCGTCTGCCGCGACGGAGAAGACGGGCACCGCGTCAAAATGGTGCGCATGGGGCCCGGCGAATTCTTCGGCGAAATGACGCTCATCGACGTGCAGAAGCGCAGCGCCACCGTCATCGTCGAAGAGCCGTCGGTGCTCTACTCGCTCGGCAACCGCGACCTGTACCAGCTGTACCAAGAAGACGTGCCCGGCTACGTCATGGTGCTGCAAAACCTGTGTCGCGAGCTGTCGCGGCGGCTGCGCAAGACGAACCAGCGGTTGCAGGCCATGGCCGAAGACAACAACGACTCACAGACGCTGATTCGCCCCGCGGTGAAACGGTAGGCGCGCGGTGAGCTCGAGCGCGTTTACGGCGACGCCTTGGGCAACCGAACACGCACCACCACGTCGGGCCGAATGCGCAGGGTGCCCAAAAACGCCGCGTACGGCTTGATGCCGAAATCGCGCTGGTCGAGCCGAAATTCGGCCCCCCAGTGCGTGGCGTCGTCTTGCCGGGTACCCCTGACCACTTTCGTCACGCCGTGGAGGTGGAGACGCCCCTCGACCTCACGCTCGCTGATCGCGGTGGTCTCGAACGTGATCGGGGCGAAGCGCTTGGCGTCGAGCACATCGCGGGTGATGTTTTTTTCAATTTCGCCCTTCGCGAACCCCGGCAACGCGCCCGGGGCTTCGGCGCCGTCGCGCATGGCGGTGAGCACCGCGAGTGACGCCGGGTCGAATTCGCCACGGGCGCTCGGCGTCGGGCCGGGCGTGAGGTCGACCGAGAAACGGGCGACTTTCAGCTTGAGGTCGTGAGCGACCGCCGAAAGCAGACCTTCTTTGAAGGTGAAGACCAAGACTTCGGCGCTCGAAG
>JBGAIY010000229.1:0-12796 GCA_044225205.1 Myxococcaceae bacterium | reverse complement strand
CTTCATGGTCGCCGGTATATTCGCTTGCTGCGGTTGGTGATATCGCCAACCACCCGCGGAGGCGCGAGCATGGCACTTTGGCGAAATGTGGTTCTCGGAGCGGTGGGGCTCTGCTTGGCGGCGGCTTCGTGCGGCCCGCCCGAAGACGACCTCACGTGCCCCTCCAGCGCGCCGTCGGTGACCTTGGCCGGCAACGTGCAACCCGAGGTGTTCGTGCCGAAATGCAAGACGTGTCACAACCCGAACGGCAGCAGCACCGGAGGCGACTACACCACCGCCGAAACGTCACGCGCGGCGACCGTCGGCGTGGTGTCTGACTACGCCAACGGCGGCACGCTCAAGATCATCGACCCGGGCAACCTGGCGAACAGCGTGCTCTGGCTCAAAGTGCTGGGCGGCGACGCGGCCGGCAAACACGGCCCCAACGGCGAGAAGACCTACGGGGTCATGCCCTTGGGCGACACCTTGAGCCCCGCGCAAAAACAGACCCTCAAGAACTGGGTCTGCTCGGGAGCGAAGTGAGCCGTGGCGCGCTCCGTTGGCCAGCGACTTCGGTCGTTGTTCTTGGGCCTCACGGGCGCGGGCGTCATTGGCTTCGGCGCCCTCGTGTCGTACCGCGAAGCGCAGGTGTACGACTGGCGCGAGCTGGCGCCTGGCATCGAGTACCGCACCTTTCGGTTGAAGGCCGTGCCGGTCACGGGCGACGGCATGTTGCACGTCGTGCGCCTCGACCCGGCGCGCGTCGAGTTCGAATTGGGGCTCGCCTCTGAAGACGGAGCGTTGCACCGGGCGAGCGACTGGGCCAAGCGCCACCAGTGGTCGGTGGTCATCAACGCGGGCATGTACGACACCGATTGGCGTTCGAACGTCGGGTACTTGCGGCACCGAGCGCACGTCAACAACCCGCGGTGGAAACCAAACTACGAGTCGGTGCTGGCGCTCGACGGGCCTGACGGCGGCGTGGCCGTGCTCGACCGCGACGCCGACGACTTCGAAGCGCGGGTCGCCCCGTATCGAACCGTCGTGCAGAACCTCCGCACGCTCAAGTCGCCCGGCGTCAACGTGTGGGAAAAGAGCGACCGCACGTGGACCGAGGCGACCGTCGCTCAAGACAAGCAGGGCCGGGTGCTGTTTCTGTTCACCGGCACCCGGTTTTCACAGGTCGACTTCAACGAGCGCATTCTCGAGCTGCCGCTCGACCTCGAGCGCGCCATGCACGTCGAAGGCGGCCCCGAAGCCAGCCTGTCGATTCACACCCCGTCGTTGACGCTCGACCTCAACGGCGAAACCACCGTCGCGCTCGAACCCACCGGCGCCCAGTGGGAAATACCGAACGTCATCGGCGTGCGCAGCCGCGGCCTACATCAGTGACAACCAGCGCTGCCCTTCTTGGCTCTTGCGGGTCAAGCGTTCAGCCCGGCGCGTGTGCGCGTCTTGTGCCGCGCTCTTTTCGGCTTCGGTCGTCAATTCGAGCGGCGGTATCGACACCCGCCGGCCGTCTTTGTCGAGCGCGACGAAGGTGAGCAACGCGCTCGTCGTCAGTTGTCGTTCACCGGTGAGCGGGTTCTCCGAATGCACCGAAACGCCCACTTCCATCGACGTGTTGAAGGTGGCGATGACGCGCGCCTTCAGGGTCACCGCCCAGCCGACCTTGATCGGCGCGTGAAAATGGAGGTCGTCCATCGAGGCGGTGACGACGATTTGCCGGCAATGGCGTTGGGCGCACACCGCGCCACAAATGTCGACCCACCCCATGACGCTGCCACCGAACGCGGCGTTCAACGCGTTCGCGTCGCCCGGCAGCACCAACTGCACCATCTCGGTTGCCGAATCGGCCGGTCGTCGTGAGTTCATGTCGAGTGCTCTTTATTTCGCCAAAAACGTGCTGACCTTGTCGAGAAATTCTTCACGGCCCTTGCCGCTGCGAATGTCGAGGCTCGTGACGTCGAACGTGAGCACGTCGATGCCGTACTTGCCCGCCAACACCATGGGAAACGTCGCGTAGTACCCGTTGAGGCCCCGCAGAAAGCTCGAGGCGATGCCTTTTTCTTCTTCGCGGCCGCGCTTGCGAATGCGCTCGAGCAGCACTTCGACTTTGGGTACGTCGAAACAAATGACCTTGTTCGGGTGGGCGATGCTCTTGGCCGTTCGCTTGAAGTACTCGAAGTACAGATCGAGCTCGCTGTCGGTCATGAACCCCAAGCCGTGCAGGTACTTGGCGAAGATTTCGGGGTCTTCGTAGAGCGTGCGGTCTTGAATGCACGACTTCGGCACGTGGTGAATGAGCTCGTGGTGTTCGACGCGCTTGATCAAGAACTCGAGCTGAAGGGTGAAGCTCCACCGCTTCATGTCGCGGTAGTAGTCTTTGAGAAACCGGTTGTCGATGACGGGCTCGTCGAACAGTTCATAGCCGAACTTCTGGCTGATCATTTTCGCGGCGGTTGTCTTGCCCGCGCCAATGTTGCCCGCCATGGCGATGAAGTGCCGGCCGACTTTGGGCTTCGGTTTGCCCGTGGCCGCGACGGGGGTTTTCGTCTTCTTGGCGGCCATGGTCACGCCGCCCAGTCGAGAATGACCTTGCCGCTCTGCCCGGTGCGCATCTGCTCGAAGGCGGTCTTGAATTCGGCGGCGGGGTAGCGGTGCGTCACCGCGGGCGCAATGTTGAGCCCGCTCTGCAACATGGCCGTCATCTTGTACCAGGTCTCGAACATTTCGCGGCCGTACACGCCTTTGAGCACGAGGCCTTTGAAGATCACCTGGTTCCAGTCGATGGCGATTTCACCCGGAGGAATGCCGAGAATCGCCACCCGACCGCCGTGGTTCATGGTCTTGAACATTTGGCGAAAGGCACTGCCGTTGCCCGACATTTCGAGCCCCACGTCGAAGCCTTCGGTCATGCCGAGCGACTTCATGGTGTCTTCGAGCGAGACCTTCGACACGTTCACGACCTTGGTGGCGCCCAACTTGGCGGCCAGGTCGAGCCGGTACTCGTTGACGTCGGTGACGACGACGTGCCGCGCGCCGATGTGGCGGCAAATGGCGGCCGCCATGACCCCAATGGGGCCGGCCCCGGTGATCAGCACGTCTTCGCCGACCACGTCGAACGACAAGGCCGTGTGCACGGCGTTGCCGAGCGGGTCGAAGAAGGCGGCGATTTCGTCGGGTATTTCGTTGGGTATGCGAAAGACGTTGAAGGCGGGTATCGTCACGAATTCGGCGAAGCAGCCGACGCGGTTGACCCCAAGACCCACGGTGTTGCGGCACAGGTGGCGCTTGCCGGCCCGGCAGTTGCGGCACGACCCACAGGTGATGTGGCCTTCGCCCGAGACCCGGTCGCCGACCTTGAACCCCGTCACCTCACTGCCCAGTTCGGCAATTTCGCCCATGAATTCATGGCCGATGTGCATGGGCGTGTTGATGGTGCGTTGGCTCCACTCGTCCCAATTGTAAATGTGAATGTCGGTGCCGCAGATGCCCGTCTTGCGCACTTTGATCAGCACGTCGTTGGGGCCGACTTTGGGTCTGGGCACGTCTTCGAGCCACAGACCGGGTTCTTTTTTCGCCTTGACCAGCGCTCTCATTGAATCACTCCGAGGGTTTTGCCGACTTTGGTGAACGCGGCGATGGCACGGTCGAGGTCTTGCCGCGAGTGCGCCGCCGACATTTGGGTGCGAATGCGCGCGGCGCCGTTCGGCACCACGGGAAAACTGAAGCCGATGACGTAGATGCCTTCTTGGAGCATCGCGTCGGCGAACCGCGAAGCCAGCTTCGCGTCGCCCAACATCACGGGAATGATGGGGTGGCCTTCACCGGCGAGCTTGAAGCCCGCTTTCGACATTTGGGCACGAAAGTGGGCGGCGTTCTCACGCAGCTTCACCCGGCGGTCGTCGCTCTGTTCGAGCAGCTCGAGGCACTTGAGCGACGCGTGGGCAATGGCCGGCATCAACGTGTTCGAGAACAGGTAAGGGCGGGCCCGCTGGCGCAACAGCTGCACGATTTCTTTGCGACCCGACACGTAACCGCCCGAGGCCCCACCGAGCGCCTTGCCCAACGTGCCCGTGAGAATGTCGATTTGACCGAGCACCCCGCGCAGCTCGTGGCTGCCCCGGCCCTTTTCTCCGGTGAACCCCACCGCGTGGGAGTCGTCGACCATGACCAACGCGTCGTAACGCTTCGCGAGGTCAACGAGCCCCTTCAAGTCGGCGATGATGCCGTCCATCGAAAAGACGCCGTCGGTCACCACGAGCGTGAACCGCGCGCCTTGCGCCTTCGCTTCTTTGAGCTTGGCCTCGAGGTCGTTGAGGTCGTTGTTCGCGTAGCGGTAGCGCTTGGCTTTGCACAACCGAATGCCGTCGATGATCGACGCGTGGTTGAGCGCGTCTGAAATGACCGCGTCTTCTTCGCCCAAGACGATTTCGAACACGCCGCCGTTCGCGTCCCAGCAAGACGAGAACAAAATGGTGTCTTCGGTGCCCAAAAAGGCCGTCAGCCGTTCTTCGAGCGCTTTGTGCGGGGCCTGCGTGCCGCAAATGAACCGCACCGACGCCATGCCGTACCCGTACCGGTCGAGGCCTTCTTTCGCGGCCGCGATGAGTTCGGGCGAGTCGGCCAGACCGAGGTAGTTGTTCGCGCAGAAATTGAGCACCTCTTCGCCGGTGCTGACGCGAATGTTGGCCCGCTGCGGAGACGTGATGACGCGCTCATTCTTCATCAGGCCCTGTTCGCGAATCGAATCGAGCTGGCCTTGAAGGTGTTGCTGAAAACGCTGGTTCATGCGGCTGCTCCACTAGCACGGCCCATACCCGGCGGCACCGTTCTCGCGGCCCTGTTCGCCACGGCGCGTCGTGCCGCGCGAAGAAATTGAATCGCACCGGGGTTTGGGGTCGGCTGGGCGACGTGACGGGTGACCGCAGCCACCACCTCGGCTTGGCGCGACAGGCGCTCTCGGTTCAAGACCGAGCCCAGGCGACCTTGCACGTGCTCGCCGCCTGGGGGCAGGGCCGGGCGCCCGAACTGCGCCGGTTGATCGTCGCGCTCGGCGGCGCCGAGGCGCCGTTTTCGGCCGACCTGGTCGCTCGAACCCTCGACGAGTCGAGGCGGCGTCTCGCCGCGCTCCGGCCCCACGCCGCCGACCCCCGGTGCACCGCGCTCATCGAGTCGTTGCTCGCCCGCATACCGTGGACGTCAGATTCTTCAAAACCCGTGTGGAACGAGGTCTTCGCCCTCATTCGCGAGTCGGGCGACGGTCAGTACCCCGGCTACGCGGCTTTTTCTGCGGGCCTCAAAGTGCGGGCCGCGTTTCGCAAGTGGCTCCTCGAGGGGCTGTTCGGTGCGGTGAGGGCGTTGCCCACCGCATCGGTCGTCGACCTCGACCCGACCGAACGGGCCCACGTCGAGGCGCTGATGAAGGCGCTCGAACGGGGCTCCCAGAGCCGCGCCCCGGTTGACCGCGCCGCGTTGTTCGAAGCGGTGTATGCGGCCCCGGCCGACGACGCGCCCAGGCTCGTCTTGGCCGATGCCCTGCTCGAGCTGAACGACCCTCGCGGCGAGTTCATTTCGCTGCAGTGTCGCCGTGACGGGCTCGGCCGGGCCGAAAAGAAGCGCGTGGCCGAATTGCTCACCGCGCACCGCACCGAGTGGTGTGACGCGTTGGCTGAGGTGATCAGCTCGGGGGCCAGCACCGTGTTTCGCCGAGGCTTCGCCGCCGAGGGCTCGGTGCGGTTTCGGCACGCGCTTGACGTTGACGCGCATGGCTCGAGCGCCGCGTGGGCCACCTTCGAAGTTCTCCGGTGGGAAGCCCCGTCGGCACCTTCGGCCGAACAGCTGCCGTTCGTTCGCTTCGTCGGGCCTGCGTTTCGTCACCTGAAGGTCGCGTACAAACCGTGGGTCAATCACTTGTTGGCGGCGAAAGAACCCTGGGCTCTCGAAGAACTCGAGGTTCACTTGACCGACCCCGCGCAACTGGCCGAGCTGGTCTTTCACCGGGCGCACCTCTTTCCCCGGCTCCACACCCTCGTGGTCGCCAATGCGCTGTCGCGGTTGGCGTTGGTCGCCCTCAAGAAGATCGACGCGCCCTGGCCGACGGTGAAGACGTTGCACCTCACCTTCGAACAGCCCGGCGACCGGCCGTATTGGCTGCCCGTGTTGCAGGCCGCGGGCGTCGAAGCCGTACAGGTGGCTCCGGGGGAGGTCTTGCGGCGACCGTTCACCACCGCGGCGACGAGGCCGGCGTTCACGACGCGGCCGATCCCGACCGACGAGGCGATTGCGGCCGGGGCGTTGACCGCCGGCGGCGACGTGTTGGCCTTGGTGCCGACCGGGCTCGCGCGGGTCGACCCGGCGTCGCGGGTCTCGACGCACGAATGGCCGGTCGGCCGCTTCGATTCGATTCGGCTGCTCCAGGGCGGTCGCGAGGTGTTGCTGGCCACGCGTGGGGGCGCCTTGCGCCGAGTGAACCTCGAAACCGACGACGTCACGCTCGATGTGCGAACGCCCGCCGACACGTCGCACTTCGTTCTCTCGAGCGATGAGCGGTTCGCCTCGTTTGCTTCGAGCGCGGGCCGACCCGCGGTGGTCGACCTCCAGTCGGGTGAAGTGCTGTCGGTGCCGCCGCGCGCCGCCAAAGCCCTCTGGGTCAATACCGCGCGAACCTGGTGGCTGGCGCCGGCGAAGGGGCGCAACAAGACGGGCTATGAAGTCACCCCGGCCGACGGCGGGCGGCCTTTGGCGCTCGAAGGCTGTGAAACCATGACCGACTTCACGGTCGACGAAGAGGCCCGAACCTTGACCGTGCGCGCGCCTGACGCCGTCTCGCGGTGGAGCCTCGACGACGGTCGCCTGCTCGCCCGGTTCGGGCTTAGCCCCTCGGCGCCGGGCTTCGGCTTTTTGCTGGTGTCGGCCGACGGGCGAACCGTCGCGACCAACGTTTCACGCCACGCGGTTCAGGTGCTCGATTCGAAGACGCTGACTTTGCGAACCGACGCACCCGTCACGCTGCCCAACCTTCGGTGGGGCGCCCTGTCGGCCGACGGCACCCGCGTGCTGCTGGGCGACGGTCACGCCCTGGCGGTGTTCGAGGTGTAGCGGAACGTCGGCCATCGCCTGATCTCCTACCGAAGTTCTGCGACCGAACCTCCGTTCAAGGCTGGCGAACGAGGGCAGAGCGCCACGCGCTTGATCATTCAGAACTGAGGTGGGCGACTCGCCTCGACCGCATGAGAGGCCACCGGAGGCTCTCGCCCTGCTCGCGGTCGCCGAAAAGCGGGTCACGTACTCGGTTGTCGCTGAGCTGGCCGCGGCTCGCTTGCCGAAGACCCAGCCGCCACTCAACGAGAGGCCCGGGCTCGGCCGCGAAACCAGCTCGGCTCAGCCGAATCTTTGGCGTCAAAAGCCCGACACCGTGACGCAGTCGCTCTCGTTGCCCGACACCATGCCGCCCGGCCACCCCTGGGCGAAGTAGGTGACGTGAAACGTGTCGTCCCAGCATTCGACTTGGGAGGCGCCCTTCGCGGTGCCCTCGGTGACGAGGCCCTGAGAGCGCCCGGCGCCGCTCGGTCGCCACACCGCGGCCGACTGCATCACCGTCACGGCAGGGTTCGAGGGCGTGGCCAACGCGAACGCCAGCGCCCCTGAACCGTCGGCCAGTTCTTTCGAGAGGTACCCGATTTGCGAAAGCCCCGAAGTGTTGCCAGCGGCGAACGTGAACAACATGCCCACCGCGTTGGGAAAAGCGTCGGTCGTGTACGAAATGTCGATTTGGTCGAGCGCGCGGAGGCCGTCGTCGACCTTCAATTGGTCTTTGAAGTCTTTGACGTGAACGATCATCGACCCTTGGCCTTGTTTGAGGCTCATGGTCGGCTTGAACGCCCCCGTCACCACGGGGAAAAAGTCGTTGCCCACCTTGTGGCTCTCGAGCGCCCAAGCAAACGACGACGTGCCCGCCGTGGAGTCGGTGACCAAGGTGATGGTCAGGCGAAACTCGAAGCCCGCGTTTTGGGAGTCGGGGTAGGGGCCCCAGATTCGCGAGGCGTCGGTGCGGGTCGTGGGCGGGTATTGGCGCAGCAGCTCGACGGTACCCAAAATGCTGTCGAGCATGCCGTTGAAGTCGGTCTTGGCCTTACGCGCGTCTGAATAGGCCTGCGACGGGTCACCGACCGACAGCCCGTCACGGCGGGTCTGCACGCCCGACAACGGAGACGACGACGTCGACCGTTCTGGCAAGTTCGACTTGAGCGCGGTCGTGTCGGGCAGCGCGTTGATGAAGTCGAGGTCTCGGTTCGACCAATTGCCGCCGCACGCGCTCACCAGCAGCGCCACACCCACCATGACTTGTGTTTTGAGCTGGCTCATTCGTCACTCCCGAAATTCGTAGTCGAGCAACAGCCCGGCTTCAGCGTAGCCGAGGCTGCGCGTCTCATCGACGTTGTAGAGGAGGTAGTGCACGCGTGCCCTCGCCAACACCGAGAACCGCGAACTGATTCGAAATTTCAGCCCGGCGGTGACGCCCGGGCTCATGGTCGTGAAGCTCTGCGAAGGCGCGACCGCCAAGGTGGTGAATTGTCGCGACATGACATTCACCGCCAAATGCACGCCCAAGAAGGGCACCCACCGGCCCTCGGGGTTCCACTCGTAGAAGAGGCCGGCGCCGAAACTCACGACCGAATACCGGTATTCGACGTCTTTTTGAAACGTGGTGTTCAAGACCCCGGTGGTCCACCCGTACATGCCGTCGAGGCTCAGGCCGAAGCCTTTGCCAAAGAAATGGTGGAGCGACGCCTCGGCGCCGACCATGGGCGCGGAGGGAAAATAGCCGCCCGCCGTCGTGGGGCGGTCGAACACGGCCTGGTAGGTGCCCGATGCCGAAAAACTCCAGTGCTTCAAATACGTCGAAGAAATGCCGGTGCCCTTGACCGGGTCGTCGCTGAATTGGGCGTTGCGAAAGCTGGTCTCGTCGAGCGTGGTGACCGCGCCTTCGCGAATGACGAACCCGCCAATGCGCAGCCGGTCGGCCAGCCGGCGCTTCGCGAGGTACGAACCGGGGGGCAGGGCGATCATTCGTTCTGCGTCGCCCTTCACCAATTCGGCGACGACGACCCCGCGCGGGTCGATGAGAAAGTACGTGCCCGCCGGAGCCTCGGCGGGCACCCGCAGCCCTTCTTTTCGGTGCACCACGTCGGTCAGCATCAAGTCTCCGTTGCCGGCCAAGTCGAAGCTGAAGGTGGGGTGTTGCGGGCCGCCCGAACTGTCGGCGGTTGACGCGACCGTGCGCTCGTACGCGTAGGCGTAGGCCTCGGCCAACGACACCCGCCCGTCGATGTTCTGGTCAGCGCTGCCGAGCAGCCCCGTGGCAAGGTGGTACGAAAAATACGAAGCCCCAATGAGGTCAGACTCTTGCGAGTCTTCGTCGCTCGAGCTCGAGGTGAGAATGACCAGCCCTTTCGCGGCGCGGGTCGTGTCGTTCTCGACTTCGAACGCGGGCGCTCGGCGAACGCCCTTGGTTCGGGTCAACGCCCCTGAACGGCAGGCGTCGAGCACCGCCACCCGAATGTCGGCGGGGCCTTGCGCCAGCCTCGCCTTCATCGACTCCAGCGGCAACTTCGTTGGCCCCAGTCGCAGCATGCCGTCTTTCGCGTGACCCGAATAATAGAAGAACAACGCGGTGCGCTCGCCCCGGGCGCGGGCGTCTTTCGTGCGTCGCTCGAGTTCACCCAACGCCGTCAGCACGTCGTCGGCCGACTCGTCGAGCAGCAACATGGCGTCTTCGGCCTGCACGCCCCCCAAGCGCAAGAACACGTCGTGCAACCGGCGGGCGTCGTCGCGCGAATAGAGCAGGGCGCGGGTACCGTCGCCGCCTTCGTTGTTGCCCACGAAGAGCGCAAAACGGTGCACCGGGCCCGTGGGCGTCGCACCCGCGGCCACCGAAGCGGCCAACACCCATGGCAACACGTGAATCACGGCTTGAGAAACGTGCGCTGAATCTGTTCTCCTGGCAGGTCGAGTTCGTTCAGGTGGGCCACGTCTTGGTGCGCGGCGTCGTATGCGGTTTTCACCGCGCGCGAAACGGCTTCGAGTGGCAGCGGTTCGGGGCTCAACACCACGATGACCCGTTCGAGGCCGGCGCCGGTGAATTCGAGGCTGTCGGGCAACCAGGTGGTGCCCGGCGGCACGCTCAGGCTGTGCCCGTGGTCGACATAAATGGGGGTCACGGTGCCCCGGTCATCGACGCTCACGACCAGGGCGTAGCGCCACGCCCCGGGTCGAACGCCCACCCGCACCCGGTCATTGGCCCCCAACGCTTCGGGCTCGGCCGTGACTTGTCGTTGCCCGCCGGCGCCCGCGACGACGAAGTCGACCGAAGCCCCGCCTTTCACCCGGTTCGGAGACTCGGTGATGGCCTGTGCGCGAGAGGCGAGCTGCTGCACTCCCACCGCGATGGCGAGCATGGCGGCGAGCGACGCCGCGGCCGGCCACCACCGCCCCCTCGCCGAACGCGCGCGCGACTCGCGTTGTCGCTGCACCGCGACCGCGTGCTCCACGCCGGCCGCGAAACGTTCGAACGAGACGGTTTTTTCAAATTCGGTCTGCTCGTCGCGAAACGACTGCACGGCGGCACGGCAGGCGTCGCACTGCTCGAGGTGGCCTTGTACCGCGAAGGCTTCGGGCCACTGTTCTCCGGCGCCCAGCCGGCGCAGCGCGAGTGAAGGAGGGTGCGTCATGTCGGCACCCCCAGACCGGTGTCGTCGCGCAGGGCAAGCGAGGTCTGCTCGGCGAACGTCTTCAAGCGTTTTCGAATGGTGGGTACCGAGCGTTCGAGCAGCGCGGCGACTTCTTCGAGCGTCATGTCGTCGATGTAGTAGTGCACCACGGCCGCTTGGGTTTCGGCGTCGAACGCGTCGAGCGCGCGCCGCACCGAGTCGCGCGCTTCGAGCGCCGGTGCGCCTCCGTGGGCTTCGCCGCGCGCCACTTGCAGGTTCTGGTACTGGCCGTGCCACGCCGCTTTTTCGCCTCGCAGCACATTGAGGCAATGGTGCGTGGCAATTTTGAGCAGCCAGGTCAGGGGCGACGCTTCGCCACGGTATTGGCGCTCGCTCACAATGGCCTTCGCAAACACGTCTTGCATGGCGTCCTCCGCCGCGCTCGTGTTCTTCAGCAAAAAGCGGCAACGGCCGAGCACCGCGCCGCCATATTTCGAATACAGCTCGTGCAGCCACGCCCGCCCCGTGCGTTGGCCACCTTCGAGAACGGTCAAGACGGGGTGGGTCATGGGTCGAAGGGTCAGGGCGTCACGTATTCGGCGGCGGCGAACGCGCAGGCGCCCGTCGTGCCGTAGTTGCCAGTCGCCGCCCAGCTCGCCAAGAAATATCGAGAAGCGAAGGCGCTGTCCCAGCATTCGTTGACGGTGGCGGCATCGGCCAGGTCGCCCCCATTGACCTGCACGTCAGAGCGCCCCGCGCCGTTTTCGACCCAGCGGCTGCGCACCGTCAACTGCTCGAGCGCGTCTCCGGGGGCGAGGTTCTTGTGTGCCGAAAAGTTGAAAGCGCCACCCTGGCCGGGGGTGGCTTCGTAGCCATACTTCGAGTCGATTCGTTGGCCCGAGTCGGCGTCGCGCACCTGCTTGAACTGCACGTCGATGGTCGCCTTCGCGTCGGCCGTCAGGTGCGAATAGGTGACGCTCGCGGTGCCGACGTTCGCGTCGTGTTCAGGCAATTGCTGCGCCTGGTCCCAGTCGATGAGCAGGGTGCCTGACCCCAAGTTCGTGCCGGTGGGCGAGTGCGTGCCCGACAAAATGGTGCGGTACGCCGAGTCGGGTTCGGCCTTGGCTTTGGCGACCAAGGCGTAGTGGTACTGGGTTGGCGAATCTTGGGTGACGGTCAGTTTCCACGTGGTGGGAGACAGCGAGTCGGTCACCGGCCCCCACGTCGCCGTGTTCTCCGAAACGGTGCTCGGCGGGTAGCTCACGATTTTCTCGATGAGTGCCAGGGCGGAGCCCACCCCCCCGTTGACGACCACCGTCACCTCGCGCGTCACCGTGTAGAGCGCCGCCCGCTCTCCTTCGAGCCCGTCGCGCCGGGTGCCTTCGGCCGTCAACGGCTGCTGCACACTGCCAGGCAGCTTGAGTGACACTTCGGTCGACCCGGGTACGCCTCTTCGAAACGAGTCTCCCGCGCTCGGCCCACACCCCACCGCCAAGACCAAAACCACCATCGCAGACACCGCACCGACGTTCGTTTTCACGTGTGGCTCCCTGTTTTCGCGGCCTTCGCCCGGCCGACCGCGCGTTCGCACCGTTCGCGAGAAATCGACACCGTGTGCTGGAGAAACAGAAAGCCTGCCAATTGTTTAGCAAATTCATTGGCTTATCATTGGTAGGGAAGTTGCTCACCAGCCCGTAAGGCCACGGCGATCACCGCCGTCGCCCACAAGGGAGCGCACCATGACTGTGTTGAACCTTCGTCGGCTCGAGGCATTGGCCTTGGCCGACCGGGCGGTTTCTCATGCCGAAGCCGATTCGTTGGTGAAGGCCGCCAATGACCTCGGTTCGGTCGACGACGGTGAACGGGCCGAGCTCAGGTCGTTCATGACCCGAGTGACGACGTATGAGCCGGGGGCGCGCGAGCTGCTCGAGCGGGCCTCCGCGACGGCCGTTCTGGCGCCGGCGCCGACCCAGGTGCTCACCTCGGTCGCCGGCTTCGACCCGGCGAGCTTCGACGACGACGCCCTGGTGCTCGGGCCCGAGGGCACCGTGCATGGCGAAGCCAATGTACCCGCTTACACCCGCGGCTACGACGCCATCAAA
>JBGAIY010000228.1:815-12920 GCA_044225205.1 Myxococcaceae bacterium | reverse complement strand
ATGGTGACCGACGAACACATTCAAAGCGTGCTCCAGTCGACCAAAGACCTCGACAAGGCGTGCGCCCAGCTCATCGACTCGGCGAACGCCAACGGCGGCAACGACAACGTCACCTGCGTGCTGGCCCGCTTCGAATCGGCGTAGGCCCGCGTTCGCGAACGAACGACCGCTTCACTGCGGGGCCTCGCTGACGGCCCTTTCGAGCGGGTACCATTTGGCGTCTCCAGAAATCGAGCGAATGCGCGTCAAGGTCGCCGAATCGAGGCCCCGGGCGCGTGCCCCCGCGGCCAACACCCAAGCGGCGAACGTTCGACGTTCGGCCGAGGGCGCCTCGAGCCACCGCGTGAGCGTCGCGACGAGGGCGTCGTCGAGCGCCAACGACGGCACGTACCACCCCATGGTCAACGAGCGGAGCGGCTCGTCACCCGACGGCTCGTCGTCGACCACCGCGAACCACTTGCGGGTCAGTTCGTTGGCGAGCGCCGAGCCACCGTGAACGGCCATCACGTGCCGCGCGCCGTCTCGAAGAAATGCGAGCCGAGCCTCGGGGAACTTCGGCACGGTTCGGTGGAGCCAACGCCGCGCAGCCGCTTCGGGCGGGGGCCTGCCGCCCTCGGGTTGCCAAGCATTCAGCGTGCTGGTTGCGGTCGACGCCAACGACGCATTGGGGGCGTCTTCGAGAAGGGCGATCAGCGGGGGCAGGTCGCCCAGGGCCGACGCCGGGAGCCCTCCGAGGGTTGGGTGGTTCAGCAGCGCTCCCAGCCAGGCTTCTTGGTCTTCGGGAGTGCCGGTTTGCAGCACCTGCCTCAACCGCTCGTGCAACCGCTCGCTGTAGGTGCGATCAAAAGAATCGAGCGTCAACAACCCGTCGACTGCCGCCGGGTCGCCCGCCGCGAGCCGCTCGAGCAGCAACGCCTCAAGCTCCGGTTTGTCGGGAAAAGCGGCGTGGTCGACTTCGATGGCTCGCCGCCTCACCGTGGCGTCTGGGTCGCCTTTCGCCAATTCGACCAAAAGGTCGTGCGCGGCGGGAGTCAACGACGCGTTGGGCAGCAAGTCGACCGCGGCCCTTCGCACGGTGACGTTGGGGTGGTGCAGCGCCGGCAACAGCACGTCGCGCGCAGCGGCGGGCAGCGGCACCTCGCGCAAGGCCGCGGCCACCTCACCGCGCCCCTCCTCAGAGTCTTCGACGACCAGAGCTCTGACGAGCGAGACGACGAGCTCTTCGTCGAAGGGCTGGCCAGCCGCCGCCTCACTGAGAAAGGCCGAATACGCCCGAAATCGGGCCTTGGGCGTTGAAGCCATGAGCGCGTGCCGAAAAAAGCCCAACCGAACCCCGCGGGTGGCGTTGACCCAAGCGCGAAAAGCCAACCGAGGTGGCGTGAAGACGAAAGGCTCCGGGCCCGCGCCGGAGCCACCCACGGCGCCCAGTGCCCAAACCAGCAACGACAGGCCGAACGCCGCGGCCACGCCGGCGCCCGCCAACGCCCTCCAGGCCAATCGCCAAGGGGTCGCACCGAGGGCGGCCACCATCACGACGTAGGCTCCGACCACCGTCAACCCGTACCCGAGCGGAGGGAGTCGTTGCCCCACGTCTGGTTCGAAGCCGAAGAGCGGCTCGAACGCGTCGACGGGTACTGCCACCCACGCGGCGAGTGCCACCAGGCCGACGAGCCAGCCGACGAGCGGCAGGTACCAGGCCAACAGTCGAAGGGCCGAGTCGGTCTTCACAGGCGCGTGTTTGCCAGAACCACGGCGGCTCAGTCACCAACGTTGATACCGGGCCCCAAGGCAACGTGCTTCGAATTTGGTGGAAGCCGCCCGTTTCAAAAAAAGCTCGCGCGGCCCCCACTCAAGGGCGAAATGGGCCTTCGCCCGTTTCGAAAGACCGATGCCATGACCGCGCGCTCACCTTTTTCGACCCCGTTACTTGTGTTGTTCATGTCTTGCGCCACCGTCGGCACGCAAGTGCCCACGGTCGACGCCGCCGGTGAGGCAGGCGAAGGCGGGGGCTGGGTGCCCTCGCCCGACGCGCCGGCGGCCCTCGAAGCGCTGTGGTCGAGCGCGCCATTCGCCTTGCCCGCGAAGCAATTGGCGGTCGCCTCGGGTGGCGCGGTGCCGACCGCCCACACCCACGAAGGGCTCTTGTACGAAAACACGACCCGCCTCGAGGCGTCGGGCCAGTCGACCGAGCACGAGCACATGGTGTACCGGGTGCTCAACAACAACCCCGACCAAACCCTGACCTTCACCTGGTCTCCGTGGCGCACCGAGAAGCCGACGGTTCGTGTTCGGGTGGTCTCGGTCGAGGGCACCGAAACGTGGCTCGACCCGAGCACCATTCTCGAAGGCACGGCGACGTTCGACGACTTGCAACTGAGCGACGTGCGTCAGCTGCAGGTGCCCCTGCCCAACGTGCACAAGGGGTCGGTCATCGAATACACGGTCGTGACGGCCTACACCCGGCCGATGCTCGAAGGCGGCGGCGCGAGCGCGTCGTGGAGCCTGTGGGCCCGCGAACCCAACCGCCGCATGCGGCTGCGCGTCGAAGTGCCGCAGTCGGCGCCGCTCCACGTCGAGGCCGTGGGCATCGCCACGCCCGTGGTGCAAACCGAAGGCGCCTTCAAAGTGCTGCAGCTCGACGTGAAGCACGTCGACTTCAAGCCGTATTCGAAGTCGCGCACCCAGCTGTGGGCCGAGCTGCCGCGCTTCGCCTGGTCGACCGCGGCGTCTTGGGCCGACGTCGCCCGCCGCTACCAGCCGCTGCTCGAAGCGGGGCTGAACGACGCGATTGACTGGTCGCAATTGCCGTCGACGGTGACGACCGCCAAAACCGACGCCGACAAAGCGCAAGCGGTCGTGCGCTGGGTGAGCGACCGGGTTCGCTACACCGCCGTACACCTGGGGCAAGGCGCCATCGTGCCGACCAAACCGTCGCTCGTGCTCTCGCGCGGCTACGGAGACTGCAAAGACCTGTCGATTCTGGTCGCGGCGATTTTGCGTCACGTGGGCGTGAAAGCCGACGTCGCGCTCGTGCCGGCGGGCACCCGGCCGCCGTCTGACGCCATCGCCGGGCTCGAGGCCTTCAACCACATGGTGGTGGTGGTGCCCGGGGCGCGCAAGCTCTGGGTCGACCCGACCGCGCCCGCCTACCCCGTGGGGGTCGTGCCCGCGGCCGACCGTCACCGCCGGGCGCTGCTCATCAGCGCGACCGAGCCGGGCCTCGTCAACACCCCCACCGCCGAAGAAACCCCGCTCGAAATTCACCAGACGGTCGACGTCGTGTTGGCGAACTTCGGCAAGAGCCACGCGAAGTTGACGTTGCAGGGCCACGGCGCCGCCGAAGGGCTCTACCGCTCGCGTGCCGAACGCTGCGACGACAAGCTCGCGCACGACCTGATGCACGACTTCACCCACGCCGCGGTGGGCGAAGTGCCCTTCACCGCGACGGTGGGCCACTGCAAGCCGGGCGAAGGCCCGTTCACCGCCACCGCCGAAGTGCCCGAGGCCGGCCGCAGCGACACCGGAGACTCGACCGCGCTCGTCACCCTCGCCTCTCGCATCGTCGACGCGGTGATGCCCGACGAGCTGATGCCCGAAGCCGACGACGAGCGCTCTGACAAACAAAAAGAAGACGACGCGAAGCGCTTCTTGGCCCACCACGGCTACCCGGTCACCGACACCGAGCTGGGCGCCTATTCTTTCGACGCGAAGCTGGTCGCCGAGCGGGTGGTGCACGTCACGGTACCCGAGTCGTTCGTCATCGAAAACCTGCCTCCCAACCGCACCCGTACCGCCATGGGCCCCCGGCACCTGGTCGAAACGTTCACCCAGCTCAAGAACGGCGACATCGACGTGCGGTACGAATTTCGAGCTGCAAGTACGAATGGTCGAAGGCCGACATCACCGCGTTTCGCGAAGCGGTGAAGAAGCGCTGGCCGAGCATGGTGCAGCTGACCTTCACCTTCGGCCCCATCAAACTGCTGAACGACCGCAAGCCCCAAGAGGCCATGGCGGCGATGAAGCGGCTGCTCGAACAGAAGCCGCACGACGGCTCGCTGCGCGCCCGCTACGCGCAACAATTGCTGCGGTTGGGCCTGGGAGAGCTGGCCCAAACCGAAATCGACCGGGCGCTCAAAGACGCCCCGAGCGACGGCATGGTGCTCATGGTCTGCGGAGACATTGCCCGCTCGAGCGCGTCGGGCCTGCGTTACCAAGCGCCGTTTGCGCGCGCGAAAGCGGTCGACTGTCTGCGGCGGGCGGTCAAGGCGCTGCCCGACCACAGCTGGGCGAACGAGGCGCTGGCCGACACCTTGCGCCGCAACGACCACGGCGAACTCGAAGCGGGCTGGGGCGCTGACCTGGTCGAAGCCGCGACGGTGTTGCAGAAGCTGCACGACCGCAAAGAAGGCAACGCCGACACCGACAAGATGCTCGCCGAGCTGTATTCGCGCGGAGGCCGGTCGGCCGAGCTGACGAAGCTCATCAAAGACGACCCCGATTCGCTGCGCTCCAACAACGACGCGCTCAACGCGGTGGCCGAGGCGCTGCTCGGCGGGGTCGACGCGACCCTGTCACGCCTCCAGCGCCTGAGCGACCCCCAGGCCAAGCTCAACTCGTTTCTCATGGCGTACGGCACCTTCGCGCAGCTCAAGCGTTACAGCGAAGCCATTGACCTGATGAACCGGTTCGACCCGGGAGAAACGTTGCGACCCCAGTTCGCCGTGCTCAAGAACATGAACTTGGGCATGAAGCCCGTGCCCGACGCGGTGAACGTCACCACGCCCGAAAACGCGGCCAGGTCATTGTGCGCGGCGGTGTCGAACGCGACGAGCCCGACCGACATTGCCCAGCGGTGGGCGAGGCTCGCGTCGGTCACGGGCAAGAACGAGCTCGACGGCTCGTCTGACCTGTTTGCCTACGTGAACGTGCCGACCCTGCAGACCACGTTCATGTACGACCAGCTCTACCACCGCGGCAAATGCGTGGTGACGGGCGGCCCGGCGCTGTCGCGGGTGCGGTGCGAAATGCCCGAAAACCGCGAAATTTCGCTCACCAGCTACTGGAGCAAAGACCGCTCGGGCGCCTACAAGCTCGAGTCGGTGGGCCGACTCTCGCAGCTCGCCGACCGAGCGTGGGCCGAGAACGCCGCCCACCACCCCGACGAAGCCGCCCAGTGGGTCGGTTGGTTGGTCGACGCGCTGGCGAACCGCCCGTCGGCCGGGCTGCCGGCAACCTTGCTCAAAGACGCGTGGGAAATCTCGGCCAAGACCGACGCCGACCGCATGCGCTTCGTCACCTCGCTGGGCAAGCTCTTGTCGTACGACATGATCGAAGTCGCTCCCGCCGCGGTTGTCGACGCGTTCGAACGCAGCCGGGCCTCGCTGTCGGGTTCGATGAAACGCCGCGCCGACCTCGTGCTGGTGGGCGTGTTCGAGCGGCGCAACGACTTTGGCCGCGCGCGCGAAGTGCTCAAAGGGCTCGCCGAATCAGAAAACGAGCCAGAGCTGTGGCGGCACTTGGCGATGCTCGAAGCGAAAGAAGGCCAGAGCGCCGCCGCGCTCGCCCGCGTGCAGAAGGCGCTCGAAAAAGACCAGGCGAACGCGGCCTGGCTCAACGCCAAGAGCCTCGTGCTGATGCAGGCGGGCCGCTTCGGTGACGCGTACGATTCGCTCAAGAGCCTCGAAGGCGACAAAGCCACCGGCGCCGACGTTCGAAACAACCTGCTGTGGGCGCAGACGCTCGCCGGCAAACTCGACGAGGCCGCCGAACGCGAAGCGATGCGGCTGGCGGAACATTCAAACGAAGCCGAGCTCAATACCATTGCGCTGTTGATGCTCGAGCGCGGCCGGGTCGTCGACGCCACCCACTTCGGCAACCAACGCCAAATTCGAATGGGCCACGAGGTCGACGACGCGCAGCGGCTCTACCGCGGCCGACTGCTGCAACTGCTGGGCTTCAGCGACGCCGCGACGACGGTGTTCGAGCAAATTTCGAACAAGTCGAGCGAGTGGGCACACATCAAGAAACACTTCACGAAGGTCGCCATGAGCCCGGCCGACGGCCCACACCCCTGAACCCGGAGCCCACCCCATCAAGCTACCGCAAGCGCTTGCCGACCTTCGGCCCCGGGTCGTCATAGGCGTTGGTCTTCGCATTCCACTCCCAGCAATGGGCCCACTCGAACGCTTCGGTCGCGCCGTTGGGCAACAGGTGGGTCGCCGTGCCCGAAAGGCCCACCCGGTTCGCCTCGGCGTCGCTCGAGGCGTGCACGTCGTAGACCCAGTCGTGTNNGTTGAGGTCGCGGCTCGCCAGCGAGGTGACCTTGCCGTCGGGGCCGATTGAGACGATTTGAAACGCGGCAATGGTGCACGCCCCGCATTGACCCGAACCCAGCTTGCTCATGGGGTGGGTCTGGTCGAGCGCGACGTACAGCACCGAGCCTCGCTGCTTCATGGCGAGCACGTCGGTCATCACCCTGACGCTCGTCACGAGCTGGCCCCGCCGATACACCGACAGCGTGGGCTCGCCCTCCAACGACACGGCTTTCCAAATCGCCAACTCTCCCAGTTCGCGGAGCTTGGACGTCTTCAAGTCGAGCCGAATGAACTCGGGGCTCGGTCGCTCGGGGCTGTACTGGTAGCCCTGCGGCTCATTGCGGAGCCACCCCGCCGTGCGCACGGGCACGCCCGGGTACACCACGAGGTTGGGAGCCCCCAGCAGACCGGCGGGTTCGCTTTTCCACCCGAGGGGTTGGGCCAGCCGCACCTCGTTGAACGTCTCGGTCTTGCCGTATTTTCGCTTCGGAGACGACGACACGAACGACTCGAGCGACGGGTTGGGCAGGTTCGAATCTGAATCGACGAGGTCGACCATCACCCGAAACGTCGACAGCGCTGGGCCTTTGAGCGGAGGCCAGTCGCCGACGGCGATTTGCGCTTCGAACGTGTACCCGTCGGCGACCTTGGTCATCACCACCTGGCTGTCTTTGCAGCACCCCGGCTGTGCTTCGGGCAGAGGGGTGCCCGCGAATGCCTCGGTGACGCCGCTCGGCTGCAACACGTACTGCCGCGTGAAGAGCGGCCCGAGCCTGACGCGCAACGCCTGCTGCTCTCGAAACCAGCGCGCGCACTGGTCGGGCGCCTCCAGGTCTTGGCAGCCAGCCTCGTCGCGAACGACGACCTCGTCGAACTGATTCGCAAAGCCGATGGGAGGCAGCGCCACCCCAGGAAACGACAGCCACAGCTCGACGTGGTCGGCGTTCACCCACTGCTCTTCAGGGCCCGCGAACCGCACCACGTCGTCTTTCACCTGCCCGCGATGACCAAGCGCGTCTCGGTGAAGGCGAGCCACACCGTCGCGCTCAAGTCTTGGTCGTCTTTGACTTTCGCCTTGCCGGCGACCTGCGCCGCCGCCCCGAGCCTCACCGACGGTGGCGACGCCCATTCACCCACCACGCCGTCGAGTCGAAAGTCGGCCGGGAGCGAAACCGGGGTGAGGCCAAAGGTCGCCAAGAGCAAGGCAGAGAGCACAGCTGCATTCTGCAATCACCCCCACCCCATGTCTTTCAAAACTCCCGAATTCGCTCGGGTTTCGGTGCAAGAGCGCGACGGCGTGGCACCGGCGGGGCGCGGTCGGCGATAAGCGCGACATGCCTTTGAAGCTCGCGTGGCCGGTGTGTCTGGTCTTGATGGGGGCCTGTGCGTCGACCCAGGCGCGCGCCCCGAAGTTTGGTGCTTTCGGGCTCGACCTCGAGGCGGGCGACCGCACCGTTCGACCGGGCGATGACTTCGACCGCTACGCGAACGGGCACTGGCTTGAAACGACGACGCTTCGGAGCGACCAAGCCGGGGTGAGCGTCTTCGATGCCCTGAGGGGCGAGTCTGAAGAACGGCTCAAGACCTTGGTCGACGAGCTGAAGAGCCGAACCGACCTCGCTCCCGGCAGCCCCGAGCAGAAGATTCGCGACCTGTTTGCCAGCGTCATGAATCGGGCTGGGCGAGACGCGGCGGGCATCGCTCCGCTTCAGGGGGTGCTGGCGCGCTACGCCGCCATCGAGTCGATGAGCGCACTGGCGACGGCCTTTGGCCGCGCCGACGTCGATGGGAGCAATGCCCCCATTGGCGTCGGTCTCCTCGTCGACCGCAAAGACCCGACCCAATACCTCGTCACCGTTTCGGTCTTCGGGCTCGGCTTGCCCGATCGCGACCATTACCTGAACGACGACGCGCACTTTCAGACCATTCGCCAGGCGTACCAGAAGCACATCGCCCTGATGTTGGGGTTTGCTCGCGTCGCCGATGCGCAGGCCCAAGCCGAAGCGATGGTGGCGCTCGAAACCGCGCTGGCCCAGCACCTGTGGTCGGCGGCCGAGCGTCGCGACCACGAGCGTACGCACAACGTCATGTCATACGCGGAGCTGACGGCGCGCTACCCGGGCTTCGACTGGGACGCGTTGTTCGCGGCGCAGGGCCTGCCTCGGGCCGAACGCGTGAACGTGTCGACCCCGAGCGCGGTGGGGCCGGTCATTGCGCTCATTCGCGAGACGCCCTTGGCCACCTGGCGCGCGTGGCTGACCTACCATGCCCTCAACGGCAACGCGTCGACCCTGAGCCACGACATCGAAGCGGCGAGCTTCGACTTTTACGGCAAGGTGGTCGAAGGGCAGCCCGCCCAGCGCGACGAATGGCGGCGCGCCATCGAATGGGTGTCAGACCGGTGGGGCCTCGGAGAGGAACTCGGCCGACTCTACGTAGCGCGCTTCTTTCACCCGGAGTCGAAGCGCGTCATGGAGGCGATGGTGAACGACCTGCGCCTCGCCATGGGAGACAGGCTCGAACACGCCGACTGGTTGGGGCCGACGACGCGAGAAGAAGCGTTGCGCAAGCTGCGCGCGCTGCGCACGAAGGTCGGCTACCCCGACCGCTGGAGAGACGTCTCGTCGGTCACCATCGGGCCCGACGACTTGCCAGCCAACGCGCGCGCTCTGCGGCAATACCGCGTCGACGACATGGTTCGGCGTGCGGGCACGACACCCGACCGAGACGAATGGCGCATGACGCCTCAAACGCCCAACGCGTACCACTTCGGGCCATTCAACGAGTTGGTGTTTCCCGCGGCGATTCTGCAGCCGCCGCTGTTCGACCCCGCCGCCGACCCGGCCGTGAACTACGGAGCCGTCGGTGCCTTCATCGGCCACGAAATGGGCCACGCGTTCGACGACCAAGGCGCCAAGGCCGACCACGCGGGCCTCTTGCGCAACTGGTGGTCTGACGCCGACCGCGAGCGCTTTCACGACAAAGCCCGCCAACTCGGCGCCCAACTCATGACGTACTGCCCACGGCCAGGTCAGTGCGTGAAACCCGAGTTGGCCATGGGCGAGAGCATCGCCGACTTGGCCGGAGTGTCGACCGCGTACGCGGCCTACCATGCCTCGTTGCACGGCCAACCGGCGCCCGTCTTGGGGGGCCTCACCGGTGACCAGCGTTTCTTTCTTTCGTTCGCCCAAATGTGGCGCACGCTGAAACGTGACGAAGCGCTCCTCCGCCAGCTCACCGACGACCCGCACCCGCCGGCCAAGTATCGAATCAACGGCGCACTGCGAAACCTCGACGCCTGGTACGAAGCCTTCGACGTGCGCCCGGGTGACCTGCTCTACGTGGCCCCCGAACAGCGCGTTCGACTCTGGTGAGGCGCGCACGGCCAGATCGCACCCCCCCGCCTCGGTGCGATCGAACCGTTCGCACTCCGCCAACGCCAACGCCGCGGTTTTCGAAGCCAATTTCGGGGCCGCGCCAGGCCTCGCTCGTGCACTGCCCGCGGCGATGCGAGCTTCGTTTCGTGCCTCGGCGTTCATTGGCCTCTTCGCGACAACCGTTTCGTGTACCGGTTCGGTGGGTGACATGGGCACCGGCCTGCCCGGGGTCGACGCCGGTCAGCCGCAGCACGACGGGGGCGGCGGAGGCGACACCGACGCGGGGCCGTTGCCCGGCTCAGACGCTGGCCCCGTCACGCCCCCGACCCTCGACGGTGGAACGCCCGACGGCGGGCCTGGCTTTGACGCAGGCCCGCGACCCGGTGACGCCGGCACGCCGGCCCGTGACGCTGGCACGACACCGCCTGACGCCGGCTCGTCGAACCCACCCGACGGCAGCGTGATGGACTTCGCCGCCCGCTGCGCTCAACCCGGGGTGGTGAAGTGCGTGGGCTTCGACGATGACTCTGAACTGAGCCACGGCAGCGGTGGCACGTCGGGCGCGTGGGGCCAGAACTCGGGGCTTCTGCCAGTGGGAGGCACGTCAGAGTACGCCATTCGCGACACGACCAACCGGGCCTCGGGCCCCAGCTCGCTGCGGTTCACCATACCGGCGAACGCGAGCGCCGATACGTCGGGGGCCTACTTCACGAATTTTTCGAGCGATTTGTCGGTGCAGTTCGACGGCAACCAAGAATTCTACGTGCAGTGGCGTCAGCGGTTCAGCCCCGAATTCATTTCGTCGCAGCCTCCCGGCGGCGGGGGGTTCAAACAAGTCATCGTGGGCACCGGAGACCAACCGGGCAAGGTGTATTCGAGCTGCTCGTCGCTCGAGCTGGTCACCATCAACTACAGTCAACAGGGCCTGCCGGTCATGTACAACTCGTGCACCGGGTCCACGTCGCACGGCGCGTACGACGGCTTCTACGAGCCCGCGCCCCCGTTCGACTTCAAGTTGCAGAATTCGCGGCCTGCCCCGGGCTGCCTGTATTCACAAAGTTCGAGCGGCTACTTCCCGCCGTCGGGCAACTGCCTCGGCTATGCCCCCAACGAGTGGATGACGTTTCAAATGCGCGTGCAGCTCGGCGCGCGGGTGGGCGACGAATTCAAAGGCAGCTTCATCACCCTGTGGGTGGCCCGCGAGGGTCAGCCGTCTGAAGAAATCATTCACTGGGGCCCGTACAACGTGAGCGCCGGCGACCCCGCCGACCAAGAACGGTACGGCAAGGTGTGGTTGTTGCCGTACAACACGGGCCGCAGCTCGAGCGCCACCAACCCGGTCGGCTACACGTGGTACGACGAGCTCATCATTTCGAGAAACCGAATCGCCGACCCGGGCGCGACGAGCGGCACGGGAGGCGGCGGTACGGGCACCGACGCGGGAACCTCCGTGGCCGACGCGGGAGCCTCCGACGCCGGTTCGGGGCCCAGCGACGCGGGCACCAGTGGCCACGGCGGCAGCGACGCCGGCGAAGAGTCGATGCCGGCATGGCGCAAGGGCTTCGCGGTCGGCGAGTGGCACCAAATACCCAACACCGCGCTCGCGAGTGCCCCCATCGCCGTGAAGACCTACCCGACGCTCGGGGGCACTGGCCCCAACTCCAAGGTCATCGCCTGGGTCGGCTATTCACTCGACCGGCGCGACTCCGCGGTCTACTCGGCGGCGAACGGGGGCCACGGAGACTACGCCGGCAACGAAGTCGACCGGCTGCGCTTGAGCGACGATGCGCCGAGCTGGGCCGAGCCCCGGCCGTCGAGCGCCGTCGCCGACATCGTGCAAAACATGAATCACTACAAAGACGGGCGGCCGACCGCGCGGCACTCGTACTACGGCGAATTCTTCAACGAAGCGCGCAACCGCGCCATGACGCTGGGGGGTTCGCGGTACGGCAACGGTGACATGGGAGACGGCTTCGACGGCTTCAACGTCGACACCAACGACTGGGACCCCGCCGACACCTACCCGAACGCGCCGAGCGACTTCTCGAGCATGCAGGGCGGCTCGATGACCTCGAACCCAACCACCGGTGACGTGTATTCGTTTGCGCACTACGCGGTGAACGTGTGGTCGAGCGCCGCCAACACCTGGGCCAAGAAGCTCGACACGCCGTCGTCGTACGGCCAAATGGCCGCCTCGGCGTACGACACCAAGCGAGACCGAATTCTGCTGGTCGGCAACGGTGAACATTCAGTCTACGACGTGAAGGCCAACACCTTCACCACCGTGACGCTGAGCGGGCCGAACGCCGGCTCGGTCAACGGCAACGACAACGGCATGGTGTACGACCCGAACCTCGACGCGTACCTCATTCGCACCGACGCCGCGGGCGGCACGGTGTACCGGGTCGACGCCG
>JBGAIY010000228.1:0-749 GCA_044225205.1 Myxococcaceae bacterium | reverse complement strand
GGGGCACGGGCATACCCGCCACCAGCAACGGAGTGTGGACCCGCTTTCTCTACGCCCCCGCGCTCAAGGGAGTGGTCTATGTGCCCAGCTACGAAGGCAACGTGTGGTTCTTACGAACGTGGTGAGCCCTCTTGGTGAATGAAATCAAGGGGTTCAGCGGCATGTTCCCGAGCAACTTTGAGCGCCGGTGGCCGACACTGGTGCATGTACCTCTCGATGCTCGGCCGTGGCTCAGGGTTGATGTGGGCGGTGCCCGAGGTGGTGAAGCCGGCGGTCGCCAAGCCCGTGGTTTCGGCCGCGTTCGTTCAGCGAGAAGGCGCCAACCTGTTGAGCCGAGCCACGACGGGGTTGAGTGAGCTGCGGTCGCTGGGGCGTCTCCAGCCGCTCTCGGCCTTCGACGCGAACTTGCTCGCGGTCGGCACCCAGGGCACGACGTTGCTCGCTCAGGGGCTGCGCGAGGGCTCGCTGCCGAAGCTCACCAAGAGCCTGCCGTTGCTCACCGAGTATTTCGACCTCGACCACGCCATGGTGAAGAGCACCAACGAGCTGGCCGCCGGCTTGTTGAGCCTGACTCCCGAAGCCGCTGAAGCGCTCGGGCCGGCCATTCGAGAAGCTCAGACCTTGGCCGAACGCCGGGCCGGCATGCCCCGCCCGTACGGCCCGCCCCGGCCCTACGGCCGGTGATTCGCAGCGATCTCCCCGATCGCAGCGCGCGCGGGCGCCGTGCGTAACCCTCCAAATTCAAACGG
>JBGAIY010000227.1:0-13224 GCA_044225205.1 Myxococcaceae bacterium | reverse complement strand
ACACCTTCAGCGGCCGTCAACCGAGGCGGCGCCGACAAACGCTGATCAAAGTTCACATAGACCCGGTCGTCGTCGACGTAAATGTCGACGAAGTCGTCGGGCTGAAACGGTGGCCGGCCCACCAGCGTCAACAGCTCGAGGTCTTCGAGCAGCTCGGGCTTCGACAGGCCAGCCGCCTGCGCCACTTCGTCGACGGTGCGGCCCTGGTTTCTCGAAACGAAGGGCACCAAAAAGAGCAGGCGCCGCAGCCGCTCGTACACCAAGGGCCGCCCCTTCTCGCCCGATACCGTCATGACCCGACCTCGCTGGTTTCGGTATGAGCGGCGAACACGCGCTTCGCCGCCGCCGCGAGCTTCTCCTGCACTTCGGGGGGCCCCACGATGCGCGCCTCGGGGCCCAGCGACAGTACGTATTTCACCAAGCCGTCGACGTCGGTCGCTGACAACGAGAACGCGCTCATACCGGCCGGCGCGGGAAACAACTGACCCGCCAGGGGCGCCAACGAGCCCGTCAGTTCGAGCTGCACGTCGACCGGCTCGTGAAAGCGGTGCTGCCACGGCCAATGGGCGACGTAGTCTTGCAACACGAAACCCTTGGGCACCTCGAAGTCGGGCGTCTTGGGTCGCTGGGCATTGACCGTGAGCCGCCGCACGCGGTGCACGTGAAAGGTGCGCACCGAGCGGCGCAAGTGGCAGTAGCCGACGAGGCTCCACAGCCCGCGCCGCAGCGCCAGGCCGTACGGGTCAATGCGGCGCTCGGTCAGTTGCCGCGAACGCGGAGAAAAGTATTCAACGTCGACCGACTTCTTGCTGTTGATGGCCGACCACAGCAATTCGAGCCGCCCTGGCAATTCGCGCGTGTCGGCCAGTGAGCCCAGCTCGAGCCGAACCTTCGGCACTGGCAACGGCCCGTCGGCGAAAAAACCAATTTTTCTCAAGGCATGCGCCAGGTCTTGCCGCCCAGGAAACGCGCCTGACGCGAGCGACGCCGACCCCGCCGCGTACAACACCGCGAGCTCTTCGGGCGTCAGACCTGGTTCGGGCAGGTAATACTGCGCGCGGTCGAGCACGTAGCCCGATTCTCGCTCTTCGTCGGAGTTGACGAACGCAATGGGTATGCCCAATTCGAGCAGCTCGGCTTTGTCGCGTTCAAACTTGCGCTCGGCGGCTTCGGGCGTGCCGCCATAGTCGTCAGGAAACGCGTCGTAAATGCGCGACCAGGTCAGCGGCTCTTTCGCGTCGAGCAACAGCGCGACCAAGTCGAGCAGCCGTTCGGTACGTTCCATAGAACGACGGTATAGCCGACGACACTGACAACCGAGAGACCGACTTTGGAGTGGCCAAACTCGTCAGTGGCGGGCCTGATCAAGAAGGCTGCCCGATCGCCAAGTTCGAGCTGGTTCGAACTCAGTTCTCCATCGTGTGCGTTTTGCTCTCATAGGGGAAGCTGCCGCCCCCGGCGACCAGGGGCCGTGCCGAGCTCGCAAGCGTTTTGAGGGTTTCAGGCTTGATCGTAAGGTACTTTTTCGTTGGTTTCATGGGTGCTCGCTCAGTCTTCACGCGGCCGATTGCAAATGGTGTTACCCGAGTACCCGCCCACCACTCGCGATGACGAGGCGACCGGAGAGCGGCACAGTTTCAGTTTAAGCCCAAATTCACACCTTCGTTTACAGGCTCCCAAAAACAGAGGGTGATTTTGATTCAAAGGCTGACCCGCATCTTTCAGCGCGGGCCGCCGCTCGAAACTGCCGACTCCGAAGAAGTTACCAACAGGGGTTGTCGAGCGAGCTCGAACCACCACAACCACCGGCCTCGCCTGCTGGAGCGTGGCGAGCGACGGCGGCCCCAGTTGCAGGCCGCCTTTCGGCATCGCGCTTCTGGCTTGTCGTTCTGGTGATCGGCACGGTACACCGTTGGTGAGGTTGTAGGATTTACCTCGACAGGGTGGCCCGTCTCGGCGATAGACACTGTCAGTACCGGCTCCGGCTGCACAAAAAAGCGCGAGGCGATAAACCGTTGAAAGGTGATGATTCTTGCCTCGCCAGTATTGACACTGCGCGTCAGGGCCGACACGCCCAAGAAAGGCTGACCCTCGTTTGCTCGACGAACGCCGACGAGGGCGAGAAGGTGCAGGGTGTGGGCATCTTCGATCGGCTCTGGGCCACTTTCTCGGGCAGCCCACCAGCGACCCCCTCCGAGCGCGTCGCGCCGCCAGCGACGGCGAAGCCGACCGTCGCTCCGAAAGACGTTTCGACCGAACTGCCCGACCTCAACGGGTTCATCGGCGGCAGCGTCGAACCGCACATCGGCCGTGAGGCCTGGCCACTGAAGCTGTTTCGAGACGCCAACGGCAAATCGACCTTGGCGCTCGTCGCGCACGGCAACCGCCAACCCATTTACGCGATTCACCAGGTGCTCGAGCCCTTTCTGGCGCGCCTGCCCGAAGACGCGGAGCTGTGGTACCTCTGCCGAGTCGCTGACGGCACCCACTACAACGTGCGGCACTTGATCGCCCTCGAGCCCGTGAAAGGGTTTGAACCCGTCGTCGAATACCTCGACCCCGCCTTCGTCGAGAGCCGCCCGGACCTGATGCTCTTTCGCGCGAAAGCACGAAAGAAGAAAGATGACGAAGCCGGAGCCTTGAGTGACCTGCGAGCCGCTCTGCTCGCCAACGTCGACGACGCCGACGCGGCCTACCGTGAACTGACCGCCACCGGCCGGCAGACGTTGGCGACCGAGTTTTCGGCCTGGCTCGCCCCACGGCCAGTGTCGATGACGAACTTGAGGTTCTTGCCACTGGAGCACTGGCCTCCCGTGCACTTGACGAAGGTGGCCGAACAGAAATCGGCCGACCCGTTGATCGACTTCGAGCTCGAGCCGCTGCTGCTCGAAATGGAGCGACGAGCGCTGGCCGGAGTCAAAGCGCTCCGGTCGACCCAGGCGCATCGAATGGCGATCACCGCCGCGGGCGAGCCTTCCTCGCTGCTCCCAGAGCTGTTGCAGCGCACGCTCCAAGAGCCCAGTGCCGAACGCCTGGCCATCTACGCCGATGCCTTGTGCGAAGCACAGCACGTGTACGGCGAGTTTCTCTCGCTCTCTCTCAGAGGCGGCGCATCGCTCAAGAAGGCGACCCGGCTGGCGAAGACGTACGAGCATGGCTGGCTCGGCCCGCTGGCCAAGTGGGTGAGCTCGGTCGAATACGAGCGCGGGTTGCCCGTGGCGGTCGAGCTCGGTGAGCGCTCGGCCACGCCCTTGGCGCTCGCTGACGTCATGGCGAACCCGTTGCTCGCCTCACTGAGGCGGGTGCTTCGCCGGCGAAGCAAAACTCGGCGACAGAACCACTTTGACGGCAGCATCTACTCGAAGCTCGCCGCCGCCCTGCTGCCGCTGGGGCTTCGCGAAATCGAATGCGGCCCAGGAACCGACGAATGGGAGCCCGCCTTGCTCAAGCACGTCACCCACGTGCACGACCTCGACCTGCTCACCAGAGGCGATGTGCTCGACCCAGAAACTTTGCCGCAGGTCACGTGGGTCGAAGTCGCCATTGCGCCCGGGTCGTCGTTGAACGTCTACGACTGGCTCGTTCGCGACCAACACGCCTTCTTCGATGCCCGTCGGCCGCACCTCGAAGTCTTCATTCACAACCCGTCAGGTGCAGAAGTGAACGGGTTGAGGGCCCTAGCGCCCCAACTGAAGGTGAGCGGGTTGACCTTGAACGGTGAACCCCTGCCTTCGGGGAACCACCCACTCGTCAGGGTATGACGAATTCGGTCACCACCACGCCCGCGCCTTGGTTGCCGCCGTTGGCGTCGCTCGGCTTGAATTGGCCGCAGTAGTACCGGCGGTCTCCGTTGGCACGAACCTCGACCTCGTACGGTATGGTGACGCTCACATTGCACGCCGACCAGAGGTTGACGCGCACGGTGTACTTGCCGCTCGTGGCCGTGACGCCCGTCTTGTAGATGATGTTTTCGACGTCGACGTTGTCGAGCGTGCACGCGCGGTTCGAGTCGCGGTCGAGAAAGCCCAGCGCTCCGCACGGCTTGGGGAACGGCGGCATCGGCAACGGAGGCAACCCGGGAATGGGCGCGGTGTTCGGGTTGCCGTAGTAAATTTCGCATTTGCCACCGTTGGGCAACGGCTCGACCAGGTACAAGTCGAGGTCGGCCGGTTGGTTGAAGCGCAGGGTCACCTGCACTGGGCCGTTCGAGCCATTGAGCACGCATTGGCCGTTGGCGCAGGTGAAACCTTTCGGGCAGCCCTCGGCTTTGCATTGCGGTGCCGGCAACGCGACGTCTTTGCAATGGTCGGTGATGCCCGCGTCGTCAAAGATGACGCCGCCGCCCGGGTTGAAACCGGCGTCGAATTGGTAGCAGGTGTGCGTGGTTTGGTCGCAGTCCATGCTCTCGCCTTGGCAGTCGACGAACGTGCGACACCCGATGCACGCGCCATTGGGAGCAATGGTGGGGTCGCAGAACGGCGTCGGCGCGGCGCAACCCTCGTTCACCGTACAAGCGACGCACTTTTGCGCCACCGGGTCGCACACCGGCGTCTCGCCACCGCACGCCACGGGGCATACGGCCGGCATGCCGCCGTCAGGCAAGAGCCGACCCGCGTCGGTCGAGCTGCCGTCTCCCCCGCCTTGGCCACCGCCCCCCGCGTCGCCGACCGACACCACGCACCGGCCGGTCGCGGGCGCGCAGACGAGCCCCTCACCGCACCTCACCGCTTCACACCGGTTCGACGAGCCGCACTGACAGGAGACAAGCATCGAAACCAAGGCCGATGCCAAGAACAGACGGAGCTTCATGGGTGAACGTCATAGACCAACCCATGCCCCGGCTCTACCCGGGGAGGGCACTTTCGCCTCGTCGGCGATCAACCAACGCTTGCAGGTGCTTGGGCCGACTCGAGGTAGAACCACCCCCATGAAAGAGCGAGCAACTCCCTCGAAGAAGCTCACGGCGCTCGTCGAACGGGCCGAAGCCGCCCGCGTCACGCCGCTCACCTCGCGAGAAATTGACGAATTCGCGAGTCGCATTCGACCGCACTTCGGCAAGGTGCACTACGAGCCGCCTCCGTCATACCGCGCCGTGCTGAACCAATTTGGGCCGCTCGACTACCCGCTCGACGACGACGACGCGGGGTTTCGACTGCTGACGCCTCGAGAAGTCGTCGTTGATACGCGCGAACTCGTGCACGTGCCCAAAGGCGTCGAATGGGAAGACGCCTCAGGTCGCGCGTGCATCATCTCGACCAACCACCTCGTGGCCTTCGCCGAATGGCCACTCGACCACGAGAGTCGGTGGTGTTTCGACATCGAAGCACAGACGCGTGACGGCGAGTCACCGGTGTATTTTCACGACCAAGACGAACCGATGTGCGCCAAAGACGTGAAGACCGGGCAATGGGTCAACCCCACGTCGCAGAAACCGGCGTACGCCAACTTCAGCGCCTGGCTCGAAGCTGCGGTCGGTGCCTACGAGAAGAAAGCGAAGCGGCGGCGGCGCTGACGCTCATTTTCGCATGACGGCACGAACGGTTTCTTCGAAGCGCCGGTCAGGCACCGTCGCCAAGACGTCGTCGAGTGCACCTTCGTGCCAGGTGTACTCCGCAATGGGTGATTCGCGGCGTACGAGGCCCATGCGTTGGTCATCGAGTTCAACCAACGCCAATTCGAGTGCGCGAAGCGGTGTCTTGCGAAACACGACTCGCTGCAGGCGCGCGGCGAGCGCCGGCACGTCAACGTCGGTCGGCACGTGCGCCAACACGTCTTCGCGCAGCAACAGGGCATCGAGCGCGTCGACGCACCGCTCGGCCGTCGCGCGCGACTGGGCGGCCAGCACGAGGCCCAGGTATTCCCACGGGGCGGTGTCTCGTGAATGCTCGGTGAGCCAGTGGGCCAGGCGCGGCAAGCCCAGGGCCGCGCCACCGGCGTCGAGCAGGTGGCTGCACTGTTCGCGCTCGACTTCGCTCAAGGCCACCTGTTCGAGGTCACAGAGCGTGTCGACGAGCCACGACCACAACACGCGTTGACGAGTGGGGTCGACTTGGGCGGGGGCTCCACCGAGTTGCAGCCGACGGCCACGCCATGCTTCGGGCAACGCCCTCATCACACCCAACAGCGGTGGGCTCAAAAAGTTCTCGAGAAACAGCGGGGCCTGTTCGCGCCACGCTGCCTCCACCAGCTCGGCGTGCACCGGTGCGACGAGACGCTCCAGGCTCCGGCCGTGCGCCGCTCTGAGCCGCCACAGGCTCCAACGGTCTTCAGAAGCAATGGGCCCCGCGAGGAGCGCGCGCAAGTCGTCGACGTGGGCAGCGGTAAACCGCCCGGTCTCGAGACGGGCCCACAGCCGAAAACGCCTGGCCACCGCATCGTCGCGGGTGCCCACGGCCTCGAGCACCTCGACCCAATGCCGCTCTTCGGCGAGCCGTTCGATGTCTTCGTCGGTCACGCCAGAATCGGCTCACCGGCGAGCAACGCCTTCAGCATCGACTCGTGGGGGCGGTCGTTTTCGGCATTGAACGGCGGGCGGAGTGTTTTCGCGCGCGCCACGGTGCCTTCGCGCGGGGTGTCGTGCCACCCGTCAATGAAGGTGGTCTCGAAACCTTCGTCGAGAAAGCGCGGCCGGCTCCGGTTCGCCAGAACAACGGCCTTCACGTCATTCTCGCCGCCGTGAACGATGGTTTGGCCGCCGTCAGAGTTGCTGCTCAAGAACACGCCCTTGACCTTGAGAGAGCCGAGCACGAGCAAGTCGGCTTCCCAGCTGACCGAGAGATTCGTGCATTCGACGTCACCGGTCACCAGCAAGACATTGTGATTGTCGTAGGCATTCATGGTCAACACGCCGTCGACGGTGAGGCTGCCGTCAATGACCCAGACCCCGGGTTCTGTTTCGCCGAGCGAAATGGGGCCTTGAACCTTCACGTCACCCTTGAGCACGGCAATGGTCTCTGGGGCGTCGCCAAAAAAAGTCTCGAGGTCGTCACCGTCGAAAGCGTGGTCGAAATCATACGCCTCGCTCGCTTCATCGAGGTCAACTTGCTTGAACTTGCCCAGCTTCGCGAACGTCTTGGCCATGAGGCCTCCAGGGGGTGAATGTGCCGCGAGTGTAGCAACCTCAGTGCCGGTCGACTCGATTCGGTCGCCCAGTGGGAAGCGGGCCGCTCGAGCCCAGCACGGCAAAAAGACGTACCTTCGCGCCAAAAGTGGCCGGCGGTCTTTTGCGCTGAGCGGTGCCACCTCCTCGCTCGTCGAACGCTGTCGAGCATCGACGCTCGGGAGTCAAACCCCGAGGTCGGCGACCTATGGCACACTGGGCTCACGCTCGACCGAGCCGAAAGAGGCGCCATGGCCACGAAACCGCACGTGTTGCGAAAGAAGCTGCTCATCAACCCGGTGATTCAGCTCAAGTACTTCTTCACGTTCGCGTTTTTGGGCGGCGGGCTGAGCGGTGTGTGGGGCTACCTCGTTCTTTCGGCGATTCACCACGACGAGGTGAAGTTGGGCCTCGCTGCCGAAGGCTCGAGCCTCACGCACATTCACGGCGGTCTGTTCTGGTGGCTCTCTGCCGTGGTCGTCGTGCTGACGCTGCTGATTGGCACGGCCGGCCTGGTCATCACCCATGGGGTCGCGGGCCCGGTGTTCGTCATGGGCCAGGCCATCGACACGTTGGCGAGCGGCAAGTACCCGCATTTGCGCCCGCTGCGTAAATCAGACGACCTCAAAGACTTGTACGCTTCGCTGCGAGCGCTGGTGGAGTCGCTGCTCAAAACCGAGCGTGACGAGCTTGCCGCGATTGAAAAGGCGCTCGAGCTGATTTCGAAGGCGGAGGGCGGCAACGGAGCCGAGGCGAGTGCGCTGCTGCAAGTCGTGCACGCCAAGAAGCTCGAACGGGTCAACACGGCCATACCCCTCGCTTCGCCACCGGCGGGTTGAGGTCGATGAAACTGAGCACCTCCGAAGAAATCGTCTCGGCCCTTCGTGAGCGCCAGCCGCGCACCGTGGCCATCGATGGCAGACCGTGCTCGGGCAAAACGACCCTCGCCACCAAGCTGAGCAACGAGCTGTCGATGGCGCTGGTCTCGCTCGATGACTTCGTCGTGCCGTTTCAGCACTCGAATGGTTGGGTGATGCCCGGCTTTCCATTTCGGTATTTTCGCTATGGAGAATTTCTCGAGGTGATTCGCGCCCTCTCTCGGGGCGAGCAGTGCTCGTACCACCCGTACGATTGGGCCAGCGACGCTCCCGCGGTCGCCGCAACCATCGTCGACCGGCCGGCGATCATCGAAGGCGTCTCGGCGCTCAACACCATGACCCGCGGGTGCATCGACGTCGGCATCTACGTGCAGAGCGACGAAGCGACCATGCGCGACGCGGTCTTCAAACGCAGCGGGGGCCGCTTCACCGACCACTGGGAGACGCTGTGGTTTCCCAGCGAGGCCGAGTACCACGCGACCCAACCGTGGGCGCGGGCCGATTTCATTTACGCGGGGCGCGGTCTGTGACGGCGCCGAAAATTCACCTCTACTCCGACGGGTCGGCGCACGAGCGCAGCGGGCTGCCCGGTGGTTGGGCGTACGTGATTGTTCGCGGCGACGAAGTGATCGGCGGCGAAAGTGGTGCCGAAAAGAAAACAACCAACAACGTGATGGAACTCACGGCCGCCCTGCGCGCGCTCGAAGCAGTCGTTCGCCTCGGCCTTCACCAGGGCGCCGAAGTCGAGCTGATCACCGATTCACGCGTGGTGCTCGAGGTCAGCCACGGAGCGAAACAGAAGCACGCGGCGCTCGGTGAGGCGTTGCAAGTCGCGGCCGCCCAAGCGCACGTCACGGTGAAGTGGGTGCGCGCCCACTCCGGCAATCGGTGGAACGAGCACGTCGACGAGCTGGCCCACCAGGCGAAGATGCGGCTGGTGCCCATGCGGGTGCGACGCAGAAAGGGCTTTTCGACCGAGTGACGAGCGCGCCATTACGCGCTCAGCACGCTGCTGGCTTTCTGAAGATGCCGGTGGCCAAAGCCCGCACCGAAGGGGTCGTTCTCGCGAAGGTTGAGCGACGACTCGTGCATGGCGACCCCGCGCCGCAGGTGACTCGAAGCGAGAGCGTTCTCCTGCCGAATTTCATGCGACGCCCCTCGCTGGTCGCCCAGAGCCCGGCGAGTCGCTTCGAACTGCGTTTCGCGCCGCTCCTGCTTGGCGCTGCGAGACCGAACCGCGGTGCGCGCCACAATCAACACCCGCGTCTGACTTCGGCAATTTGATGCGCTCGCTCACGAACTTTGCCCACCGCACCGCCGAACTGAGATGAGCGGCCCCTGACCAAAGGCACACCACGCCAGCATCTTGAGCGCGGGGGCGGCGCTCTCGCTGCTCGCCGTGCGCGTGCACCACGTCACCGCCGAGCGTTTGGGTCGTCACCACCCACGGCTGAGCGAACGGGTCTCCATTCGGAGGCGGGGTGATTTTGAAGAGGGTCGCGCTCGCGCCGAATCGACCCGCCGCGAGTGACTTGAGCAAGGTCACCGCATCGACGGGCTCGGGTTCGCCCCGGCAACGCCGGGAGTGGGAGCAACTACCCGCCGAACACCATGCCGGCGCGCGACAGCCAGGCCGTCACCGGCCCAGGAGCGATGCCCAACGCGACGACGGCCACCGCCGAAACGACGAGCGCGAGCTCGGTGGTCCAGTGGCGAACGGGCAAGGTGGCATCGGCGGGAGCCGGGCGCATGAACATGTAAACGACGACCCGCAGGTAGTAGTACGCGCCGAGCACGCTCGAGAGAATGCCGACGACCGCGAGGCCCAACAGGCCGGCGTCGACGGCGGCTCCGAACAGGTACACCTTGCCCAAGAAACCGACGGTGGGAGGCACGCCGCCGAGCGACAACATGAACAACGCCATGGCGACGGCCCAGCCCGGCCGACGTTGGGCCAACCCAGCGAAGCGCGAGAGGTCCCACGTGTTGCCGCGGGTCTCGTCTTCGCGACGCTCGAGGGCGCTCAAGGTGCCGAAGGCGCCGACGGCCGTCACCGTGTACCCGAGCAAGTAGAACAAAATGCCCTTGTACACGACGGGGCCAATGGCCATCGCTCCGGGCAGCAAGGGCGACGCGTTCAACACGCCGACCGGGGCCGCGGGCACCGCCTGCGGGGGCGCGAACAGCGCGGCGACGCCGAGCAGCAAGTACCCAGCGTGCGCAATCGACGAGTACGCCAACATGCGCTTCACATTCACCTGGGGCAGCGCGAGCAAGTTGCCGCCGACCATGGTCAAAAGCGCCAGCGCGCTGAACAAAATGAACGGTATGGTCGAATCGAGCGGCGCGACGAGCGACAAGAACACCCGCACCATGGCCACGAAGGCGGCGGCTTTGACGCCGGCCGACATGAGCGCCGTGACCGGCGTGGGGGCACCCTCATAGACGTCGGGTGTCCACATGTGCATGGGCACCGCGGCGACTTTGAACGCGAAGCCGGCGAGTACCAACCCGAAAGCGGCGAAGACGAGCATCTTCTTCGTGGCAATGGCGGCGGGCAGCGCCTTCGCAATCATCGTCAAATTCGTGCTGCCGGTGGCGCCGTACAGCAACGCCGCGCCGTAGAGCAACAGCGCCGCCGAAAACGCCCCGAGAATGAAGTACTTGAAGCCGGCTTCTGACGGTCGCGGGCCGCGGCGCAAGTACGCCGTCAGCGCGTAGGTGGCGACCGACATGATTTCGAGGTTCACGAACAAGGTGATGAACTCGTTCGACAGCGCGAGCAGGCTCATGCCAGCCGAGGCGAACAACACGAGCGCATAGAACTCACCGCGCTCGGCGTTGCGGTGTTTCAAGAACCCCGCCGACAGCAACGTCGCCAAGGCGGTGCCGGCGGCGACCATGGCCGTCATGAAGCTCGAGAACGGGTCGAGCACCGCGTACCCCTGCAGCACCGTGCGCGCGGGCTCGAACGCGTTGTGAAACGCCACCACCGCGGCGACGAGCGACGTCAGCACCGCAATGACGGCTTGGTAGGTGCGCGCGGTCGAAGTCAAAAACACTTCAGACAGCATGAGCGCCATGGCGCCTACGGCCAAAATGGCGGCGGGCATGACCGCCATGAATTCATCGAGCGTGAAGGTCGGCGTGTTCAACACTTGGTCACCTGTCACTGAGCCTGAGGAAACTGAATCATGCCGGCGGGCGCCATTCGCACTGGGCGCTCCGAGGGCTGGGGGAGACCTTCGACCGCGCGCAACCGAGGAAACTGCGGCGCTTCGGCCACCGTCTCGGGCGCCAGCCGGCGCACGTTGACCCGCACCTTCACGTCTTCGGCCGGGTTCACCGCGTCGCCCGACGCGTACTTCGCCCGGGCAATGTAGCGTTCGGTCGACGAGTTGAGCAGGTCGAGAATCGGCTGGGGCTTGAGGCCCATCACCAAAATCAGGGCGATGAACGGCAGCGCGGTGATGAGCTCACGTCGACCCAAGTCTTTGAGCCCGCGGTTTTCGTCGTGCGTGAGCTGGCCGAAGAACACCTTCTGCACCATCCACAACATGTAGGCGGCTCCCAAGACCACCGCGGTGGCCGCGCACACGCCAAACACCAGGCTCAGGTTCGACTTGAACGTGCCGAGCAGCACCAAGAACTCGCCCACGAAGCCGTTCGTGCCAGGCACCGCAATGCTCGAGAAGGTGACGATGAGAAAGAACGCGGTGAACACCGGCATCACTTTGGCGATGCCGCCGTAGTCGCTCATCAACCGCACGTGGCGGCGCTCGTACAAAAAGCCGAACAGCAAGAACAGCGCTCCCGTCGAAACGCCGTGGTTCAGCATTTGGTACGCCGAGCCGGTGGCGCCTTCAGCCGTGAAGGCCACCATGCCCAACATGCAGTACCCCAAGTGCGACACCGACGAATAGGCGATGAGTTTTTTGATGTCTTTTTGCGCGAGGCACATGAACGCCCCGTAGACAATGCCGATGACCGCGAGCGTGGCGATGACGCCTTGGTGCAGCCGCGCCATGGCGGGGAACAGCGGTATCGCGAAGCGCCAGAAGCCGAACGTGCCCATCTTCAGCATCACGCCGGCGAGAATCATTGAACCTGCCACCGGCGCTTGTACGTGGGCATCAGGCAACCACGTGTGCACGGGGAACATGGGCACTTTGATCGCAAACGCCAACGAGAACGCGAAGAACAGCCACGGCCCGTACCGCACCAACGCCACCGCCGTCGGCGAGACGTGCGTGCAGTCTTGCGCCTTCAGACACTGGGCGACTTCGCGGTTGGCCGACAACAGCCCGTTGTAGAGCGTCGAATAGTCGAAGCTGCGCGCTCCCGACGGCGCCGCCAAGAAATACACCGCCAAAATCGCCACCAGCATCAGCAGCGAACCGACCAAGGTGTACAAGAAGAACTTCATGGCCGCCATTTGGCGGTTCTCGGCGCCCCACACACCCACGAGCAGGTACATGGGCACCAGCATCGCTTCGAAGAAAATGTAGAAGAGCAGCACGTCGATCGAGCAAATCGCGCCGAGCATCGCCGTCTGCAGCAACAGCAACGCGAGGTGAAATTCTTTGACCCGCTCGTCGATGTACGACCACGAGGCCAACACCACCAACGGCCCCAACACGCCGGTCAACATGAGCAGCGTGAGCGCGAGCCCGTCGACACCGACGTGGTACGACAGGCCAATGTCGCTGACCCACGACATGCGGTACTCGAGCTGAAACTCGGTCGAGCTCGCCGGCTCGAAGCGCAGCCACGCCCACACACACGTGGCCAGGTTGAACAGCATGCCGGCCAAGGTGAAGCCGCGAATCTGCGCCTTCTCGGTCTTCGGTATGAAAGCCACCAACAGGCCGAACAACAGCGGCGCGAAGATGACCAGATTCAGAATGCGCGAATCGTAGGTCGAGTTCATGACATCACCTTCATCAGCGCCCAAATCAGCGCGCCTGCCAGCGCGAGCACCATGACCGCGGCGTAGCTTTGGGCATCACCGCTTTGCATGTACCGCAGCACCACGCCCGTACGGCTCATCACCCAAGCCGAACCGCGCACCATGACCGTGTCGATGAGAATGTCGTCGATGAGCCACCACGCGAACTTGGCCACCGCCACGACCGGGCGAATGAGCACGAAGTTGTACAGTTCGTCGACGTAGAACTTGTTGAACGAGAACCGCCGCAGGGCTTCGAGCCCGCCCGGCAACGCCCGGCCCGCCCGCGCGGGAAACAC
>JBGAIY010000226.1:0-13798 GCA_044225205.1 Myxococcaceae bacterium | reverse complement strand
GGGGCCGGCTTCCAGCTCACCGTGACTTAAAAACCGCGGGCGGTCTGGAGTCGAACCTCAGATAGCCAAGCGCAACCGGGCTTCGCTCACCGTCTGGCTCGGCGGTGATGTATACGCCCAGAACGATGCGACCGAACTCGACGCGCTCACCGGCACCGTCGAGTGGGCCGCCATGCCCGCGTGGCGGCTGTTTCAAGACCTCAACCAACTGGGCTTTCGGGTTCGGTCTCGCGGGCTCAATGGGTCGACCACGGCCCGCGTTCAAGTGACCCGCCTCGACGGCGTGCTGGAGTACCGACGACCGTGACCCCGCGCCTGCTCGCCATGGCCTTGGGGGTGTGCGCGTCGGTGGCGCTCGGGGCAGCCAAGTCGCCCGCCGCCGCCGGCCCCAAAGCCCGGGTCGGCGAAGCCTCGTTCGAGGCCCTCAAACAAGCAGGGCGCTCCGTGCGACGCGGTCATCGACCTCGCCGAGCTTCTGCTCCTGCGCGAAAGACCCTGACGCCCGAACAGCGCCTCGACGTGTACAGGCCAAGGCAGCGCCCTGGCCGTCGTGCGCGACGCCGGTCGACGCCGAGCAGCCCGCGGTTGCTGTTGCGCCGACTGGCGAGAACTCACCGTCGACCGGTCTCCGAAGATCGTCGCGATCTTCAAGAAGATTCAGCTCGAAGAACGCGCGGTGAAAGAACAACTCGCCACCTTCGAGCGAAAGAAGACCATCGCCGGGCTCAAGCTGCTCAACCCCGCGCAGCTGCCGACCCAGGCCGCCGGCGGCAAGGTGTTGGCGTTTTCAATTCAGCTGCGCGACCCGCTGGGTTCGGTCGAGAACGTTCGCGTGCCCTACCGGCGAGCGGGGCAGCCCCAGTTTTCGGTGCTCGCCCTCGAGCGCGGGGCCCAGCGGCGCCTGGCGAAGCGTCGTTGCCCGCCGAGTCGACCGCCAGCCCGTCGGGTTTTTCGCTGCAGTACTTCGTCGAGACGCGCGATGCCCGCGGGCCCCTGCTCACCGTGGGCTCCGAAGCGGCCCCCCTCGTGGTCGAGGTCTTACCCGGCCAAGTGCCGGCTCAGGTCTTCAAGCCCGTGCCCAAGGCGGTGTTCTTCGGCGCCGTGGGCGTCACCGGGGCCAGCGCGCTGGCGGTCGCCGGGCTGTCGGTCGCACTCAACCTGACGCAGTCTCGGTACCAAACCCTCGCGAATGGGCCCGCGCCCCACACGGTGTTCGACACCGAGGCCCTGGTGGGTCTGGGTCGTACCGGGTCGGCGCTGGCCGTGGCCACCAACGTCGCCCTCGTGGCAGTCTCGGTTTCCATGCTCACCACCCTGATTCTCGGCATTTTGACCAAGTTCGACGAGTGACGCTGATCTTCGACAAGTACGAAATTCAGTACCGGCTCGCCGTGGGCGGCATGGGCGAGGTGTTCTTCGCGCGGCAAAAAGGCGTCAAGGGCTTCGACCGAAACGTCATTCTCAAAGGGCTGCTGCCCGACCTCGCCCAAGACTCCAACTTCGTTGAACAATTTCTCGACGAAGCCCGCGTCGCCGCGAACCTGAGCCACCCCAACGTCGTCGGCATCTTCGAAGTCGGGTTGTGGAACGGCACCTACTTCATCGCGATGGAATACATTCGCGGCAGGCATTTGGGCCAGCTCCAACGGCGGGTGCGCGAAGCCGGGGAGCGCCTGCCGTTCGCGCTGTCGGCCCGCATCATTGCCGACGCGGCCGCGGGGCTGCACCACGCCCACTTCGCCGTCGACGCCAACGGCAAGCGCCTGTCCATCGTTCACCGCGACATCAGCCCGCAAAACATCATGGTGCGCGAAGACGGCGTCACCAAAGTCGTCGACTTCGGCATCGCCCGCGCGGCGAACCGCATGCCTGGGCACCGCCACCGGCGTCGTCAGCCGCAAGCTGGCCTACATGGCGCCCGAGCAGGCCACCGGCCAAGACCTTCGACGCCCGCGTCGACCAATTCGCCCTCGGCGTCTGCCTGTGGGAAATGCTGACCGCCCAGCGGCTGTTCAAGGGCGACGGCGACCTCATGGTGCTCAAAAAGCTCATCAACGAGCCCATTGAGCCGCCGTCGAGCGTTCACGAAGACGTGCCCCTCGAACTCGACGCGGTCGTCATGCGCATGCTCGAGCGGCCGCGCGAACGCCGCTGACACCCGCGCCGAAGTCAGCGAAGCCCTGGGGGCGATCGCCATTGCCCACGCCGGCAGCGACGCCGTCGGTGAATGGCTCACCCGCCTCGGCACCGACGACGTCACCCCCCGGCCGCTCCAGACGCCCACGGGCCCCAACTTCGTTCAACAGCTGGGCAAACCCAACGCCTCGCACCAGACGCGGGTGATGCCGGGCCGCGAAGTGGGCACGAACCGTGGTCTGGTGATCGCCGGCGTCGTCGCCGCGCTGGTCGCGCTCGGTCTGGGCGGCGCGCCGTGGCGTCGCGCGTCGTCAGCGCGCAGCGGCTCGAGACGCCGACGGTGCCCGCCACGGCCGTCGCGGTCGAACCTGTGCCGCTCCCCGACGTCGACGCCGGCCCCTCCGAAGCCGAGCCGGCCGCGGTGCCCGAAGCCGCGCAGCTCTTCGTCACCTCGAACCCGAGCGGCGCCACCGTGCGCTTCGACGGTCGCAAAGTGGGTGTCACCCCCCTGACCCTCGACGCCAACCGCGGCACCACCCACTTCGTTCGACTCGAATTGCCAGGCCACGTCGCCCACGAACAAGACGTCGCTCTGACCGATGCACGCACGCCGCTGGCCGTGACGCTCGTGGCGCTCGCCTCGAAAGCCCCCGAACCCGCCAAAGAAGGGTACTTGTCGGTCGGCATTTCTCCGTGGGCGAAGGTCATCATCGACGGGGTCGACGTGGGCATCACGCCCGTGATCAAACGGCGGCTGTCGGTCGGTACCCACACGCTGCGCGTCGTGAACGAAGAAGCCGGCATCGACTCGACCCGTCAGGTCGCCATTCGCTCCGGAGAGACCACCAAGGTCACCACGCCCCGGTGACTACTTGAGCCCGTAGCGAGCCAAGAGCCGGTACAAGAACGGGCGCGAAATGCCCGCCCGCCTCGCCGCCGCCGACATGTTCTCGGTCGTGCGCAACAGCTCTTCGAGGTACCGCTTTTCGAACGCTTCTTCGACCTCTCGGCGCGCGTCGAGCAACGGCTGGTTCAAGTCGAGCTTCACCGGCTGCTTGTTCGCGTGAGGGCCCGCCCCGTCTTCGAAGAGCTGTTCGAGCGGAGCCGAGGGAAACACCACCAACCGCTCGATGACGTTGCGCAATTCACGCACGTTGCCGGGCCAATGGTGGCTCAACAACATGTGCTGTGTGCCTTCGGGCAGCGAATGAAACCGGGTCGACGACTTCGCCTTGGCCAGCAAATGGTCGACCAGGCCCGGTATGTCTTCGGCCCGCTCGCGCAACGACGGCAACCGAATGCGCAAGGTCGACAACCGAAAGTACAAGTCTTGCCGAAACCGACCGGCCTCGACCTCGTGTTTGAGCACCCGGTTCGTCGCCGCGATGATGCGCAGGTCGACCGGCCGGCTCGCGTTGCTGCCCACGCGCCGCACCGTCTTCGACTCGAGCAGCCGCAACAGCTTGGGCTGCAATGCCAACGGCAGTTCGCCAATTTCGTCGAGCAACAACGTGCCGCCATCGGCGCTTTCCGCCAGGCCGACCCGGGCGGCATTCGCCCCGGTGAACGCGCCCCGCTCGTAACCGAACAGCTCGGCCTCGATCAGCGAGTCGGCAATGGCGCCGCAGTCGAAGACGCACAGCGGCTCTTTCGCCCGCGCGCTCGCTTCGTGAATGGCCTGCGCGGTCAGGTCTTTGCCGGTGCCGGTTTCGCCCTCGAGCAAGACCGGCGCATCGCTGTCGGCCACTGCGCTCAACTGGGCGAAGAGTTGTCGCATCGCGCCCGACGAGCCGATGACCGGGCCAAACCGGTCGACCTCGGCAGCACCACCGTCGTCTGGCCCAGCCGAATTTTCGACCCCAGCTTCGGCAGCGCCTCGCGCACGCGCACGTCGTCGACGAAGACGCCGTTCGTGCTGCCCAAGTCGCGCACCACGACCTCGGTGCCGTGTCGGGCGAACTCGCAGTGCCGGCCGCTCACCGTTTCGTCGCTCAACGGCACGTTGCACCCGGCGCTCGTGCCCAGCGTCAACGGCTCGGTCAACGGCGCGCGCAGGCCCTTGTCTGGCCCTTTCACGACCTGCAATTCGACTTCGACGAGCCGAATTTCGGTGGTGCTCAACTTGGTCGTGCGCGTGCTCATGGCCGGGCCTGCCCGGTTGGCAATAGCCCAAGGCCGCCCGAATTGAACGCGCTTTCAAAGCCCGCCCGGCGGCCGGCGCAGGTGACTGTGCTTTCGCGCGGGGCAGGGTATAGGGCGCCCATGCACCCGGTGATTGCCCGATTTCTTGATTACCCCGTCGCGGTGGCCGCGCTCGAAAAGGCCGCCCAGGCGGTCGCCCTGACTCCCGAAGAGGCCGCGCTCGCCGCCGCGGCCGACGCCCACCCCAAGTCGAAAGCCGCCATTCTCAAGGGCCAAGGCAAACCCCAGGTCTCGCCCGACGCCCAGCAACACCTCATTTTGCTGACCGTCGAAGCCGCCACCGCCGTCGTCAGCAAAGACGCGAAGCTGGGCCCGTTCGTCACCGCGGCGACCGACGCCCTCCGTGCCGAAGGCGCCGACGAAGACGAGGCGCACCACCTCATTGCCCAGGCCGTGCTCGAAGAAGCGTTTGGCTACGCCGAAGACCCCACCGCCTTCGACGCCGAATTTTTGACCGAAACGCTCACCGGGCTCACCCACCTCGCCAAGGTCGACTCCGACCGCGTCGACGAATGGCTCGAGGCGTTTCCCAAGCAGGGTGACCGGGCGCTGCGCTTTCGCGTGGCCGAGACCTTGCTCGACGCCGCGTGGAGCGAAGGCCCCCAGCCCATTTCGCCCGAGCACGTCGACGACGCCCTCGAGTCGCTCGCCGGTACCGTCGCCAGCTCCGAGTTTCCCAAAGCGGGGGAGGCCATGCTCGCGTTTCTGACCTTCTTGTCGACCCAGAAAATCGTCGGGCCGCTGCGGCTCGAACGGCTCTCGCACCTCGTTCGCTCGGCCATGACCGCCGGCGTCGACCTCGACGCCGACCTCGAAGAACAAGACGACAGCGAAGACGAAGGCGAGGGTGTTCTCGACGGCGAACGGCGAGACGAAGAAGGTGACGCGTGAGCAGCGAGCCGGGCCCGCGAACGTACAAGTACTACGACCTCATCATGGCGGCCTTCGTGGCCGTGTTGTTGTGCGCCAACTTGGTCGGTGTCAGCAAAGCCGTTCAAGTCGCCGGCTTCACCTTCGGCGCCGACAACGTCTTCTTCCCCTTGAGCTATTTGTTCGGCGACGTGCTGACCGAAGTGTACGGCTACGCCCGGTCACGAAAAGTGGTGTGGGCCGGCTTCGGCGCCCTCGCTTACGCGTCGTTCATGAGCGCCATCGTCGTGCACTTGCCGCCGTCTCCCGACTGGCACGGCCAAGAGCACCTCGAAGCCATGTTCGGTTCGACCTGGCGCATTTCATTGGCCTCGCTCGTCGGGTACGCGTGCGGCGAGTTCGCCAATTCGGTCACCCTGGCAAAGCTGAAGGTGAAGACCCAGGGCAAGTATTTGTGGGTTCGCACCATCGGGTCGACCGTCGTCGGTGAACTCGCCGACACGCTCGTGTTTTACCCCCTGGCCTTCTTCGGCACGTGGGACACGTCGTTGCTGCTGACGGTGATGTTCGGCAACTACTGCATCAAGGTCGGGTGGGAGGTCGTCGCCACCCCCATCACCTACCGGGTCGTCGGCTTCTTGAAACGCAAAGAAAACGAAGACTATTACGACCGAGACACCGACTTCACGCCGTTCTCGCTCAAAACGTGAAGTTGTTCTCGCTTCGAGAACGAAGCGCTCGCTAGCCGATGATCATGTCTTCGCGCTCGAAGCGGCCCTCGGCGAAGCGGCTCAAGGTGAAGCGCTCGAACAGTTCGTCTGACTGGCGCGTCACCATCCACTCCGCCATGCGCTCGGCGACGGCGGGCGCCATCATGAAGCCGTGGCCGACGAAGCCGCTCATCTGCAGCAGGTTCGACACCCCTGGCGTCGGCCCCAAAATCGGCGAATTGTCGGGAGTCACGTCGTACGGGCCGCTCCACTGACGCAGAATCTTGAGGTGGCCCACCTCGGGCAACTGTTCGGTCAACGCCTGCGAGTAGCGCGTCAAAAACCGCATGGTCGAACCCAAGTTCATGCCGGCGGGCTCGCGCGGGTCACCCATGCCCCCCACGATTTCGCCACGCATCGACTGCGAGAAATACAGCCCCGAGTCGAGCACCGACACCAACGGCCCCAAAAACGGCTTCAGCGGTTCTGACGAACAAATTTCGTGGCGGTGTGGCTCGTTCGGCAACGTGACGTCGGCCATTGCCGCGATGCGGGGGCTCCAGGCACCCGCCGCCAACACCACCGTCTCGCAGGCGATGTCGCCTCGGTCGGTCTTCACCTTGACGATGCGGCCTTGCGACCGCTCGAAGCCCGTCACCTGGGTGAACGTCTCGACCGCGACGCCACGCTTGAGACAGTCTTGGGCGTACCCCCACAAAAACGGCCAGGGGAAAATGACGCCGTCGAGCCGGTTCCACGCGGCGGCTTGCACGCCTTTCATCGACAGCTGCGGCACGATGGCCCGCGCCGCGTCGGGCGTGAGAATTTCGGTCGGCACCCCGAACGAATTGTGCAGCGCGGCCCCTTTTTCAAGCCGCGAGGCAATGGCCGACGACTTCGCGAGAAACAGGTAGCCGCCTTGCCGGAGCCACACGTTGATGCCCAGGTCGCGGGCGAACCGCTTCATGAGCTCGATGCTGCGCTTCGCCAACCGCACCAAGGTCGGCGTGCCCCACTGCATGCGCACCCCACCGCCATTTCGGCCCGACGCCCCCGCGCACAGGTAGCCCTGCTCGAGCACCACCACGTCGGTCTCGCCCCGCTGCGCCAGGTTGTACGCCAGGGCCAACCCCATCACCCCTCCGCCGATGATCACGACCTTCGCGCGTGATTTCACTGGCGTTTCGGGCTTCATCGCTTGCGCCGTCAACCCCAACGTCGACGGCACTCCGCCCGCCGGCGCGTGCGCGGGGTCGAACGACATCGACGCCCACGTCGCCATGGCGGTGGGAAAGAGGGGGGGCCGGGGCGTGAACGGCGTCACCTGCTCGGCCTTGAGCGGCGACTTCGCCTCGAGGTACCGCGCCATGGCCGTCAGGCACTGCTTGCCTTGGCACATGCCCGTACCGAAGCCGGTGAAGCGCTTGACCGACTCGAGGTCGCGAAAGCCCTTTTCAATGGCGTGGTCGACTTCGCTCGTCGTCACGTCTTCGCACGAACACAGCAGCGACTTGCTCATCGCGCACCTCCTCGGGTCGCCGCCGCGGCCGCCACGTCGGCCGCCATCGCCTCCGCGGCCAACACGCCCGACTCCGTCGCCGCCGCCGCGCTCATGGGCCCGCGCAGCTGACCTGCGACGTACACCGAAGGGTTCGCCGTGCGCCCGTGCGCGTCGGCCTCGACGGTGAAGACCTTGGCCCGCGGGTTCCAACTCACTTTGGCGCCGCCCGCCCGCGCGAGCTCGAAGCTCGGGCTCACGCTCGCCGCCAGCGCAATGGCGTCACAGCCGACGCGCTCTTCGCCTTTGTTCGTTTTCACCGTTACCGCGTTCACCCGTTGCATGCCGTGCGCGGCGACGGGCTCGGCCCCGACCGCCACCGCTTCGGCCCCTACCGACGTCACCAATTTCGCCAGGGCGCGCGCTTCTTCGGCTTCGCCCACGCACGCGATTCGGTGCCCCGGCACGACCCCGTGACGGCGAATCATGCGCGCGACGGCCCGCGCCGCGAACACTCCGGGCAGGTCGTTGTCTTCGAACGGCAGCAACGTCGGCTGGCCGCCCTGCGCCAACAGCACCCGCTCGAAGAACGTCACGAAGAGCTGCCCGCGCCAGGTCGACGCGAGAAACGGCCTCCCGTCATCGGCGTAGAGGCCCACCACCGTCGCCGCGGTGCGGCGTTGGGCTTCGGGCACTTCGAAAATGGGCGCGAGGCCTTCTTCGGCCGCCGACCCGAGCCGGCCCCCCAACAGCGCGTCACGCTCGAAGAGCACGTACGGCACCTGCCGTTCGGTCAGCCGACGCGCGGCCGACAAGCCCGACGCACCGCCCCCCACGATGACCGTTGGCACGGTCTCGGTGACCGCGTCGGGCACGTCTTTCGGCGCCGAGTCGGGCAGGGTGCCCAAGCCCGCCAGCTTGCGCGCAATGCGCAGCATGACCTGCTCGACCAACGGCACGCCCGCCAAGAACTCGTGGTGGTTGAACCACTTGCGAAACACCAAGTTGTTCGCCGCGAACACGTCGACCTTCGCGTCGGGAAACGAGTTTTGCCGCTCGAGCCGCATGCCCGCTTTCGCCGGCGTCTGGCAGGTCGCGACATTCGGCACCCCGTCGACCCGCATCAGGCAGTTCGAGCACCCGCCGCTCAGGCAGAACGGCCCGCGAGGGCGGTGGTATTTGACCGAGCGCGAAAACAGCACTTCGCCTTCGGCGACCAAGGTGCAGGCCAGCGGTTCACCCGCTTCGGCTTGCAGCTGCTGGCCTTCGAAATCAATGGTGACCGGGCGTTGTATTGGCGACAGACGACGCATGGCCGCACTTTGCCCCGCAACGGCCCGGAGATCTCCAGTTTCGAGACGTCGCTCTGCGTCGAAGGCCCCAGGTCACGGGTTCGCGTCGAGCCAGCGCTGGGCGTACCCCGCCGCCGCCGTTTGAGGAAAGTTGTTCACCACGTGGGTGAACCATTCTTTCGCCATGTCGGGAGCGCCGGCCCGTTCGGCCAAGAAACGGGCCCAAATGACCCGCGCCTCGGCTTGCTCCACCGGTTCGCCTTGGCAGCCGGCCGCGCGTTCGAGCAACGGTTCGGCTTCGGTGTTTCGCTGGTGCGCTGCCAGCAACCGCCCCGCCGCCAGGTATTCTTTGATCGACAAGTCGAGCGGAGGCGCCTTCGCCGCGGCGGCCAAGACGTCGACGTTCTTGGAGGCCAGCGCCTGGAGAAACTGGGCGCGCGGGTCGACCGCCGGCTCGACCGAAACGGGCGCCCCGCGAATGCCGCTCGACGAAGAAACCGAAAACGCCGCCGAGGGCGATGAGCCTTGGTAGCCACCCGGCGCCGCTGAAGCGGTTGGCGCGGTCGCTGCTCGTTCGACCCATTTGCCCCGCGGCCGGGTCTCTCCGAGCACCGGCTCGTAGCCGTCTTCGGCCACGCCGCCGAATGGCTCGGGGTGGAGTTGAACCACCAGGCCCGCGAGCCGCGCGTAGGTGACGACCGGCCACAGCACCAGAGCCAACGCCAACAGCGGCTTGAGCAACAGGGGCAGGCTCGAGACCATGAGCACCGCCGCCGCCGCCGCGAGGCCCACGCCCGCCACCATCAACAGCCACGAGGTGATGATGTAGGTCACCGCGTCGCGGCCGACCTGCCGAACGACGCTCGCCATGACGAGCGGGTTCAAGACCGCCAGAATGGGCGAATGCGTCGCCGCGCCGATGAACGAGAACGGCGCCCAGACGATCGCCACCACGTCGATCAACAGCTCGGCCCAATGGGGCAACTGGTCGCGCAAGAAGTAGGCGGGGGCCCAAATCGGTGACATCGCCAAGACGAAGCGCAAGGTCGGCATCGCCAGGTCGTCGGCGATGTTCGTGAACTGAAAGTCGATCGTCTCGACCCCTCTCGACGCCGACCGAACCAGCGCGAACGCCGTCACCACGACCACGGCGAGCGCCACCCATCGACCGAAGCACACAAACGTCGCCCCGAACGCAGCCAACGTCACGCCCGCCCAGACCATGACGCCTGGCCAGCGAAAGGCGTAGGTCAGCACACCCCCCAGGCGATTCACGAACGACCGGTTCTCGTTGCGCGGCCGTATGAGCGGCTGAGCGTGCCCACGGCACTCGAGGCACCGAATGATGACCGCGGGGTGCGCGACCTGCTCCGCAACGCAGTCGGGGCACAGGTTGCGGTGGCAATCTCCACAGACCCAACCGGCCAAAGCCCGGTGTCGCGAACATCGTTCTGCGGTTGCTTGCATGGCGCTCGGGTAAAGACCCCCGCCCAAAAGGCCAGGGGCATAAAGAAGTGTTACCCGAACACAGCTCGCGCTCAGTTTCACGTATGAATCGGTTGGTACAAAGTACCTGGCACCTCGGGTACAGGCACCTCGGGTACAAAGTACCTGGCACCTCCGGCCGTTTTTCGTTGAAAACATGAGTAAAATGAAGCCTTTCTCACGGCGTGGCCCCAGGGTCGATACGGCGACCGTTCGTCTCGCCCAGGCATCGACCTGTGTCGCGGTAGTGGCCGATACGCATTCGGTGCCTCATGAAGACGCCCTGCGTCAGCTGCGGGCCCTACGGCCCGAGGCGGTCTTGCACGCCGGTGACATCGGCGACTTGGCGGTGCTCGACCGGCTGCGTCAAGTCGCGCCCGTCTATGCGGTGCGCGGCAACATCGACGAGCGCGCCGACGACCTGCCTGACGTGCTCATCATCGACCTCGTCGACTCCGCGCAAGCCACCACCCGGCTGTTGCTCACGCACATCGCCGTGGCCGGCATACGACTGCGGCCCGACGTGGCGGCGCTCGCCCGAAAACACCGAACCCCGCTGGTGGTATGCGGCCATTCTCACGTGCCCTTCATCGGCCAAGACAAGGGCCTCACGCTCTTCAACCCAGGCTCCATTGGCCCCCGTCGGTTTCGGCTGCCCATTCTCTACGGCGCGCTCGAACTGACGCCTACGCAGCTCTCGTTGCGTCACTACGACTGCGAAACCGGCGCCCGCTGGCACCCGGCCTCGTAGCGACAGCGGGGCACCGCGCTCCTAAAAAAACGACCGCTCCGACGCGACCAAAACAGCGACCCCTCGTCTTGTTGGCGAATGGGCCGCACCTTTCGTGCGGTCGCACTTGGAGAATACCCATGTTTCGAAATGTCACCGCCACGGCGGTGCTGTGGGCCCTCACCTCGACCAACGCTTTCGCCGCTGACACCCTCACCACGCTCGATGCTCCAGGTACCGAATCGGTGCGCGCGCGTGGTGGCTTCAGCTTCAACGGGGGAGGCGGCTTCGGCGTCGCCGGCGGTGGCACGGCGTCGATCGCCGGCCGCGTCGGCGTTCAATTCAACCGCTGGTTCTCGGCGTACTACCAAGCGCTGCCGATGGTGTTCTTGGCCGGCAACGAAAACGGCATCGCGGCGGGCTTCGTTTTCGCCAACTCGGCCCTCGCCAATTTCACCCTGGGCGACGTCGTCGACCTCGGGGTGGGCCCGTCAGTCGACTACTCGGCCATCGGTGGGTGCAACGCCGGGCTCGACTGCAACGCCGCCCGCGGGGTCGAACTCGGCTTGCACGGCCGCCTCGCGCTCAACTTGGGAGGCCGCGACCCGCTCACCGGGCGCCGCAGCGCCTTTTCCATTGGCGTCGACGTTCACCCCATATTCACCGCGGCGGGCCCATTCTTCTTGGCGACGGCCGGTATCGGGGGAGAGTGGTTCTAGAAATTGAACGACGCGGTGATTTGCAGGCGAAAGACGAACTGCTCTTGCATTCGAAACCGGCGCCCCGCGTGGTCGACTCGGTAGTCGTAGTTCGGGTTGATTTCTTGGGGCGACGCCGAAATGTCGACGGTGCCGTTGTTGTCGAGGTCTTTGCCGACCGTCTCGTTCGTGAGGTAGCGCTCGGTGTTGTACAAGAGCGACACGTTGGCCTTGAGGCTCACGAAGTCGGCCGCCTGCCCAATGAAGCCCACTTGGCCGCCGGCCTGCCCGTAGTCTGACGTGTAGAGCAGCTTGCCGAACAGGTCAGACATTTCGTTGAAGTACCGACCTTCTGACACGTAGCCAAACAAGGCGCGCACGTCGAAGGCCACGCGCTGAAAGCGGTCGGGGCGCTCGAAGACCGTCAGTTCACTGCCGAAGGCGACCGTGCCCACGTGCGGGGGCTTGAGGCCGGTCTCTCGGCGGTCCCAGCCGGTTGAACCGCAGTTTTCCATGCGCCCCATGCGCGCGGTGTTGGCGTCGTCACAGTTCGAATACGACTGTTCGGTCGCCACGGGCAGGGTGTATTCGAGCTTGAAGTACGGCTCGGCCACCGAAATGCGCTTCGAAACGGCCGTGTTGAAAATGAAGCGGTGGGCCTTGTCGCCGATGTTGCCGCGCGACGCCGCGCTGGTGGGCTGCGACGGGTTGAGCAACGAAGCCGTCGGCGCTTGGTAGTCGAACCGCAACACCCACGTCGGCTTCGTGTCGTCTTTCTTCTGGTTGTAGGGCGCCCAGGCGATGCCGAACATGAAGTTGTCGAGGCCGCTCCGAAACGACGAGTTCGGTACGTCGAAGAGGCGGGCCGTGCCGTGGCCTGGGTCGGCGCAACCATTGCCGCGCGCGTCAATGCAGTTGCGGTAAATGGTCGTGTTGTCTGAATTCGTGTCTTTCGCGAAGCCCCACGAGCGGTCTTGCTGAAAGACAATGGGCACGCCGACGTGCAATTCGACGTCGCGAAAAACACCGACGTGCACGTCGAGCGGCATGCGCGTGTCGAAGAGCGTGTACCGCAGCTCGCTCACGTCTTGCAGCGACCCCGACTGGTACCATTCGCGCACCAGCTTGCCCTGGTCTTGAACCCGGTCGAAGGTGATGTCGAGAAACATGCCGAAGGGGTGCGTGTCTTCGAAGCTCGAGGCCACGCGCGTGACTTCGGCTGCGGGCGCCTCGAGGGCGATGACGGTGAGCAACGCTCCGAGCAAACGCATCGCGGCGAAGGTAGTGGCGGCTTTCTCTCGGGTCAAGGAACGGGTCTCGGCTCGACTGAGGTGCCCTGGGGCCAAAAGACCGTCACCCGCCCGCGACCGCGTCGTTCGGCAGCTGCGCCTTCAGCTTGGCCAACGCCGAGTCGAACTTCGCCCGTTCGTCGAGCGGCAGGCTCGCGTGGCTGACTTTGTCGGTCTTGAACGGGTCGATCACCTTTTCGCCCTGCATCAACTGGTAGTGGAGGTGAGGCGCAAACGAGTGCCCGCTGTTGCCCGACTTGGCCAACACGTCACCCTTTTTGACCTTGTTGCCCACCTGCACCGTCTTGGGCAGCTCCGAGAGGTGCAAGAACATGGCGGTGCGCCCCGTGCCGCCGCTCTCTTGCACTTCGAGGCAGTTGCCGTTGCTCCGAAAGTTCCAATTCTTGCGAACGATGGTGCCGTCGAAGGTGGCGTGCACCGCCGAGCCCACCGGCGTCTTGAAGTCGACGCCCTTGTGGTGCCGGCCGTCGCGCAACAACGAGGTGATTTGCTCCCAGCTCTCGAGGGGGCAATCGGCCAAGTGCTCTTCAAGCTCGGTGCCGTCGGGTTGGTAGAACCGGGCGACGTCGCTGCCGCTCGCCTTGTACCGGTAGGCCTCGAAGGTCTTGCCGAACTTTCGGCTGGTGAGCCGCACCGCGTGCACCACCGGCTCTTGCCCCGCGCGTTCTTCGTACAACCCGGTCAGCGTGTCGCCCTTGAGCAAGTCACCCGGCACGTTGAGCCACCACACCAAAGACCGCGTCACGACTTGCGTCAGCGGCGCACCCACCTCTTTGTTGGTCGCCCCGATGATCGCGCTCTCGAGTGGCCCGTTGATGGTGGCGCTGAAGGTCTTGTACCCGTCTTTCACGGGCGCCGCCGCCGCGG
>JBGAIY010000225.1:0-13353 GCA_044225205.1 Myxococcaceae bacterium | reverse complement strand
CCCGGCTCAATTCAGACTTGTCGGTCGACTGGTACTTTCGCAGCACCAACACCCAAGACTGCGTTCGCCAAGCCGACGGCACACTCGCGTGTACCGAGCAGCGCTGCAGTGCCGACGGCGACGGAGGCACCGTCTGCAAGCCGTCGAACCCGAATGGGTTCGAATGGTGCGTCAACGCCCCGGCGGTCGACACCAACGGAGTCACCTACGTGAACAGCGAAGACGGCAAGGTGTACGCCATCAACGCCGACGGGTCGCTGCGCGACAGCGTGTTCTTGCTCGAGGCGCTGGGCGCGGCCTACACCCCCATTGCGGTCGACGCACAAGGTCGCGTCTTCACGCTGAATGCGGGGCAAATGACGGTCATCGGTCGCGAGTAGCCGCTCGGCCTGAAGCCACCATCACGAACGAGCGATTCGAACAGAATACCCGGGCTGCCCGAATTCGATTGGCCGTCGCGGTGCGTTTTACGGTGCGCACCCTAAGCTGGTCGGAGCGACCGAGCGCTGACAGGCCCCGTCGGCCCAAATCGCGCAGTCGCCGTTGACCATGCTCTTGACCGAGAGGGCGGTGAAGACCTGACAGTGGCCCGAGAGCGGCGGGTCGACCCGAGTCGCATACGTGTTGTTGGTCGCGGGGTTGAAAACCACGTCGTTCTCGTAGACCGAATTGCCGCTGGTGGGCATGCGTGAGTCTTCGTCGACCAGCACGCCCAGCCAGCCGCGCGAGCTCGACAAGTCGATGCGGTTGAATTCAGTGTGCACGTTGCGCGACCCGCCGGTGACCTCCGACCCGATTCGAATGCCTCCGGTTTGCGACCCGACGATGGTGTTTTTGCCGATGAAGACGTCGTCGGCGTAGCGATGAGCGTGGTCTTCGCCTGAGGTACCAGCCAATGGCGACAATGCCGAACACGCCGCCGTCGGCATTCGTCACCTGGCCGCTGCGGTCGACGTACGAACCGCTTCGTCATGCAGGTTGTAGGCCACGTCGAGGTCTTGTGGCGCCATCGACAACTTGATGCGGTGCCCGAGCGAACCCGTGATGACGTTGTTGCGTACGGTGATGCCGCTGCCGCTGAAGTGGGGGCCGTCGTCCCACTGGCTGCGGGCACTCCCACGAAGCCCGCGGGCAGCGACGTGTACAATTCACACGGCGCGCTCTTGAGGTCGTTCTCGTTCCACCCGGTGATGGTGAGAATGACGAAGTTGGGGGGCCTGCGCAGCGTCAGGTGCTTGCCGATCATGCCGTAGCGAAAGTAGTCGGCACTCGAACCCAAGGTGCAGGTCGAACCCACGCTTGTGCCATTCGCCGAGCGCAGCGTGAAACTCGTGCCCGGGTCTCCCGGGTAGTCGATGCCGCCGACGAACAGACCGGCGCTCTTGCAGTTGGTGAAGGTGTTGTAAATGACTCGAACCGCCGAATCGCCTCAAAACGGCTCACCGACATGCAGTTGTCGGCACTGTCGCGCACATCGTTGTACGAAATTTCGATGTTTTTCGACCAGATGATGGCCGGGTCTTTGGTTCGGCTGAACTTCGAAATGGGTCAGCAGCACCCGTTGAAAGCCTTCGACCCAAATGGAAGTTGTCGATGTTTTGAAAAACCGAATTTGAAATTTCGACGAACGCCCCCGAGTCGTTCGACGAGAGCACGTTGAATGACCGACCCGTCGACGCCTGCCCGTCGAAGGTGAGGTTCTTCACCGTGAACGACCGCACCCGGGTCTCGGGCCCACGAACGGGGCTCGAATGAAACGGGTTGATTTCTGAGTTCCACGTGAGGCGGGTCTTGGCGGGGTCGCTCGAGAGGCCCAGCAGGTTCAGGTCTTGCCCGGTGCGCAAGAACACGTGCTTCGAAAAAGAAGTACGTGCCTGGAGGCACGCAAATCGTTTTCACCGCGGCGTCGTCGACCGCTTTCTTGAAGGCGCCGCTGACGTCGGTGGTGCCGGTGTTGTTCGCCAAATAGGGCGCTTTGGTGATGTCGACGCCTCCCGCGGGGCAGGGTAATCGCGATCTGGGTGAGTCGCGCTTCCACTTCGTCGCTCGGGTCTTCGAGGGCAGGGGTTTCAGCGCACGCCGACCAGGCGAAAAACAAAGCGAAACAGGCTCGAGGAGTCACACCGTCGGCAAACACCAGTCAGCGGAAAAGGGAAAGGGGTGAGGCGCCTTTTGCCGGGCATTCTCGAGAATTGAGAATGGGCGAAGCAGGCCCAGACGGGCGCTGATCGCGGTCGGCCTCGTTCGTGCACACCTCGACGCGCCCATTCGCCTTCGAGGTCACCCGATGATTCACCGAACCGCGCAAACCCCCAGTGTCTTGGCGTTGTTTGGCGCCGCCGCGCAGCCGGCCGCTGCAACACGACCTGCAACACCGGGTGCCACCATTCTTCGGCGTTGCACCTTGGGGCTGGTGCAGGCGGCCGCGCTGGTGGCGGTGGGGTTGGTCGCGCTGCCCGCGCAGGCTCAGGCGCCGTTGCCGTACCAGGGCCGCCTCGACCGCGACGGCAAGCCGCAAAACGGCTTCTTCGATTTGCGCTTCTCGATTTTCACGACCTCGACCGGCGGCACCGCCGTGGTCAGAACCCAACCCGCGCGTACAAGTGGTCGCGGGCGCGTTCTCGGTTCGGCTCGGGGCGACGCAGCCCATTGGTGAAGACGTGCTGGCCAACCCGACGCTCTACCTGCAGGTCGAAGTGAAGCTGCCGTCAGAGCAGAACTACATCACTCTGCTGGGCCGGCAGCAGTTGATGCACGCACCGTACGCGCGCTCGTCGACGGGTGACTTTCGGGTCGGCGGCAAGCTGACGGTGGGCGCGGCCAGTGACGCGGCGTGAACAAGTCGGTGACCGGGGCCGAGAGCAACGGCACGACGCAAGGCGCGGTGCTCATTGCCAGCGGCACCAGCGCCTTGGTCATCGACGGCGACGAAATCGACTCGAACCAGCAGCTCAAGTTGCAGTCGAATACGGGGCAGGGCGTGGCGGTGAGCGGCGGTCTGCGCGTCAACGGAGACCTCGTTGGCAATGCGAACATCACGGTGCCCGGGGCGGTGACGGCGGCGAACACCTGGGTGAAAATTGTCGAATACGACGTGTCAGGCAATTCGACCGGCGGCATCAACGTGACGCCGGGGCCGTACCGCTTCTTGAAGGTCTTCTTTCAAGGGCAGCTCACCGCCGCGGGCGTCGACCGGCGCATTCTGTTGCGCTTCAACAATGCGACCACGAACTACGCGTCGTACGAAGTCTACGACGGTTCACCGTACGGCAACGACACCGAGAACACGGGCATCTACCTCGTGCGAACCGTCTACGGCATCGACTGCGACTTCGCGTTGGAGTGGACGGTGTCGCTCGACCAGAATCACCGAAAAACGGTCTTCGGCAACGGCATGATCGGAGACTCGTCGGGTCACTACAGCGGCTTCGTGGGCGGCGGTTGGTGGAGCGACACCTCGCCCGTGAATTTCATTTCGCTTTCGATCACGCCCAATGCCTGGCCCGGGTGGCTGTACGGGCACCTCATCGTGTACGGCATTCTGTGATGGGCTGACCGGCGCCCGGGGCCACACTGCGGCAGACCCGCTGGGGCACGGCGTTCAAGGCGCACGCTGGTGGGCCTTCTGTCACTGGGCATGGCGGGCTGCGTGGTGGTCGACGTCTGCGTATTCGTCTTTCGCGTGTGGCGACGGAGGCCCGTGTGGCGAAGGCCAAACGTGCCTGCGCTGGCCAGTGCCGGGCGAGCTGCGAGAACGACGGCGACGCGGCCAAGGTCGACCCCGACGGTGGTCACTTCGACGCCGGCACGTGCAACTCGGCGACAACGACGGTTGCTGCACCGAACTCGGCCAATGCGTGCCCACCGCCCAACAGAACGCGACCCAATGTGGGCTCCAGCTGCGAGCCGTGCGGAGCGCCCCGACCGCCACCTGCCTCAGTGCGACGGTTCGCAAAGCGTACCAATCACCCGGCACCGCGTGAGTCGGGCGTCTGCGCGTACACCACAAGAATTCACCTGTGCGACAACTGCGTCGACTCGGTCGACGGCGGGCCTGTGCGTGGAGACGTGTGCCAAGGCTGCCTGACCCCGCCGGCGCCGACCTGCGTTGGCTCGGTGAAGCGCGTCTTCGCTTCGCCCGGCACCTGCCAAGAACCGGTTGCGCGACGCCTCAAGACACCGACGCCCGTTCGGCTGCTCGAGGGGCAACTGCCAGTCGACCCGTGCCGGTTTGGCCTGCACGTCACCGCCGACGGCGACGTGCGTCGACGCCACCACGAGGCGGGGGTACCTGAACCCCGGCACTGCACCGCCGGCACCTGCGCCTATTCGACGCAAGACGTGACCTGCGCGAATGGGTGCAGCAATGGTCAATGCCAGGGCGACCCGTGCGCGGGCGTCTCGTGCAACGCCCCGCCGCCGCCCACGTGCGCCAACGCGACGACGCAGCGGGTGTTCACCGACGGAGGCACCTGCAGCGCGGGTGACTGCGGCGGTTACCCGTTTCAAGACGTCGGGTGCAATTCGCCCCCGCCCGCGTCGTGCACCGGCGGGGTGTTGACCACGCATTCGGCAACCGGCGCCTGCAGCCAAGGCAGCTGCTCGTACGCGCCCAGCACCTCGTCGTGCACCTTCGGGTGCAACGCGGCCGGCAACGCGTGCGCGCCCGACCCGTGCCTCGGCGTCAATTGCAGCGCCACCCCGGCGTCGACGTGCGCGAACGGCAGCACGCGGCGCGTCTACACCGGCGGCGGCACCTGCACCGCGGGCACGTGTGGTGGGTACCCGTACACCGACGTGGCGTGCAATGCGCCTCCCGCCCCCGCGTGCGTGGGGGGCTCGCTCACCACCTATTCGCCGTCGGGTTCGTGCAGCGGGGGCAAGTGCAGCTACACGCCCATGACCATGTCGTGCCCCTTCGGCTGCAATTCGGGCGGAGACGGGTGCGCGGCCGACCCGTGCGCCGGCGTCAGCTGTACGACGCCGACGGCGACGTGCGCCAACGGCACGACGCGACGCCAGTACACCGGGCCCGGCACCTGCAGCGCTGGTACCTGCGGGCCGGCGCCCTACCAAGACACGACGTGCCCCACGCCCACGCCCGTCTGCGCGGCGGCCACGGTGAAGCGCGTGTACAACTCCGGTACGTGCAGTGGCGCGGGGGTCTGCAGCAACACCTTCGGCGACACCGACTGCAGCACCGCCCCAGTGCCGAACCCGACGTGCGCTGGCACCAACAGCGTGCGCGTCTACGAAGCGGGCACCGGCACGTGCACCTCCGGTGCCTGCACCTGGAGCTCGCACACCGTCACGTGTCAGAGCGGGTATTCGTGTCTCGCGGGCATGTGCACGTGCACCTTGTGCCTGGTGAAATAGGCCGCACTGACACGCAATCAGCGAAGTTTCTTGGTGGGTCGACTTCTGTCAGCGGGCGGTGAACGCTGGCGTTTTCGCACCCGCACATACAGCCACACCATCACCGCCTCGGGGGCGCGAAACTTCGATTCTCAGAAGTCGATAAATTCGCAACATGGAAATCACCCGCACTCAGGCCACCGGAGCGGTTGCCAGTACCAGCGAAGCGACCGAAGTTGACGGCACCGCGGCGGTGGCCGACACGACGGCCGCGCTCGACACCGGTGCCAGCAGTTTCGAGGCGGCGCAGGCGAGCGCGGTGGCGTTGAGTGGCGACTCGTCGGGGCCCCTCATCACCGACGGGCCGCTGTTCAAGGTTGCGGTGTGCATGGGGCCGACCACCACCGGGGGCCTGACGCCCATTGGCGGCACGGGCGCCGCGCGCGCCATGCAAGGTGGCACCGAATTGGCTGGCCCCGATGACGTTCACACCTCACGTGAAGTGGGTTCGAAAGACCCTTCACGCACCGACGGGTATTCGTTTACCGAGTACGACGGCAAGGGCTGGAGCCGTACCGCGGTCGACCCCAACAGCCCGTACCAGGGCATGGAGGGGCCCATCGGCCACCGCACCGGCGCGAAGTTCGTCGAAGTGCCGCCGTACGACGGCACTCCGAGCACGACGAGCCCGTTCGTGACGGGCGAAGGGCTGGCCGACAAGAAGGTCGACCCCCAGTACCTGAGCGACCATTTGCTGCCCGACGGGTTGGGCGGGCGCGTGCTTGATCAGCACGACATGGGTACGCCCAAAGAGGTGTACGACTCGCTTCGAGCGGCGAAGACGCCCGAAGAATACGCCGCGTTGCTCGACAAGTACGGCGGCACCATCACCGGAGGTACGCTGACGGTGAAGGGCAACGACGGCCAACCGGTGACTTCGGTGTCGATGACGCAGCACATTTTCGGCGTGACCCACGACGACCCTGGCCACGTTGGGCTGCGCCGCGACTTCGCGCTCGGCCCGTACGAGCAGGTCGCGACCTACATGAACCAGAACCCCGACGTCGCGAAAGCGGCGCAGGCCTTCGCTGAAAAGACGGGCATCAACGCGCACGTCTACGCCGAATGGGAGTTTCTGCATGCGGGCGGCGGCCGCGACCAGGGCCACGAATGGCCCAAAGAGGTCATGTACCTGCCGAACACGAACCAGCTTCAAATGAGCGCGGGCACCCCGTATGCCGAGCGCGCCGCGCAGACCTACCTGAAGAACAACCCCGACGTCGCCGCCCTGGCCACCAAGTACCCGAAGATGTCGCCCCAGCAGTTCGCGCTCTACCACTACGACCAGGTCGGTCGTTTTGAAGGCCGCTCGATGGGCGAGATGCACTACCAAGGCCGCCAAGGCACCGAAGCCTTCGAGCGCTACTACTTCGGCGACATGACGTCTGCCGAGTCAGACCACTACTGGAACGGTGGCGCCACCGACGAAGGCACCACCGCCAGCGCCGCCAGTGGAGCGAATTCGCGCAGCCCCAAGAATGCCGGCGCCGACGCCCCTTCAGGCCCTCGAGGCGCCGATTCGGTAACCGGCGCGGGGTCGACCGGCGGCCAAATCGAAGCGTTCGCCAAGCGGCTCGGGTTGTCGGCGCTGACGCTGAAGTTGCTCAAGCAGCTCTCGCCCGAGCAACAGCGCGTCTTGCTGCAGCTCTTCGAGGCGAAGCTCGACGACGGGCCCGCCGCCTCGGTGAAACGCGAATTCAACGAAGCGCTCAATGCGCTGCTCAAGAGCGCGAAGCCGACGAACTCAGCGCTCGAGCGCGTGTGAGGCCGCCCGCCGAGAAACGGCCAAACGCCGACCAACCAGGCCAGCCCCGCGCCGATGAAGGCGACGGCGCCAATGGTGAGCCACGTCAGCAGGTGGCCCGGGTCGAACGCCACGGCCAGTCGGGCGCCCAGCGCCACCGCCGTCAACCCCGCGAGCGCGAGGCCCGGCCGCGGCCACTGCCTCAGCACTTCGGGTTGGCCCCCGTGCGCCACGACCACGTGGTAGCCCACGGTGAGCGCGAGCAGCCCAAAGCCACCGAGAAAGATGACGTGCAGCCCGGCCGTGCGGTGTTCGGGCCAAGCCGTCAGCACCGCGTACCCGATCGGCAGGCACCACGCCGCCACCCACACGAGCCACCGGTTCAGGCCTCCCTGGGTGGGCCGCCGCCACAGCTCGGCCGTGCGCACCAGCACCAACAGCGACACGACCAGACGAAGGGCATACGCCCCCCGGCCATCGAAGCCAAAGCTCGCGGCGAAGACGAGGGCCAGTACCCCCTGCAACCAGGCAGACCCCGCGCCCTGCGCTTCATTGGGCGGCGGTTGTGCTCGGGTGATGACGGGCACGAGCATGGCCCCGATGCCCATGACGAGCGCCGCGGGCAACCCTTCGAGCACCACGCTCTTGCCGACCGCGTGCTGGCCGGGCAGGGCGGCGATGAACACGCCGAGAATGCCAAACCCGAGCCCCACCGGCACCCACGCGAGTGTCGGAGGCGTGGGCCGAGGGTTGCGGTTCGCCCGGGCGCGGCTCACGACGAACTGCAGCAAGACGACCAGCTCGGCTACCCAACACAGTTGGGCGGCCACCCACTGCTCACGCCACGCGAAGAGTGCGAGCCCGAGCGGGCAAGCGGCGCACCACGCGAGCTGCCACCGCGCCGGGGTTCGCCCCATTGTTCTGCGGGGTATGAAGGTGAACAGAAACCCCGCGATGAAGCAGCCGACGAAACCCTGCACTTGCACCAGCGCGTGAAAGCCGCCCCGCCACACTGGGCTCCACCCGAGTGAAAACAGCAGCCACTGGCCGACACCCACCCACCCCAGCAACACCCCGAGGGGAAAAAACAAGCGGTACGGCTGCTTTTCGAGCGACTCGATGCTCGGGGCCGAAGCCGGCAATTCGAACGTCTTGAGCGCGGTCGTCATGGCGCCCTCGCCGAGTCAGCGACCAGGTCGAGCAACAGGGCGCCCGCGACCGGGGCCGTGAGGTCAATGGTGTCGGGCAAGGCCGCGGGCAGCGCGAATTGCACCTCGAGCCCGCCTTCGCGGTGGGCCTCGTCGAGCGTGATGGAAATGGGCAACCGCGCGATGCGCACGGCCGTTACCTGAAACTCGAACGGCGTCTCGCCGCCGGCCTCGTCGGTGCGATGACCGGCCACACGCAATGACGGCCCCTCGGAGCTCGGCCCGAAGACCAGTTCGGCCGTGCAGTACCGGCCGGCATTGGGTGTCAGTGTCACCAGTGGCTGCGTCGCGGTGTGCCCGAGTGAGAGCGCCATGGCGGGGTTGGTCGTGCCCACCGAATGCTCGCCGTCGTGGGCGTGGGCGGTCGAAAGCGGGTTCACCCAGCGCCACAGCTGGGCCGCCACGCCGGGGCACGGCTGCAGGGTGACCTCGGTCACGCTCGCGGTCGCCGCGTGAATGTCGAACGTGGCACCCGCACGGCGCGCCTCGAGCAGGGGAGCGAGCACCCGCGCCGTGACCGCCACCGTCACCGGGCTCTCTCGCTGCCCACACGCACTGCACGCCACGAAGACCACCCAAGCCCAGCTCGTTTTCATGTTGCCCCGCTACAGGTCGACGACGACCGACGCGACGGCCATGGGCCCCGCGCGAACACCGGCGCGGGTGTCGAACAGCGGCACCCGCGCTCCGGCCAAAAGGGTGAAGTCGGTCGCCAGCCGAACCAAGACGTCGGGCGCAAAGAAGAGCATGAGGCCGTCGTGGCTCGCTTCGGTCGCCGCCGAGTGGAGCGCCGCTCGCTCGCCCCGCAGCTCGGCGCCGGCCCGAAGCCCCAACCAGGCAGCGGGTTGAAGCTGGCCCGCGACCATGACGCGAGCGACCCACGGCATGCTCGCACCGCTGCGAACCGCGAATGGAGCTTCGGCGACGAGCTCGGCATGCATCGAGAAGCGCTCAGTGAAGAAGCCTGAATAGCCGACGCCCACGAGCCCGGCGAAGCCTCCAGCCCCGGTTTGGGTGTCGACGTCGAGTGGCACGCCTCGGGCGTCGGCGACCGTGGGGGCCGTCGGTGCCCGCAGCCCGCCCAACAGCGACACGACCCACCGCGGCCGCATGCGCTCGTCGACCAACAGGGCCCAACGCGCGCCGACTTCCGCGTCTCCGGGGGCGAAGGCGCGTTCTCTGGCCAGGGTGGGTTGCGTGCGTTCACGCAGCTGGAGCGGCCAAGCCGCCCACACGGTCACCCGGTCGGTCGGGGCCCACGACGCGAGCAGGTCGAACCGCAATTCGCGCAGCGTCGTGCCCGCCTCGTCTTCTGACCAAGCGCGCAGGGCGGTCGCCAGCCGTACCCGGTTGGCCAACGGCGGCGCCGTGGTGAATGACGTCAACGCCGGGTTGCCGCACCCACAGCTCGAACACGCCCAGACCGCGGTGGGGCAGAGCGACGCGACCGCGGCCACCAGCCCGAGCACCGCGTTGAACGACTTCACGCCGCGCCCTTTGCAACCACCGCGCTGGCCGCGGCCACCCGAACCGCGGCGCGCCGCCCGGCCACCAGGTGCCACGCCAGCACGCCCAAAATGCCCAGCAAAAACACGGCGAGCAGCGCACTGCCCGCCTGGGGAAAACTGTGGGTCGTGAAGTTGGCGATTTGTTTGCTGCCGAACACCACCGGCATGAACGGGGCGACCTTGACCGGCGCGTCAGGCGCCAAGTGGTGGCCGAACGACCACAGCATGTAAATGAAGCGCGCGAACGCGAACGCGCTCACGTAGCCGGCGAGCACCGCGAGGTCGACCAGCGAGCTGACCGTACCAATGGCCGCCGTGCGCAAGCAGATGATCAGCAATGCCCCGAGTGAAAACGGTATCCAATCGAGGTCGACCATGGCTTCTCGGTCGAGCTTGTGCATGCCGATGTAGTGGTTGAGCGTGTTGATCTCTTGAATGTGCTGCCCGCCGTTGCCGCCCTCGAGGTGAGTCGCGAAGATGTCGAGCGTGAGCCCGGCCGGGTATTGCGGCGCCTCCATTGAAATGCGCCACAGCGGCTGGGTGAAGCTCACCGCGAGCGGCACGGTGAGCGCGGCGAGCACCCAACGCGAACGAGGCATCAACGGCTTGGCGAGAAACGCATAGAATTGTTCGGTGAGCAGCTTCATGCACCGCGACAGTGCAAGGCCGCCGCCAAGCGTTGCGCCCGGCGTGTCAAAAGGCTGACGCAAGAAATGCGTTCTCGGTGCATTCGGCGCAGTGGTTGCGCGCATGTCGTGGCGCCTGCCGGGCGAACAGGGTGGCACGTGCGTCGCAATGCGGCCGTCCATGAAAATTCAGATCACGTTGACCTGTCTGCTGGCGATGGCCGCGACGAGCTGCGGCAACAAGAGTTCCACCGATTCATCGGGCAACAAGAGCGGAGGTCTCCGCGCACTGATGAAGGAGCGCGAGCTCACCGAGGCCGACGTCGAGGCGGCGTTGCTCACCTACAAGCCGAGCGGCAAGAAAGACGACTACGTCATCTTCGCTTCGGGCGGGCAGTCGGGGCAGGTGCTGGTCATCGGCGTACCGTCGATGCGGCTGCTCAAGGTCATCGCCGTGTACACGCCTGAACCGTGGCAGGGCTACGGCTACGGCGGCTACTCAGACAAGGTGCTCGCGGGCGGCCAGCAATACCCCGGCAAGCCCATCACCTGGGCCGACGTGCACCACCCCAACTTGTCTGAGACCGGGGGCGACTACGACGGTCGCTTTCTCTTCGTCAACGACAAGGCCAACGCGCGCATCGCCGTGGTCGACCTGACCGACTTCGCGACGAAGCAAATTGTGCCGAACCCGCTGGTCGCGTCTGACCACGGTGGCGCGTTCGTCACGCCCGACACCGACTACGTCATCGAGACGTCGCAGTACGCGTCGCCGCTCGGTCGTGAATACGCGCCAGTGTCTGAATACAAAGAGAAGTACCGCGGCCTCGCCATGTTCTGGAAGTTCGACAAGACCAAGGGTCGCATCGTGCCCGAAGAATCGTGGGCCGTTGAATTGCCGCCGTACACCCAAGACTTGGCCGACTGCGGCAAGCGCGCGTCTGACGGGTACGTGTTCATCAACAGCTTCAACACCGAAATGGCCACCGGCGGCATTCTCGAAGGCAACCCGCCGGTCGAGTCGGGCGCGTCGCAAAACGACACCGACTTCTTGCACGTCATCAACTGGAAGAAGGCCGAAGCGCTGGTCAAGGCCGGCAAGGCCAAGACGATCAAGGGGGTGCGGGTGCTGCCGCTCGAAGTGACCGGCCCCGAAAACGTGCTCGTGCTCATTCCTGAGCCGAAGAGCCCCCACGGCGCCGACGTGACTCCGAGCGGCGAAGAAATTGTCGTCGGTGGCAAGCTCGACACCCACGCCACGGTGTACAGCATCGCGAAAATCAAAGAGCTGACCGCGGCCAGCAAGTTCGAAGGCAAAGACCGCTACGGCCTGCCGATCTTGCCCTTCAAAGAGTCGATTCGCGGCCAAGTCGAAATCGGCTTGGGCCCGCTGCACACCGTCTACGACGGTAAGGGCAACGCGTACACGTCGGTCTTCATCGACTCCGTGGTGGCGAAGTGGTCGCTGGCCGACCTGAAGGTCATCGAGAAAATGCCGGTGCACTACAACATCGGTCACATTCTGGCGGCCGAAGGCGACACCGTCAGCCCCGACGGCAAATACGTCGTGGCCATGAACAAAATGTCGATCGACCGGTTCGCGAACATCGGCCCGCTCTACCCGCAAAATTTTCAGCTCATCGGCATTGACGGAGAAAAGATGAAGATGCTGGCCGACATGCCCATTGGCATCGGCGAGCCGCACTACGCCCAAATGATCAAGGCCGACAAGCTCAAGCCCGTCAAAGTGTACCCCATGGGCACCAACCCGCTGACCGACCAAAAAGACGAGTACGCGGTCGCCCCGGGCAAAGAACGCATCGAGCGCAGCGGCAAAGACGTGCACGTGTACATGACGGCCATTCGCAGCCACTTCACGCCCGACCGCATCGAAGTCGAAGAAGGCGACACCATTCACCTGCACCTGACGTCGATGGAGCAGGCCGAAGACCAGGTGCACGGCTTCACCATCGACATGTACAACGTGAACATTTCGCTCGAGCCGGGCAAGCACGAGAACATCACCTTCGTGGCCGACAAGGCTGGCACGTTTCCCATGTACTGCACCGAGTTTTGTTCGGCGCTGCACCTCGAAATGATGGGCTACTTCATGGTGAAGCCCAAGGCGAAGTGAGCCGCCCCGCACGTTCGGAGACCTGCACATGAGATTCGCCCTGTTGGTCGTGGCGGCCCTGAGCTTCGGAGCCTGCACCGAGAAGAAAGAAGAACCCGAAGACATTGACTTCGGGCACCCCGTCGCCGCCGAGCCGGCGAAGGTCGAAGTGAAGGCGCCCGAGGTGAAAGCCGCGGTGGCCGCGCCTTCGGCGGCGGCAGAGCCGACGAACATCGCCAAGATCACCATCAGCACCGACGCCGCCGCCATTGCCCAAGGCAAAGACCTCTTCGCGGCCAAGGGCTGTGTCGGGTGTCACAAGATCGGTGGCGGCAAGCTCGTGGGGCCCGACCTCAAGGGCGTGACCGCGCGCCGAGAGCCGGGCTGGCTCGCCCGCATGATCTTGCACCCCGAGGTCATGGTGAAAGACGACGAAGTCGCGAAGAAGCTGCTCGTTGAACACCTGGTGCCGATGCCCAACCAGAACGTCGACGCAGCGAAAGAGCTGCCGGCGATTCTCGCGTACTTGAAGAGCGCCGAATGACGCTCGCCTTCGCCCTGTCGGCCCTCGTCGCCGTCGGCCCCACCGCCGGGCCGTGCCCCGACGGGGTGAAGGTCGCCCGCGACGGCCAGGCCTTTGATGACCTGCTCGCCGGCAGCAACGGCGACGTTTGGGTCGCCGGCGTGGTGACCGGCGACCACGCCGCCACTCGCGGCGTTCGCATTCACGGGTGCGACC
>JBGAIY010000224.1:0-12890 GCA_044225205.1 Myxococcaceae bacterium | reverse complement strand
TGGGAGTTTCGAGTGTACGAAGAAACGCCAAACCAGGGGCCGTCGTTGCGACGATTCGAAGGGGTCGAGCCTTTGCGGCAGTTCATCTCGACGCTCATGCCCGGGTCGCAGATTGTCTGGTCACCCGGCTGCAAGCGCAGCCCCGAAATGCCCCTGCTTTCGCACCCCGAGGAACTCGACGCGTTCATCGAGTTCGCGCGCTTGAACAAGGTCACCATCACCTTGGTGCCGAGCGGCTAAACGACGATTCAAGCGAATGACGGCGTTCACTGCGCAGCGGAGCGACTGCCTGCGCCTGCATCGGCCTCGAAGGCATCGCTGATCGACCGAGTGTACCGCCTCAGCTCATTTTCGTTGGCGAACACCCGTCGGGGGGCACCGCGAAGCAACTCAGGCAGCGTCGGGGGCAGAAGGAGAGCGCCAACACGACGACGGCGCGCGGCTTCAATTTCAGCGGGCGTCACCCCTTCGCGAAGAAGCTCGGCATCGCTGAGCCAAATGCGGTCGAGGTCGACCAGATCGTCAGCGGGCGCCATGACGACCATCAGCTTTGAAAGAAGCGGAATCTCAACGCGCCAGGCGGGTCGATGCCCAACCCACACGGCGTCGCCCTCAGCGTTTCGAGGGAGAAATTGAGAGGGGTCAACCACGGCAACGGCCAGCAGCACCAGTTCACGCGCCGCCCCTCCGTCTCCGGCCGCCACGGCCACCCGTTCAGCATTGACCAATGAACCAAACGCACGGGGCGTCGGGCTCGTGGGCTTCTGCGCGTGGCACGCGAGGGAACCCACGACCGCGACCGCCAACACCAGTGCTCGACACCGCCTCATCGCGCCTCGGGGCTCTTCATCATTGGGCGACTTGAACAAGCGAGCGCGGCGCCTGGTTCCATACGAGTGGCCCCGCGGGCCGAAGTCACCCGGCGAGTTCGACGAGCCTTTCGTCGAGTTGGCCGAAGAACTCCTCGCCCGTGCCGTTCGTGTTGCCCGACACGCCAGCACCAATGGCATTGGGCAGCAGATTGGGTTTTGCGGCTCAGAACGGTACAATCTCGCATGTCTGCTTGGCGCGCGGTGTGGCTGGCGATGGTCTGTGCCACGACGGGTTGTCGTGGAATTGCGTTTGGCCCCCAAGACGCTGGAAGCGATGGCGATGGTGGCGCGAACGATGGCGGCGGTGCCCTTGATGCGAGCACCCCAGCCGATGGCGGCGTGATCTTGCGTGACGCCGGCCCCGGGTCGCCCCCGTGGGACGGAGGCGTACCGGCGTGGGCGCAACAATTGGGGGTGTTCGAGTGGCGCGAAATTCAGAACTCCGCCATGGCCAACCAGGTACCGAGTCACGTGGCACTGCAACTCGACGGCACGGCGGCGGTGGTCGGGCCGAACGCGCGCATGAGCGCCTGGTGTGGGTTGTCAATTGACACGCGCAGCTCAACCGTCTGGTCGCTCGCGAACGGAGGCCACGGAGACTACTACGGCAACGAGGTTGTTCGATTCGACCTGCTTCGCGACGCCCCCACCTGGGTCGAATGGTTCGCCGGGAGCAGTGGCAAAGTGGTCGATGCGACGACTGGGCCGACCGACCCATCACACGCCCACTACCAAGACGGTTTGCCGGTTTCGACGCACAGCTACTACGGGCAGCAGTTCATCGAACGGCAGGGTCGTGCGATTCGGTTGGGCGGGTCGACTGCGCCAGTGGGCTCCGCTTTCGAAAATGTCGAAGGGTTCGACGTGTCGGTCGCCCAAAGCACCAACGGGTGGGACCCCGCGGGCACGTTCGGGTTCGCCTTGGGCGGTGTCAACGGAGGGTGGACGCCCGCGATTGGTTGGTCAGCATGCAAAGACCCCGACACCGACGACGTCTACGCCCTCAGTTACCCGAAGGTGCATCGCTTTCGACCCGCCTCAACTGGGGTGGGAGGCACCTGGGCCGAGGTCGGACCCATGCCCGACGCGCTCAACTCTGGCGCTTTGGGGGCCACCGCGGTCGACACCAAAAGGCATCGGCTGGTGTGGCTCAAGGGGTACGGCCCGAGCGCACCGTATTCGTTCGATTTGACGACGTCGCAGTGGTCACCGCACGACTACCCCGACACCCCCTCTCGCGTGGACTTTCTCACGCTGGGGTACTCCGTCGGCATGGTGTACGTACCGGCGCTCGACGCGTTTTTGGTTCGCGGCAGAGCAGCCGGAGGCCACGTTTTTCGGGTCGACGCCGCAACGTTTGCCGTAACCGAGCTGGCGACATCGCATGGCGACGCGGTGCCGGCGGGAGCGGCGAATTCGTCGTCGGCCGAAGAGAACGTCTACACCCGTTGGCTCTTCGTGCCGCAGTTGCAGGGGGTCGTCTACTTTCCCAAGGCCGACAGCAACGCTTGGTTTTTGCGCCTTTACTGAAGTCGGGCAGACGTCACCGGGCGAGTTCGACGAGCAGTTCGTCGAGTTGGCCGAAGAACTCCTCGCCCATGCCGTTGGTGTTGCCCGAGGCGATGGCGGCGTCGAGCGCTTCTTTCGAAGGGTACACGTCGGTCACGACGATCAACGTCTTGCCGCCCTGCTCTTCGAAGGTCGCCGTCGACACGGGCCCGACGGTGCCCGCTTCTTCGTTCGTCCACGACAGTCGTGAGGGCGGTGTCACCTCGAGGTACCGGCCGAAAAACGTCATCGGCTGCTCAGACGCGGGGTGGCCGAACACGAACCGGTAGGAGCCACCCGCCCGAAGGTCGAGCTCGCATGAAATGAAGACCACGCCGAACGACTTCGGAGCCCACCACTTTTTGAGCAGTTCGGGCTTTGTCCACGCGTCGAACACCAGGCGCGCCGGGCCGTTGACGGTTCGTTTCACGACGAGCTCGCGGTCTGACGTCCGCTCCGTGGTCGTGGGGTTCACAGAATCACTCACCTTTTTTGCGTCCATGGGCCTTCTCCTGTTGTTTCAGTTCCTCGATGACATGGTCCAACGCATCGAAACGGGCGGCCCAGAGTGCGCGGTAGCGTTCGAGCCACGCCGTTTCGTCGGCCAATGGGCGCGGGCCGAGTTGGCAGGTGCGCACGCGCCCGACCTTCTTCGTACAAACGAGCCCGGCCTGCTCCAAGACGCCGACGTGCTTCTTCATGCCCGTGAGGGTCATGTGAAACTTCTCGGCGAGGTCGGTGATCGAAGCGTCTTCGCGCCCGAGCTGCTCCAAAATGCCGCGCCGGGTTGCGTCGGAGAGCGCGGCAAAGGAGGCGTTGAGATGGTCGTTCTGATACTGAACCATATGGTTCAGTATCTAACCCACCCCTCGACTTCAATGCAAACCATTCAGGGTCCGAACCAGGTCGTGAGCGCGTCGCGGAGCCCGTGATCTGAGCCGTCTCCGACCCAGGCGACGTAGCCGTCGGGGCGAATCAACACGGCGGCCGGTGCGGTCACCGCGCCGAGCACCGGGAGTTCCCACGCGCCGGCATGCTGCGCGTCGACGCGCTGAACGCGATTCGCCCACGCCGCACTGTCGAGTGAGCCGGGCGGCCCGAAGTTCAGCAGCACCCCGCGCGCTTCGTGCAGCAGGGAGAAGACGCGTTTGGGGCCGCTCGTGGTGACGAGGTCGAGGTCGGGCATGCGGCGCCCGAGCAGAGGGTGCCCCGCGCCGAGGTCGTAGCGAATGTCCAAACCCGACATCATGCCGGCGTAGCGCTTGCGCGGTTCGTTCATCGTGAGCAGCTCGGCGACCGACTCACGCAGCGCGTTCGTTCGTTCGTCGCCGCGGTTGAGCGCGGTTTGCGCCAGGGTCGTCTTGAGCACGCGTGCCGCGATCGGGTGTCGTTCGGCTTGGTACGTATCAAGCAGGCTCTGCGCGGAGGTGCCCTTCACCACTTGGGCCAACTTCCACCCCAAGTTCACCGCGTCGTGTACGCCGAGGTTGAGCCCCTGCCCGCCGGCTGGCGAATGCACGTGGGCGGCATCTCCCGCCAAGAGCACGCGGCCCGCGCGGTAGGCGGTGGCCTGTCTGGCCATGTCGGTGAACCGCGAGAGCCAGGTGACGTGGTGAACGCCGTAGTCGGTGCCGAACACCGCGACGAGCGCTTCCCTCAGGTCACCGAGGGTGGGTTCGCCCCCCTGTCTGACCTGCTGTTCGGTCGTCACGACCCGCACGCGCTTGCCGTCTTCGAGTGGGCTGAAGCCATGAATGCCGCGGTCGTCACGGCGAACGCCCCACTCGGGAACTTGGGCGAACTCGGCCTCGGCGATCAAATAGCTGGTCGAGGGGTCCCACCCGGTAAAATCGATGCCCGCCTTCTTGCGAACCAGGCTGCGGCCACCGTCGCACCCGACGAGGTACTTGGCGCGCAGAACTTCGCCGTCTGACACTTCGACGTCGACGCCGTCGTCGTTCTGGGTGAACCCGGTCACCTCGCGCTCGCGAACGATGGGCACCGCGAGCTCGCCGACCCACGCCGCGAGAATGCGCTCGATGCGCTCTTGCCACAGCGCAAGCCCGTAGTTGTGCCGAGTGGGAAAGTCGCTGATGTCGAGCGGCACCATGGCGAAGCCGGCCACCTGCATGGCTTTGCCTTGCGCCAGAAACCGCTCGGCGACTCCGCGCTGGTCGAGCAGCTCAATGGTGCGGGCATGCAAGCCGCCCGCCCGCGAGCCGGCGATGTCTTGGTTCACCCGCCGCTCGACCATGGCCACGTCGACACGCGCCAACGCGAGTTCGGCCGCCAACATCAGCCCCGTGGGGCCCGCTCCTGCGATCACGACGTCATGGGTCTTCATGGCCGCTCGCTCTGCCTGACGACCGGGGGCTTGCCGCAAGCCCCCACCCCGGGCCTATAAGTTCAAAATAGAAGAACGGCCGTGGTCACCGCACTCGAGAGAGCACCGACACGAGCAGCGGGTGTGACCTCAGCAACTCGTTCACCTGCGTACCGCGCAGAGGCGACCATGACGCTGCGCGACGGCCTCGTGCATTTCTCGGTGTTGGGTTCACGCTGGGCGCGTACTCAAGGCTTTCGCAACCAAAAGAACGATGACCTTCGCCGATGCCTGCGCGGGTTGCTCTCGGCCCGCTGAGGCGACGCGGGCCTGCCCCGTTGTTCCAACAGGTTGCGGTCGACCCCGCCGCGCGACTTCGGGCCGACTGGGCACTCTTTGCAGCAAAGGCCTGTGTCGTTCGAAGATGGGCGACTGCTGGAGGCGTGTGGACCTGTTTCGCAGAATCTCGGTTTGGGTGCTGGTCGGTCTGGTGGCCGGCTGCGATGGCGCCGTGAGCGAATTCGAGCCGTTCGACGCGGCTTCGCGCACGGGCGATGCGTCGGTACGCGATTCGGGTGTGCTGCGTGATGCCGGTGCAGGGCCAGACGGTGGCCTGAGCGACTCGGGCAGCGAGTTCGACGCGGGGTTCGCGAACGATGCGGGCTTCGCGAATGACGCGGGCTCCACGAGCGACGCGGGGTTCGATGCTGGAACCGCATTCGACGCGGGTGCCACCGCCGACGCAGGTACCCCACTCGACGCCGGCGCGAAAGTCGACGCGGGCACCGCCGTCGATGCTGGGTCGAAAGTCGACGCGGGTACGAACGGCGATGCCGGCACGAAGCCCGACGCCGGCACCACGAGCGACGCCGGCACGAAGGTCGACGCCGGTGCGCCTCCCGACGCGGGCGCGAAGTTCGACGCCGGCACACCCGACGCGGGCTCGGTGACGCGCGCCGACGCCGGCACGGTGTGCACGGGCGGCTCTCCGCCGCTCATCATCGACTACGCGCCGACGCTGGTGCCCGGCTGCCGGTCGATCACGACTCCGGGGGTGTACCGGCTCACGGCCGACCTGCGAGACGGCACCGACCGCTGCATTCAGCTTTCTGACGTGAGCGGCGTCAAACTCGACTGCGCAGGTCACTTGCTGGTGGGGCTGTCGATTTCGAACTGCGTGCAATTTGAAATCACCAATTGCCGCCTCGAGCAGGCGCCGGGCACCTCCGTCAACATCGTCGACTCGGGTGTCGGCTTTCTGCACGACAACTCCTTCGACGGCGGCAGCGTGTCGGTGCGGCTGGGCAACGACATTCACGCCTACAACAACGACTTCTCGAGCTGGTGGCTGCAGCTCAACACGCGCAACACGAGCGTCTCGTGCAACACCATGGGCAGCCCGACCGACGCGGTGTTCATTTCGGGCCTGATCTACGCCAACTACGGAGACCACAACCGCTTCGAACAAAACGACATCGACGGCCGGTGGACCGAAGTTCGAAAGCCGACGACCGAAATGAAAGGCGCCGACGACGGCATCATTTTGGCCGACGAGCACCACGACCTCATTCGGGGCAACACCATCACCCGAATTTGGGACACCGGCATCGAATGGCTGGGCACGATTCACGACGTGGTGATGCAAGACAACACGATTTCGAAAGCGGCGAACTACGGCATCGGCGGCTGGTACTGGAGCAGCGTGTCGAACTGCCAATTCGTGAACAACCACATCACCGAGACGCCGACGGCCTTCGCCTTTCTGCGAACATACGGCCTGCGCGCCGCGACCGCCGACTACCCGGCCGACACGGCGGTGCGTTTCGACAACAACCTCTTCGACGGCAATGACTTCTCGGGCGCCGTCTACGCCAACTACCCCGTGGTCTACGCGCCGGTGTATTCAAAGATGTTCTACTTCGACACCTTGAGTTCGCTGCCGGGCGAGCGAAAGCCGGTCGACACCGACTTCGTGATGAACGGCAACGTGTTTCGCAACAACGCGTTTCAGCCCGACGCGGGGCCCATTCAATTCGGCAGCGGGGCCTTCGTACCGGGGCTGATTGTCGACCAGGGCAACAACCACTGCGCTCCCGACACAACGGGCTCGCTGCAGTGCAGCCCGTAGGCAAGGCACGCGTCGCCTGAGTCACCCGAGCGAAGCGCAAAAGCGCTGGGCTTTCGCCGGCCGACCGGGTTGAGTCTCGGCCTTCACCCCCCAACACTGGAGAACCGGTTGCGCAATACGCCCCTGAAGGTCGCGGCGATTTTTCTCTTCGCATTCACGCTGTACCACTCCTCGGCCCGAGCAGAAGACGTGCTCAAGCAGGTGGGTGACGCCATCGACGACGGCGTGAAGAAGACGAAGAAAGAAACCAAGAAAGCCAAGAAGAAGCTCGACAAGGCCGGCAAAGAGGTCGGCGACACCGCGAGCGACGCGGCCGACGCGACGGTCGACACCGCGAAAGACGTGGGCAAAGACGCGAAGAAAGCCGTCGACGACGTGGGCAAGAAGACGACCGACACCACGAACGAGGCCGGTCGCCAGACCAAGAAGTGGTCGAAGCAGGGCACGCGGGTCGCGCTCAAGGGTCGCAAAGAGCTCGAGAAGATCTTCTCGAAAGAGGGCCTCGACGCGATGGTGGCGGGGCTGCAAAAGCGCGTCGACCAGACCGCGATGTGGGAAGGGGTGGTCGCGAAAATCGAAGCCGAGCGCCCGGCGGCCGAAGCCCAAATGGCGAAGACCAAAGAACTGACCGACCGGGTGAAGACCGAAGGCGAAAAATTCAAGAACACGGTCGACGGCTCGCTGAGCCTGGTGAAAGAGTTCGCGACCGACGCCGAATCGACCAAGAAGCTCGAGCGCCTGATGATCTTGTGCGCCGAGGGCAAGTTCACCTCGGAAACCGACGACTTGGGCAAATGGTTCGCGAAGAAGATCACCGCGAAGTTCGACGGCGGCGGAGCGAAGCCCAAGACGGGGCCGGCGGCGCCAAAGCAAACCATGGTCGCGAACAAGGGTTCGCCCGCCATACCCACGTACCCGGCGAAGTCGTTCGCGCTGACCCTCGGGTGGAACTTCGTGGCCGAAACGGGCCTCGTCATCGCCGGTGGCTTTGAAGGCCGCTTCGGAGTGACCGGAGATCTCTTCTGGGACAAAGACAGCTACGACGTGCGCGGCGTCTTTTCGTTGGCCGAGTCGCTCGGCGCGGGCGTCGCGGCGACGGGTGCGGGTTTCGACCTCGCGGTGAACCTGATGCTGACCGTGAGCCCGACACCGGTCAGCAACGCGTCGGGCGTCTTCTTCGGCGTCAGCGGCGAAGGCGGGGCGGGCGTGGGCTTCGAGTTCGAATTGGAATGGGGCTTTGCGAACGGCACGCTCGTTGGCGTTCCGCAAATCAGTGCGGCGGTGGGCTACCAAGACATCGACCCGGGCGCCGCCGTGTTGGGCAACTTGGGCTACGCGGTGACCTACGGCCGCAACGGGTGGGACCACGGCATTCCCGGGGTGCCGACGAAGTAGGCTGGGCCTGCAAGTGCGGCGCGGCGGGGGGGCCAAATCGGGTACCATGCCGCGCCGTGACGCCCAATCCTCCGTCGTTCGAGCCGATACCCGACCCCATCAACTGGGAAGCGCAGCCCACGTCGTCACCGCGGCTGCTGAGTTTGTTGCTGCTGTTGGCCGCCGGCGCCGGGGCCGTGTTCTCGGCGGTCAGCACGTCAGACTTCATGCAGTTTCTCGACCGCCAAGTGCACTCGATTCACTGCTCGTTCATACCGGGCGCGGGTGCCGAGCTGGGCGAGAGCGGCTGCAAGACGGTGATGATGTCGCCCTACAGCTCATTCTTTCGTGAGTCGTTGTGGGGCGGCATACCGGTCAGTTTGTGGTCGCTGGCGGTCTTCGCGTTTCTGGCCTACCGCGCGGCTTCAATGACCTGGCGCGGCACGTCGACGCGCGGTGAAGCGAACTTCATGCTGGCCGCCACCGGGCTGCCGCTGGCGATGAGCCTCATTTACGGCTACCTGTCGATGGTGCAGGTCGGAGCGACCTGCAAGGTGTGCGTGGGCATCTACGGCTCGAGTGCGGCGGCGTTCGTCTTGGCGTTGATTCTGCGTCAACGCCTCCCAGCCCCCTCGGTGCCGGCGCCGAGCGGCTTCGTGTTGCTGTTCATGCAGGGCGTGGGGTTCGTGGCGACGCTGACGTTGGTCTTCTTGGCGGCCCGACCCGGCAGCGACGTCGGCAAGGGCGCGGCGGGGTGTGGCACCCTGGTGCAGGCCGACGACTCGGCGGGCGTGATGCTCGAGCTCAAGAGCGGCCGCGTCGACGCGATCGAAGTGCTCGACCCGCTCTGCCCGTCGTGCAAGGCCTTCGACACCCGGTTGAGCGCGAGTTCTGCGGGCGGGGCGTTGGCGCTCAAAGGCGTTCTCTTTCCACTCGACTCGACCTGCAATTGGATGATCGGCGAAGAGTTGCACCCGGGCGCGTGCGAGGTGAGCGAAGCGATTTTGTGCGCGACCGGCTTGGGTGAGAAAAAAGACCACGCCGCGGGCCGCAAGGTCTTGGCGTGGGCGTTCAAACACCAAGAATCGCTGCGCGAAGACGCCAAGCGCGACCAAAAGGCCATGCGCGCGGGGCTCGAACAAGAATTTCCCGAGATCAAGGGTTGCCTTGGGGGCCCTCAGGTCAAGAGCAAGCTGACGCGAAGCCTGCGTTGGGCGGTGGCGAACGGGTTGTCGGTGCTGACGCCCCAGCTGTTCGTCAGAGATCGCCGCATGTGTGACGAAGACACCGACCTCGGGCTCGACTACTCGCTGCGCCGAATGCTCTCGGCCAGCAACACCGCGAAAGGCGGCCGGTGATGAGCGACACCCTCAAGAGCGCCGTGGTGGCCGTGGTGGCGCTGCTGCTGCCGACCGTCATGGTGATGAAGTGGGGCAGCGCGGCGAGCGCCCGGTTTCGCGAAACCCAGGCGAACCCCGAGAAGTTGGCGACCGCGAGCGTGGCCAACGACACGTACTGCACGCCCGAGCTCAAAGCGGTCGTTCGGCGGGTGGCGAGCGCGTGTGGGCTCGTGCAAGCGGCCGGAGGCCGTGGCTGCCAACCGATGGACGCGCAGAAAGTCGCGGCCTTGTCGGGCGGAGACTTCAACGCGCTCTTCAAACCGCTCTCGAAGCGCGCGTCGATTTTGCAGTTCGACCTCGACAAGGCCGAGCTCGACGAGGGCGCCGCCGCCCTGGTCGACAAAGCCTGGAGCGACCAGCGCGGGGGCAGTTTCTTCTTCGTCGTCGCGCGAGCGAGCCCCGACGGCGACAAGCAATACAACGAAACGTTGAGCGACGACCGGGCCCAGGCGGTGCTGAAGCACCTGCAAGACACCTTCAAAGACACCGAGCTCGAAAAACAGGTGGGGCTGTTGTGGCTCGGTGAAGAATTCGCGCAACTGGGTGACGAGTTCTGCTCGTGGAGCCGCTCGCGAGAGGCGTGCACGCCCGCCGACCTGAACCGGAGCGCCTTCGTGGCGTGGATCGACTGTGCCATTTGAAAGCGGAGTTCAGCGGAGCCGAGCTGCGCTTCGCGGGCGAGGTTTCGCGCGCGGCACCACGGCTGTGGCCACGCTCAGCGTGCTGGCGGTGCTGACCACGGGCTGCCCTGACGAAAAGCCAGCGGCGGCACCGAGTTCACGCTTCGCCGGCGTGGCGGCCAAGCCCCTCACCGTCGACGCGCCGAAATTCTGCGACCGCACGTGGCCGGCGACCGGAGACGGTGCACGACCATTTCAACGCCCGACGACCAAGCCACTCGAAGGCGCCCCGGCGGGCGACGGGGCGAAAGGGTGGCGCTGGGTCAACCTCTGGGCGACCTGGTGCACGCCGTGCGTCGAAGAAATGGCGCTGCTCGGCCGGTGGAAAGAGGCGCTGGGCAAAGACGGCGTCGACGTTTCATTCGAAATGTTCAGCATCGACGAAGCGGCGGCCGAGCCGACCATTCGCACCTGGTTCGGCCGGCTTCCGGGTTCGGTGGCGTGGGTGCAGTCACCCGACGACGTGCCGAGTTGGCTCGAACATTCGGTGGGCATTTCGCCAGACTCGGCGATACCGATTCACGTCTTGGTCGACCCGAGCGGCGCCCAGCGCTGCGTGCGAGTCGGCGCCGTTCACGCGCAAGACTACGGCGCCGTACGCGCGTTTCTCGCTGGCGGCGCTTCAAAATAGCGCGCATGCGTCGCGACCAGGTCATCGAAAACCTGAAGCTCGCGGCTCGTCGCAAGGGCAACGACGGCAACCTGTATTGGCAGGCCTGGCGCGTTGTGCGGGTGTTGCCCAAGGGCATCGACCTCGAGCTGGTTCGAGGGGCGGTGAAGCTCGCGCTCGGGCCGGGCTTTTCGTCATTCGGTGACCAACTGCGTGACGAATACGCCGACCTGGTCGTCACCGAAGCGGCCGCGTTCGACGGGCTCGAACACGTCTTTCTTCGCGTCTACCTGAGCCAAGCCGACGGGCCGACCGGCCCGCGGGTTCGAGCCGCGGCGAAGTGGCTGCGCGAACTCGCCAAGGTCGACGACGAAAACAAGAAGAACCGCGCGCGCTTGAATCCGCTGCTCAAAGACGCCCAGGCGATTCACGCGTTGCAGGCCGCCGTCGCCGCCAGGCCCGATCAGGCGAAATGGCACCTGAGCGCGCTGGCGGCCGAAGGCAGTCTCGAGTCGGCCGACGTGTTGTTGCCCTTGGCCGACGGCGCCATTCGCACCCACGACAAGCGGGTCGACCTGTTGACGAAGTACGCCCTGCCCTTCGCCACGGGCCACGTCGAGCCGGTGGTCGCGGCGGTTCGAGCGGCGCGGTCGACGCGCGCCCTGAAGTCACCGGTGACCGACTTGCTGCCCGCCTTCGGAGCCCAAGGGGTCGAGCTGCGGCTTTCGCTGCGAATCGACGCGAAAAAACGAGTCACCCCGGCGCTGCCCGCCGCGTCGGTCTGGCTCACGCTCGACTCGACCCGACTGCCCGCCGCCAGCATCGCGGTCACGCGTGCCCATGAGAGTCGCTACCTCTGGCGCGACGGCGCCATTCACGACGGCGGCTCGAAGCTTTCTTGGCCGACGCTTCGTTCGCTCGATGAACTGCCTCCGTGGCTCGACGCCGTCGCCCGGTTGCTCAAAGTGAAGTGGAACCCCACCCCCGGCTTCATTCAAAGCTCGCTGCGGGGCCGGGCCCGCGCCAACGCCGTCGCCTGGCTGCTCTCGAAGCACGAATAGCGCCGCTCTCACCGCCCCCAAGCACGCCTGATGGGCCAACGGCCTGTCGCCCTTGCATACCTACCGGTCGGTAGGTATGAGGCGCCGATGCCAACGGCCCAGCCCGACGCCCAACGGCGCATTCTCGAAACGGCGGCCCGCCTGATTTGCGCGCGCGGCTACGAAGCGACGTCGATGCAAGACATTGCCGACGCCTGCTCGCTGACGAAGGCCGGGCTGTACCACCACATCGAGAGCAAGGCGCAGCTGCTCTACAAAATCATGTCGTACGGCATGGACGTGTTCGAAGAGAACGTCTTGAGCCAAGTGCAGCACATCGCCGACCCGGTCGAACGACTGACGGCGTGCATGGAAAAGAACATTTTGCTGGTCACGCGGCTGAGCAGCAAAGAGGTGACAATCATTCTGCACGAGCACGCCACGCTGCACGGGCGGGCGCGCACCCAAATCGACGCGCGCAAGAAGAAGTACGTCGAATTTCTCGAGCGAACCATTGCCGAAGCCACGGCGAGGGGCCAGGCGCGCGCGGTCGACCCGACGGTGGCCGCGTTCGCCTTTCTGGGCATGGTGCTGTGGACCTACAAGTGGTACCGCGCCGACGGCGCGTTGACCGACGCGGCCATTGCCAAGGGCATGGTCGACCTGTTCTTGAACGGGTTGGTCGCCCAAGCGAGCGCGAAGTGAGCCGCCGGTGGCTGAGTCTCGAGGCGCTCGCGGCCCAAGTGCCCGACGGCGCGTCGCTCGTGCCCGGAGGCTTCATGTTGAGCCGCGCGCCCATGGCGCTGGTGTTCGAGCTCATCAGGCAGGGCCGAAAAGGCCTCAGCGTCATCTCATTGCCGAACCCGTTGCCGGCCGAAATGCTGGTCGCGGCGAAAGCGGTGACCCGGGTCGACT
>JBGAIY010000223.1:0-12952 GCA_044225205.1 Myxococcaceae bacterium | reverse complement strand
GGGCTCCGCGCCGGTGACGACGCAGAGGCCAACGCCGCCGGTTCGGGAGTGCGCGCGCAGAGCCAAGGCCTCTCGGTTCAGCTGCAGGTGCCGCGAAAGAACCGCATCGCCGGAGACGGTGCACCGGCTCGCGTGTTCGTCGGCAAAGCCCCGCTCAAGGCGAAGTTCGAGCTGCTGACCGCGCCTCGGCTGGTGCCCGCCGCGTTTCGCGTGGCGCAGCTCACGAATACGCTCGAGTGGCCCGTGTTGCCGGGCCGCGTCGACGTCTTCGGGCCGACCGGGTTGCTGGGCCGCTACGAGCTCGAACGCGTCGCCCAGGGAGGCGCGTTCGAATTGACGTTCGGCCTCGACGACTCGATTCGGGTCAAACGCACCGTCGTGCACGAACTCAAACGCGACGAGGGCCTCTTCGGAGGCAAGAAGCGATTCACGTATTCGTACCGCTTCGAGCTGGCGAACTACGGCCCGGCCAAAGTCGACTTGGCGGTGGTCGACCAATTGCCCGTCGCCGAAGTCGACGACATCGCCGTCACCGTCGCCGAAAAGACGACGCCCGGTTACGAACTCGGCCGAGGAACCGGCGTCGCGAAGTGGAAGGTGTCGCTCAATCGCCAAGAACGAAAGAACCTCGACTTCGAGTTTCGGGTCGACGTGCCGAAGTCGTACGAATCAGGCGGGTTGTAGTCGACGTGCTACTTTGCCGTGCTGATCTGGCTCTCAATCACTGCTGGGTTGGTACCAGATCGACTTCGACGATTTTTCGGTGACGGCGCAGGGAGGTGAGGTCACGCGACGTCGTCGAAGGAAACCTTCTCGAGCTCAGCGAATTTGGACACGACGCGGCCCAGCCTGTTGTTGCTGGGGCCCGTGAGGTCGACCTCGGCGTCGGTACCGAGTTATTCGACTCGCGCCATGTCGTTTGGGGAACTGTCGCCGTCCCGATGCGCGTACTCGCGCTGACGGTCGACCAAGAGTACTCGCAGCTCATGTGGCCGGCGGTGAAGCCGCTCGGGTCGGGTGCGCTGCTCGTGCGACGGTCGACGGGGCCAGAGGCTCGTTGAAGGCTCGTTCGAGGTCGAGCTCACCGCCTCGGACCCAGTTGGCCGGCGAGCCACCGTACCGCGCGCGCCTCAGCCCAAAACCGCGGCCGAAATACAGACCCTTCGACGAAGCCCACGTGGCCGCCGTACCGAGTGCGCAACACGTCGAGCGCCGGGTTGTCGAGCACGTCGTGCGGCAACAGCGACGCGGGCGCCAGGGCGTCGTCTTCGGCCGACAACAGCAACGTGCGCACCCGAACGGCGTGGAGCTTCGCCGCGGTCGACGAACGCTCGTAATAGTCTTCGGCCGAAGAAAAACCGAACACGCGCGCGGTCACGACGTGGTCGAAGTCACGAATGGTGCGAGCCGCGCGAATCGCGCTCGCGTCGAGCACGCTCGGGTAACGCGCCGCTTTCTCGAGCGCCTTCGCTTTCATGCTCGGCAAAAAGTGCCGCAAATACACCGGTGAGAACCCACGCCCCGAGTCGAGGCGGCTCGCGCACGCGCGCAATTGGTAGGGCGTTGAAATGGCGACCGCGGCCGAGACGACGTCGAACGCCCGCTCGCCCCATTCGGCCAGCGTGTTGAGCACCACGCTGCCGCCGAGCGACACGCCGACCACCGCTCGGGGCGCGGGCAGTTGGGGCAACAGCCACCTGACGTCGCGGGTGTCTCCCGACGAATACGAGGCGGCGAGGCGGTTGGGTTCTCCCGAACACGACCGCAAGTTCAGGGCCCACGCGTTCCACCCAAGGGCGGCCAGGTGGTGCAGCAACTCGACGATGGCTTTCGACCCCGACGAGCCTTCGAGCCCGTGCACCAACAGCACCGTCGGAGAACGCGGGTCGTTTTCGAGCACGTCGACATCGACGAAGTCGCCGTCGGGCGTCTCGAAGCGCCGGCGGCGAAGTTCGCGCACCCGCTTGGGCCACAGCGAACCGAACACGGTCTGCGCGTGGCCGTTGCGAAGGCCCCACGCGGGCACGAACTCGTCGGCGAGCGCAGGCATGGCGCTACGGGCAGTACGGCGAGCCGCCGTCGTCTCGAGCGACGCTCAGCTCGACGACCCGACCCGTGGTGGTGGCGACGAACACCGAGCCCTCCGTTTCGTAGAAGCGAGCTTGGGGCAACTCTTCGGCCGGCACCGTGGGCAACGCAATGGTCGACCAGGCGATGCCTCCGTCGGTGGGCAGGGCCCGGTACAGGCCGTCTGCTCGCAGTGCGAAGGTCGTGCCGCACAGCCGCGCGAAGTCGGCCACCGGCCCCGCGTCGGCCGAAGGAGGCAGGTCGGGCGAAATGGGCACCCGCTCGGGCAGCGTCATCACCGTGCCGCGGTCGAACGCGAGCCGGGCGCGCCCGTTTTCTGACCACAGCTGCAGCGGCACGCCGAATTGCTCGGGCAGCGGCACGGGCAAAAGGCTCCACCGCGTGGGCGACGAAGCCGAGAAGGCGAACAGCGCCGAGTCGGTCAGCAAGAACCCCGACGCGATGATCGACGTGCCCGCGTCGCTGGTCTGCCGAGGCATCGGGTCAATCGACAGGCCCCGCAGGCGCACGCCGGGAGACGGTATCAACCGCACCTGCAAGGCCGAGGCGGGGAAGTAGGGGTTGGGCTCGGTGGCGGTGACGTCGGCCGTGAGCAACCGGTCACCCGACACGACGACCAACAAGCGGGTGCCGTCGGGCAACGTCTGCACCTGGCCCGAGGCCGGCGCCGACAACACCGTGTCGTCGGCCGCGATTCGGGCGACGAAGCGGGGCGCGTCAGACCCGAGGGGAAAATTCGCCAAGTCGATGATGCCTCGGCGGGTGACCTGCCAGTTGGGCTTGCCTTCGACGGTGCCGGCCGGCACGAAGTCGGCGGTCTCGCTGCCGACCACCGTGTCGCCTTGCACCACGAAGCCGTCGTTGGGCGTCACCGAATACATGTACTGGTCGGTCAGGGCGACGGTGGCCCGCTTGCTGCCCTGCACGATTCGCAGAATGCCGCCCGGCTGCCGGTCGAGCTTGAGCGGGGCCAACAACGGAGCGCCCGCGCTGGTGGCGTCGGCGTACCAAATGAGGCCGTTGCGGCCGGCGTGCGCGCGCTGGTTGCTCGACGTCGTTTGCGCGCGAATGCCCTGACGCCACGGGGCCGGGTCGTCGCCGTTGAGTTGATTGAACTTCACCCGGTCTCCGTTGATGGTCACGACCCAGTTGGCCGCCGGCACGTAGCCGCCGTCGAACGTGACCGCTCGGCACCGCGAAAGAAACGACAGCGGGTCGTTGCCCGCCGTAGCGCTCATGGTCAGGCTCAGCTGCAGCGGCGCCGACGAGTCGGGGCACAAAATGCTCGGGCGGCTGGTGCGGTTCTGGTTCGAATAGGCCGTGCCCGTCGTGATGGCGAGCGAGCCCACCACGTGCCCGTCGTCGAACGTGCTCACCACGCCCAGGCCGTAGAGCGAGCCGGCGCGCGTCACCAACAACTGGTAGCGCACCCCCGCGTCGAGACGAACGACCGGCCCCCAGGGTTCTTGGTCTTGGCACTGGCGAACGCCGCCGTCGGAGTTGATGACCCTGGCCTCCGCGGGAAACAGCTCGACGCCGCACCCCAGTGGCTCGGCGCTGGGGTCGTGAAAGACGCCCCAGTCGCGCAGCGCGTACACTTCGTTGTCGACGCCCGCCACGTCCAGCAGCACGGGCGGCGTGGCGGTGGGCCCGGCGTCATAGGGGCCTCCGTCGAAGCGAACGTCGTTGAGGTCGACGCTCAGGCGCATGTACGTCGAGTCTTCATTCAGCGCCAAAATCGCCGGCGAGGTCGTGAGCATCTTCAGCGAGGTCGGCGCCGGGTCGACCTGTCGCAGCCGCCGCACGTTGTTGCCGATGAGCATGACCCCCGCGTCGAGGCTGATCACGTACACCTGCCCCGACGTGGTGCGCGCGAACGCGTGGTCGTTCACTGCGACGAGGTCGGCCACCTGGCTCGAAGGCACGGGCAGGGTGACCGTCTGCACCACGGGCAGCTCGTCGCCGTCACGCACGCGGGCGAACAGCTCGACGACCCCGCCGTCGTACAGCGAGGCGAACAGCTTCGGCCCGTTCTGCACATTGTCGACGAAGTGGCCCACGGCCACTTGCATGGGCACCGGCCGCTCGGCCGACGGGTGAACGTGGTTGACGGTGACGGTTTGCGGCGAACCGAAGAGCGTGTCGTCGACGTCGGCGCACACGTGGGCCAGCACGTCGCACCGCCAGCCCTGCTCGCAGTCGGTGTCGGCTCGGCAGGGGTAAGCGCCGCCGTCATTCGTGTTTTGGCACACGTTGGTGATGCCGCACCGCCACCCCGGCGCGCAGTCGGCCGTTTCGCCGCAGGCCCGCGCTTCTTCGATGGCCGGGTTGAAGCACTGGTTGTTCGAATCGCACCGGTACCCGTCGAAACAGTCCGCGTGAAACTTGCACGTCTTGAGGCCCACGGGGGTTTTCGGGTCGAAGCAGCGGTTGTCGTAACCGCAGCGCCAGCCCTCGGGGCATTCGTCGACTCAGGCGTCGCGCCAGGTGCACGAATACGGCCGCTTCTGGGTCACGTCGGTGAAGCTCGTGCACGCGCTGACCCCGAAGGCCAACGCAAACGCCGCCAGACCCCAACGCAGCGCGCTCATGGCAACACCCCCGACCAGGCGAACGCCGCTCCCGACGGCAGCGGCACCAAGGCGACCGAACCGCCTCGGCCGTCAGAAGGAAAGAGAAAGAACCCGGTCGTCGCGACCGCCGCGCCGGCGAGCAGGGCGATCAACGACACCGTCTTCAGCTTGCCGATGGTCTGCGCTTCGTTTTGGTAGAACGCGGTCGGTTTGAAGACGCCGCTGTCGGGTTGGGCGAGCTCGTCTTGCAGGGCGAAGTCGCGCGAGAAGGCGTTGATGCCCAGCACCGCCGCCGCCACGACCGACGCCGCGCCCACGCTGATGAGCGAAATGGGCAGCGCTTTCGAAGGGGCGGGTGGCTCGGGAGTCGCGGTCGCTTCGGCCAACGCCCACGGCAATTGCCCGGCCAACGTCGGAGCGTCGCTCGCCAACCGCACGCTGCGTGACACGGTTTGCGCCTTCACCGTGTCGAGCATTTGCATCGACAATTGCAGTGCGTTGCCCAGCTTGGTGACGTTGCCGCTGAGCACGAAGCGGCTGCCCATGGCGCCCGCCAATTCGGCCGTGCAGCTCGTCGCCGCGTCTGAACAGCCCATGAGCTGGCGCTGCCGCTCGACGCCGAGCAGGGTGCGAATGTCTTCTGAGGTGACGATTTCGAAGAAGCCCCGCCGCGACAATTCTTGGGTCGCCGCGGTCGTGAGCGCTTGGGCGGTCTCGGCGGGCACGCCCTGCGCTTGAAAGTCGAGCACCGCGAGTTTGGGTTTGTCGGCCGCCAGCAGCGCGGCGACCAATAGTGTCGGCGTCAGCATGTCGCTTGGGTTCCCCTCGAACGCGCAGTGTACGCGCCCGCCTTTCGGCGTCGAAGAAAGACGTCGGCCCCGGTTCAACGTAGGTGGAGGTGGGTTTGGCGGGGCGGTGGGGCGACTCGCGCTATACCGTGCGCCGATGAGAGCTCTGCGCATTCACCGCTACGGCGCTTTGGCCGACGTCGAATTGAACGAAGTGCCCGTGCCAACCGGTGGCCCCGACGAAGTCGTGCTTCGCGTGCGCGCGGCGAGCACCAACCCCATTGACGTGAGGTTGCTGCGCGGCGAGCGGCAGAACGTGTACCCCTTGCAGTTCCCCTATTCGCTGGGGCTCGACGTCGCCGGAGACGTGGTGGCGGTGGGCGCACAGGTCACCCACCTCGCGCCTGGCGACCGCGTGGTGGCCCGGCTCGACGCCCAACGCGGAGGGGCCTTCGCCGAGGTCGCGGTCGCCAAGGGCCGCCTCACGGTGCGGTTGCCCGACGGGGTGTCGTACGAGGCGGCGGCGGCGTTGCCCACGGCCGGCGGCACCGCGGTCGAAGCCGTTGAAGACGTGGCCCACCTCGGCCCCGGTCGGTCGGTGCTCATTCACGCCGCTGCGGGCGGGGTCGGCACCTTCGCCGTGCAGGCCGCGAAGGGCGCCGGGGCTCGGGTGCTCGCGACCGCGTCGGCCCAGAAACTGGCGCTCGTGCGCGAACTCGGCGCCGACGAGGTCATCGACTACCGGCGCGAAGACTTCACCCAGCGCGTCAAAGACGTCGACGTCGTGCTCGACGCGGTCGGTGGCCAGACCCAAGCTTCGTCGTTCGGCGTGCTGCGCGAAGGCGGGTTGTTGATTTCGGTCACGACGCCGCCCGACCTGGCGCTCGCGGCGGCCAGAGGGGTGAAAGCGCTGCGGTTGACGCACGCGGCGACGGGGCAGCGCCTCGAGCGCATGGTCGGTTGGGTGGCCGCGGGCCAGTGGCGCGTGGTGTTCGACCGGGTGGTGCCCTTTTCGTCGTGGCGCGAGGCACTCGAGGCCACCGCCCAAGGTCACGCGACTGGCAAAATCGTGCTGCTCGGGCCGACGCCGTGACGTGGGTGGGCCTGGCGGTGTTGGCGCTGGTCATCGCCTCCGCGGGGTCGATTGTGTGGCAGTCGCTGCGGTTGGGCATTTCGCCCATGCCCAGTTCGGCGAAAGCCGTGGCGGCGGTGTGTCGGCTCGTGCCCAAAGACACCACGGGAACCATTGCCGAATTGGGCGCGGGGTGGGGCGGCCTCGCGTTGGCGCTGGCGAGGCGGGCTCCGCGCGCGCACGTCGTCGCGTTCGAGGCGTCGTGGGTGCCCTTCGCGGTGTTCTGGCTGCGCGCCCGGTGGGCTCGGCTCCCCAACCTCGAGCTGCACCGGGCCAATTTCTTGAATCGGCCGTTGCCGCCGTCGACGACGTGGGTCACGTGTTACCTGTCGCCCGGAGCGATGGCGGCGCTGGGCCCCAAGTTTCGAGCTGAGCTGGCAGCTGGGAGTCGCGTCATCACCAACACCTTCGCGCTGCGGGGCTGGCCAGCCGCGCAGACCGTGCACCTCGACGACTGGTACCGCACGAAGGTCTACCTCTACGTCGTTTCGTGAAACGCATGACCGTTCAGAAAATCTTTGCGTTTGGGTCGAGGCCGCGCCAAAAGCGACGCCCTCACACCTTGATTCCCGGAGGGGAAACACACATGAACCGTATTGTTCTGATGGTTGTTGCCGTTGCAGTTCTCGGTCTGACTGGCTGCGCCACGGGCGCCCGTGCGTACATGGACAGCGCGCTCGCCAACCGCTCAGAGTCGGCGACCGTCTGGAACCGGCCGCAAGAAGTTGGCTTCGACTGGGGCGCTGAAATCACCGGCGAAGTCTCGCACACCTGCGTGCTCGGCTTCATTTGCTGGGGCTACGAAGACGGCAGCATTCTCGACGGCGTCGCTGGCGTGCTCGGCGCGATCTTCGGCGGCGGCCAAGGCGGCCAGTCGGCCGGTGACGGTCTCGTTCGCGCGGCCGCGGCCGTGGCGGTCTCGAGCACCCCGAAGGCCGACGGCATCTTCGTCGTTGCCCACGACACCGACTCGTTCAACATCTTCGTCTACTCGCGCCGCACGGCGCACGTGCGCGGCAAGTCGTTCTCGCTCCGCCCGATCGGCGAAGTCTCGCAAGAGCGCGCTGACAAGGTTCGCAACCTGCGGTCGATCAACGGCGCGTTGATCAACATGCCGACCCCGTAATTGGGTTGACCTTGAAAAAGGTCGAACCCGACCGGCTCTGCCCAACGGCAGGGCCGGTTTTTTTATGCCCGCAACTCGGCGATAATATCTTGTAAAAACAACAACTTGCGTGCCGCACTTTGGGAGCAACGCTTGGGCGCCTTTGGCGAAAACCACCCATGGCGCTTCGAAATATTTGCCCCCGGGTCACTTTGCTGGTGGGCGTCACTCCCGGCGGAGCTTCAGACCAAATGGCGCGCGGGCTCAGTGAAGCGCTGCGGGCCAACGAGGGCGTGACCGCGGTCGTCGAAAACAAAACGGGAGCGTCAGGCCACCTCGCCGCGCAAGCAGCGGCCGCCGCAGACGACTGCACGTTGCTCGTGGGCACCGCCACCTTGGCGACCAACCCGAGCAGCATGCCGAAAGCCGCCTCGGTCTACGACGCGCTCGAGCCGGTGGCGATGCTCGCGCGAAACCCCATGTTCTTCGCCGCGAAGCCCGGTGAAACGCGAACGTTGCAGCAAATGTTCGCCGACGCCAAGCGTACCGGCATACCGCTGACCTACGCGACGCCGGGAGTCGGGTCGATCAACCACCTGGCGGCTGAAGCGCTGCTCAAGAAAATGGGCGTGCCCGGCACGCACGTGCCGACCAAGGGCGCCTCCGAGGCCATGCAGCTGCTGCTCGGCGGCCAAGTCGACTTCGTGCTCGACAACCCGACCACGCTGGCACCGCAACTCCATGGCGCCCGCTCGCCGAAGGTCATGGGCAGCACGTCGGCGAAGCCTGAACACCTGGCCGGCGTCGACGAGCCGGTCGCACCGTTGTCGAAGGTGCTGAACCTGAAGGCGCCGTTCGAATGGGCCGCGTGGTTCGGGGTCGTGGCTCCGGCGAAGTCGAGCGGGCAATTCAAAAGCGACGCCTGGCTGGCGGTGACGAAAGCCGCGAACGCCGCCGGCTTTCGAGAACGCTTCGAGAAATTGGGGTTTGAAGTGGCCCCGCTCAACCGCGCCGAATTCGCCGAATTCATGAAGAAGCAGCGCGAGTCGCTGAAGCCCTTCGTGCTCGACGCGCAGCAGAACGACGCCAAGTAGGCGACAAGGTCGTCGTACTCCTACATCGAAACAAGCGCTCGTCGCGGTACCATGTCTCGCGCATGGCCCAGCCGTATGTCTTCGTCGTGTTGTCGCTTGGTGTTGTTTCACTTGGGTGCGGTGGGCCGGGGTCGACCGCCAACTTCACCGCGAAAGGGCGCCTGGGAGGTCAGAGCATCGACCTGCGGGTCGGCCTGACGTCAGGTGGCGGCGGCATGACCGACGGCACGAACTTTGGCGACAACCGCCACGTGGCCAACCAGCTCGCGGTCATCGGAGGGCTGCCCGAATACAGCTCGGTGCAAGGCACGGTGTGCCCGGTGACGCCGTGCCCCGACGCCGTCGAGCTGCTCTTGTGGACACCGACGCCCATCATTCACGCGGGGCCCTGGCCTTTGCCGTCGGGCAGTTTTCTGAACCTTCAGCACGACCTCACCAAGGTGATGTCGGCCGACCTGGGCACCTCGCCGCAGCCGTACCAGCTCGACTTCGGCGAGCCCCAGTTTTCACCGTCGGGTCGGGTGGTGATGCACCAGCCGGGTACCTTCGTCAGCCCCTCGGGCGCCGACCTCCAGCTCGAAGGCACGTTCAACCTCGAATACCAGTGCCACACCCAGAACACGTATTTTCGTCACTGCGGCCAAGCGAAGGGCGCCGACGGCACGAAGAACCCGCTCAACTTGCCGTACGTCGAAGACACCTGCCCGCGCGAGCTGGTCGCGCCGTACGAAGCGGCGCCCCGGTGGGTGGGCAACACGCTCCACTTGGGTGAGCTGTCGGTCGACTGCCGCGAGACCGAGGGCTCGCTCAACGGCGGTCAGCGCCCCGTGCTCTGCTATTCGAAGCGCACCAACGTCGTGGCCGGTGGTTGCACGTGGGCGGTGCATTTCGTGACCGACGGGCTGGTGTACCAATTCGCGGTCGCGGGTTTTGCCGACGCCGCGTGCCCCGTGAAGACGTGCAACACCTCGCGGTGAACTACCGCGAACCCGGCCCCGCATCGGCGACGAACGGGTCGTCGCGCAAGGGTGACTTCACCGCGTCGGGTGACTCGTAGTGCCACCACTCCATCGCGTTGCGAATGAAGCCCGCGGCTTCCATCGCCGAACGGAGCAGGTCGCGGTTGGCCCTCGCCGCCGCCGGCCCGCCGTCGTACCGGTGTTGGGCGGCCCGGCCGAAAAAATCGAACGGTGACGGCATCTCGACGTCGGCGCCGTCGAGCGTGACGAGCGTCAAGTCGACCGCGCCACCGCGGTTGTGGTTCGACCCCGTCTTCGGGTCGGCCACGTACCCGATTTTGGGCATCACCTTCCACAGCTCGTATTGCACCGAGTGCGGCCGGTAACAGTCGTACACCTTGAGCCGGTACCCTTTGGCCTTGAGCGCCTTCGCGGCCACGGCGAGCTGGGCGACGGTGCGCTCGAGCAACAAGCACCGCGCGCCGGCCGGGTACACCTGCTTCTTCATGAAATTGTCGGCGGTCGCGTACCGGAGGTCGACCACCACGTCGGGCATGACGGTGGTGACGTCGACCAGGGGCTCGAGGGCGTTGGGCGCCGCGGCGTTGGCCACGCCCGCGACGAGCAAGGCCAAGAGCGAGCATTGGCCGAGGCACCGCTTCACCGCGAGTACCTCGTGGGGTCGGCGACTTTCGCGTCGGCGAACCCTTTTTTGCGCAGCAAACAGGAGTCGCAGTGGCCGCACGCGGCGCCGTCGGGCGCGGGGTCGTAACAAGAATGGGTCAGCGCGTAGTCGACTCCCAACGACAAGCCCGCGCGAATGATGTCGGCCTTGGTGAGCCCCGAGAGCGGTGCGTGAACGGTGAATCGCGCGCCCTCGACGCCGGCTTTGGTGGCCAGCGCGGCCATGGCCTCGAAGGCGCGAATGAACTCGGGCCGGCAGTCGGGGTAGCCCGAGTAGTCGACCGCGTTCACGCCGATGAAAATGTCGACCGCGCCCACCACCTCGGCGAGGCCCAACGCCAACGACAAGAACACGGAGTTGCGCGCTGGCACGTAGGTCACCGGTATTTCGGCTTTCACCTGCGACACGTCGTCGTGCTTGGGCACCGGCACATCGGCCGTCAAGGCCGACCCGCCAATGGCGCGCAAGTCGAGCTGCACGGTGCGGTGGTCGGTGACGCCCATGGCCCGTGCGACGTCGCGGGCGCGCTGCAATTCAACCGAGTGCCGTTGGCCGTAGAGAATCGACAAGCACACCGGGTCGAACCCGTCACGTTTGGCCATGGCGAGGCAGGTGGTGGAGTCGAGGCCTCCCGACAGCAACACCACGGCCTTCTTCGAGTGACGGGTCATTTTCGGCGGTCTCCGGTGAGGCGGTATTCGACGGTGCAGTGCGAGCAGGCGTCGGGGCAGGCGCCGCCGTCGGGCAGCGAACCGGTGACGACGGTCTGGGTCGACAGCACGCCGCACGCCCGCACCGCGTCGTACCCGATGGCGTCGGGCCCCGGGGCGAAGATGCCCGCATCGGGGTCGACTTGGGGTGCCGGGCCGTCGGGGCAGTGGTCTTGAGACGCGCGACTTTGCGACTGGCTCAACAGGTCGACCCGAATGGTTTCTTCGACCGCCATGGGGCACGAGGTGCACACCCCGCTGAACGACCGCGTGGCCTGCGCCACCGACTCCAGGGTCTGCCCGTTCCACCCGGCGTCGCGAGAGTAGGCCGACAAGGTCACCCAGGCCTGTTGGGTGTCGGGGTCTCGGCTGAACGTCGCTTCGAAGATGAACGTCGTCGGCGACACGTCGGTCAACGAGCAGGTCGCGATGCTCGGCACCGCCGTCAACCGGTAGGTGCCCATTCTTTCGGCCCCCGGAGGCGCCACCTCGGCACACCCCGCCAGGCACCAAAGGGCGAGCGTTGCCCACGAGTGGCTGCGACGAATGGGGCGGAGTTGGGCTGGGACCACGGCGAGGCCCAGTGTAACGCGCTCAGGCCGAAACGTGCGTGCGAGTCGTCACGTCGGCCGAGACGAAATTGCCGACTAAAGTAACGCGACGATGGCGAACGAGGTGATGGGCGGCCCAAGACACGTCGTCCTGCTCCCGGGTATGGATGGTACGGGCCGGCTGTTCGAGCCGCTTCTGAGGGAGCTGTCGCCGCGACTGGTGCCGATCGTGGTGACGTACCCAACGAAAGAGCGTGCCGACTCTGACGCGCTGCTTGCCATCATTCGACGTGCGCTTCCCTCCGAGCCCTTCGCTCTGTTGGGGGAGTCGTTCTCTGGGCCGCTGGCGCTTCGAGTGGCTGCAGAGACGCCTCCGGGTCTTCGAGCATTGGTATTGGTCGCCTCGTTTGTTCGAAGCCCGGCGGGGTCGTTGCTTTCGCGCACAGGGTTTCTCAGTCGGCTGATCTTTGGTTTGCCGATTCCTGAGGTGGTGATCCGGCGCTTTCTTGTCGGCGAAGCGGCTCCGGAACACTTGGTTCACGAGGTGTCTTTGGCGATTCGCTCGGTCGCGCCTGCGGTATTGGCGTCACGCATGCGGCAGATCTTCACCGAGGACGTATCGGAAGATGCGGCGCGCTGCCTGGTACCGATGTTGTACCTCGCCGGCAAACGAGATCGCCTGGTTCTGCCTCGTTCCCTTGCTGCGTTGCGCGCGCTCCGGCCTGACTTGACGAGCATGGTCCTTGATGCCCCGCATCTCGTGCTGCAGTGCTGTCCTGCGGAGGCCGCTCGAACGATTGAGCGGTTTCTCTCGGGCGCGAGCTCTGATGGTGCACCGCCACCGACGTCTCTTCCCGATTGATTTGGTTGGTGCCGGCTAGCGCCCGAGCTGAAACTGGCGGGAAGCCGCGGTGAACGCGGTGATGGGCTCGAACCCTTTTCCTCAGGGCCAACGGCACTGCGCGCGGCCACGCAGGGCGCTTGGCTCTCGGCCCGATGGGCGCAGCCGCCACCCAAGCGAGAACCATCAGCGTATTGGCCCAAGGGCCTCGACGTGTCGAGATGCAGAATCTCACTGAGAAAATGCGCGGAGACACTGCCCCGAACGGCCCGCGCCGATTCGCTCGAGTAGCGTCCAGTTGAGTGGTGTACGGCGGGGTTGAAGAAAGTGACCACCGCGCCATCCTTGAAGAACCACCGGCAAGTGGATTCAACAAGGAGAGGGACACGATGGTCGACGAGAAGATGAACGGTCTCGAGTACCTGC
>JBGAIY010000222.1:0-13539 GCA_044225205.1 Myxococcaceae bacterium | reverse complement strand
GAGCGCCGCAAGCGCGAGAAGGCCAACAAGAAGAAGAACCGGCGCTGAACTTCAGGGGGGCGTCAGCCAGTTCGGTGGAGGTACTGCGGCAGCCACGGAAACAGGCCGCCGACGGCACCGAGGTTGTCGCTGAGCTTTTTCACCCAGAGCCCGTTTTCAGACATGAGCAGCGCGTCGACCCAGTGGCGCATGGAGGCTTGGGCCGTTTCGGGCGTCAGGTCGAGGTCGATGGCGGTGTCTCGGCCCGAAATCAAGTCGAAGAGGAGCACGCCGAGGCCGGCTTCGGGTTCGCTGGCCATGAGCGTGCGGGCGAGGTGTTCAGCCGTGGGCAGGTCTCCGTCGGCGAGGCAGGCCTGGGCGAGCCGAACCGCGGCGGGGCCGGCGGGGGGCACTCCGGCGGCCAAACGCAAGCTGACAATGGCTTCGCGCACTTCGCCGACGGCGAAGGCGGCTTCTCCAATGGCCCAGTCGCGTTCGGGGCAGGCGCCGACGCGCTCGGCGTGTTCAGCGGCCCACCGCGCGACGCCTTGCGACCCGTGGGCGTGCAGCATCAGAGCGGCCATGGCGAGCAAGGCTTCGGGGTCGCGCGGCGCGAAGTCAATGGCTTGGCGGGCTCGGCGGCGGGCTTGTTCAAAGTCTCCGCGCATGAGCGCGAGACGGGCGAGCCCGAGCGCGGGGCGTGCTTTCGCCAATTGCTGGTCGCCGAGGGCGTGGCCCAACTTGAGGCACCGCTCGAAGTCGGCGCGCGCTTCGGCCAGGTGTTCTTGCGCTTCGTGGCATTGCCCTCGGCGGTGAAAAAACGTGGCCGACGGGGTGACGTGGGGGGCCCATTCGTCGAGCAGCACGAGTGACTTCGGGCTGTGCGCGGCGAACAACCCCTCGGCGATGAGGGCGATGATTTCACCGCCCCACGCCACGCCCGTGAGGGCGGAGTGCCCGGTTTGCTGAATCATGTCGAGGGCGCGGGCCGCCGAGTCTCTCCACAGCACGCTGTCGCGCCAATACCGGGCGAGCTCGAGCACCTTGAGCCAGCTGTAGTAGTCGAGCGGGTCTTTCTCGAGGCACGCGTTGAGCAGCGCGAGGTCGCGCGTTTTCTTCTCTTTGTACGCGGCTCGAGAGCGCACGTAGCCCAAGTGTTCGACCGGCGGGTCGACCGTGCCCAGCTTCAGGCCCGTTCGGGCGAGCATTCGGTTGACGTCGTCTCCGGCGTCTTCGTGAATGGCGTGCCGGTAGCGCACCGACCGATCGTTGCGAAAGGCGCGCAAGATCGACGACTCGCGGCGGTGGCCGTACGGCAGCGGGTTGCTGACGCGCACGGTGAGGGCGCCCAGCGTGGGGTCTTGGGTGGCGGCTCGAAACGCCCGTACGAAGTCGGCCGACGCGCGTTCGTCGGCGTCGAGCACCAAGACCCAGTCACCGGTGGCGCGCTCGAGCGAGACGTTGCGGGCCTGGGCGAAGTCGTTTTGCCAGACGTGGTGAACGACGACCGCGCCGTGCGAAGCGAAGAATTCGGGAGTGCCGTCGGTCGAGCCGGTGTCGACGACGACGAGCTCGTCCCACAGGCCGCGCACCGATTCGAGAAAGTCGGGCGCCATGGCCATTTCGTCGCGCACGATCATCGCCAAGGTCACTCGGGTACTCATGGGTCGACTCCGTAGGCGTTGGCGGCGCGCGCCCCTCGGGCCTGGGTGCGCACTTCGCGCTCGAGCGCGCTGGTGAGCCGGGTCGCTTCGGCGAGGCACAGCTCGTACAGCGGGCGAACCCGTTCGTCGGCGGTGGCGTTCGGCGTGCCCTGAACCAGCGTGACGAGGCCGGGCATCAATTCGGCGGCTCGCTCGGTGTTGTGGGCTTCGAGCAGCGCCAACACTTCGTTGAGCGCGGCGACGAGGGGTTCGTGTTTCATGGGGTCACCGGCTGCCCACTCGCCAGCGCGGCCACCGCTTCGCGAAAGCCGTCGACCACGGGAGCGAACGCGCGTTCGGCTTCGCGCACGTACGATGGCTGCTTGGCCCAACCCGCTTCGGCCAGCTTGCGAGCGACGAAGAGGTAAATGTCTCCCAGGGTGGCGGCCAGCTCGGGCGCCCGTTCGGTGTCGAGGGTCGACGCGAGCTCGGCGACGATGTCAGAGGCCTTGGTCAACAACGGCAGCGCTTCGCCGGTCTTCTGGGCTTCGAGCAGGGTCGCCGCGTGGCGCATGTGGCGGAGCGCGGCTTCGAAGAGCAACACCATGAGCCGTTCTTTCGACGCGGTTTCTTGAGTGGCGCGGGCGTAGGCGCGGGTGGCGTTCATGAGCTGCGTTCCTCGGCGTCACGGGTGAGAAGGTTGCCGATCTTGGCTTGCCGGCGATCTATCTTTCATCGCCGTGTTCCAGGTGATGACGATGCTCGTGCCGGATCGATCAGTTCTTCGGCATCTCGGCAACTGTTCTGGTTCAGCTTGACCGAGTCGTTGAGGCCTTGGTTCGGTTGGTGAAGATGCCGTCGACCAGGTCCGGTGTAGCTCTTGGTGAGCGCGTTGACCGAGGCGCTGATGCCGGTGGTGGCACGAAACGGCGGCCAGGCGGTGGTCATTTCGCAATCGCCTTGGTGAGGCGGTCGGCGTCGATCGACAGCGTGCCGTCGGTGCCGGTTTTGAGGCCAATGTCGGCCAACGTCGAAATCGAGCTGGTGGGGTTCGCCACGCTCGACGACAGCGCCAACAGGGCCGACTGAAAGGTGCGCACGGCCGGGTCACCGCCCAGGGTGCGGTCGCGGTCGGTCGCGGCCTGGATGTCGAGGTTCGGCCGGGTCGTCTTCAAGCGTCAACACGTTGTAGGCGTCGACGAATTTCTGCAGGTTGGCTTGGGTGTCGGTGGGCGAGTTCTGCAGCACCAGGTCTTCTGCCACGCCGCCCTTTTTCGACAGGGTGAGGGTGGTGCCTGGCAGCGCGTCGCTGATGGTGTTGCTGGGGCGCTGAAAAGTGAGCCCGTCGATGGTGACGCTCGCGTTGGTGGCCTGTTGGTAAATCGCGGCGCCGAGGGCTTGCCCCTGGCTGCCGGTGCTGTTTTCGGTGATGGTGAGGGCCGCGTCGGCGGTGCCTCCGACGGGGTAGCCCGTGTCGCGCCGGGTGATCGACAAGTACGACTGGCCGTCGGTGGTGAGCACGGTCGCCGAAACGGGCGCCCCGGAATTGTTGATGCTGGCCGCGACGGTCGACAACGAGTCTCCGTCGTTGATGGTGACGTCGTAGTTCGTGCCCTCGACGCCCAGGCTGAGCGTGCCGCCGGTGACGGGGGCCGCGCTCGAGGCAAACGCTTGGCTGCGCGCCCGGGCCGGCTGCGCCAATTCGTTGACGGTCACCGAGTAGCGACCGGCGGTGGCGGTCGAACCGGCGGTCACCGAAAACCCAGAGTTGGTGCCGACCTGATTGACCGAGAGCGCCCCATTGCTGGCGAGGCTCTTGGTCGAGCTCTGCAAGGCCTGCAGCTTCGAGACGATGTCGGCCAGCGCCGAAATTTGGGAGCTGTAGGCAGACTGCCGACTCTGCGCCGTGCTGACGCTGACGCTCTGTATTTTCACGAGGTTGTTGATGAGGGTCGTCGTGTCCATGCCCGACGCGACTCCGCTCGCCTGAAAAGTGCCGACGTTCGCCATGCGTGACTCCTCGTTCGAAAAACCGCGAGCGGCCGGGTTCAAGGCGGCCGCTCGGGTCACTTCAGTTCAGCTGGCGTGCCAATTACCCGAGCAGCTTCAGGGCGACTTGGGGCGCTTGGTTGGCCTGGGCCAAGACCGAGACGCCGGCTTGCACCATGACCTGGGTGCGCGCCATTTTGCTGGTCTCTTCGGCCACGTCGACGTCGCGAATGCGGCTGTCGGCGGCGCTGAGCGATTCTGACGACGTCTGAATCGTTTGAATCGTCGACGCGAGGCGGTTACCGGCGGCGCCGAAGGTGGCGCGGGCGCCCGAAATGGTCTGAATGGCGGTGTCGATGGTGGCCAAGGCGGCTTGCGCACCACCCGCGGTCGAGAAGTCGAGCGCGTTCACGCCCAAGGTGGTCGCGGTGGCGTCGACCGTCGCGACGCCGATCTGGTCGTTCGCGGCGACGTTGCGAATGCCGACTTGAAAGGTCAACGTGGTGGCCGAGTTGAGCAGCGAGGTGCCGTTGTATTCGGCCGCGTTCGCGATGCGGTCGATTTCAGTGATGAGCGCCGTGTTTTCCGTCTGAATGTAGCCGCGCTCGGTGTTGCCGACGCCGGCCGAAGCCGACTGCATGGCGAGTTCGCGCATGCGGGTGAGCAGTTCGGTGGTTTGGTTCAAGCTGCCTTCGGCGGTTTGAATCAGCGACTGGGCGTCTTGGGCATTGCGGTTCGCCTGGTTGAAGCTCTTGATCTGCGCTTCGAGGTTGCTGCTGATGCCGAGGCCGGCGGCGTCGTCGCCCGCTTTCGTGATGCGGTAACCAGACGACAAGCGCGCGTAGCTGTCGGCTTGCATCGACGACGAGTTGAACAAGTTGCGTTGGGCGTTCAGTGAGGCGACGTTGGTTCGAATTGAGAACGACATGGTGGGTGGTGCTCCTGATGGGTGGCGAACTCCGTTGTCCGCCTCGGTGATGATTTCGGCACGGGGCCGCCGGCCCTTAAGCGGCGCGCAGTTGCCGAGAAAGACGCTGCAATTGCGCCCCAATGCGGCGCAGCACCCATGACCGCACCGTGAGCACGTGCAACGGCGAAACGTCTTCGGGGGCGCGGCGCCACGTCAGCGCACGCACACCCACACGGCCTTCGACGCCCGGTGGCCAGCGGGAGAGCACGGTCTCGGCGGCGGCGACCCACGGCAGCGGGGCGCGCCAGCCGAAGCGCTCTCCTTCAAAGAAGAGCGTGATGCGGCCGGGCCAGTCACATTCGACGTCGAAGAGCACGGCGGGCAGGTCTTCGCTCAAGCGGCGGCCGGCCAGAGCGCTCAGCGTGGGTGACACGGTGGCCGAGAACATGGTCGGGCTCAGCAGGTCGCGAATTTCGTGCAAGGTTTGGTCGAGCCGGTTGCGCTCGAGCCGCTCGAAGAACATGCGGCCCGACTGGTCGACCGACAGCATCGCCGCTTGGGTGTCGCCGTACGGCCAGACCGTCGCTTGAACACTCTGAAACCGCGAGCTCGGGGGCACCCGAAAGGCGGCGTTCCACTCCGCTTGTTCAGGCAACCACCGAATGCGGCGAGGCCGCGCCAGGGCCACCGCCAAGGGCAGGTTGCGGGTGCGGCCGTTTCTCGCCAACAGCAGCCGGTGGCCGACCTGCAGGCCCATTTCTTGGCCGTCGTTCGGCAGGGTCGCGAGCCTCGCCACGCTCGAGGCGAGCGGCTTGTCGCACCCGTTCGCCGTCATGACCTCGAGCGCGTAGCCGCGAGAACGGGTGGCGAGGCACCGTTCGGTCAGCTCGAGCGTTTGCAGCCGCTGCGCGCGCGGTTTGAGCGAAGGGCCAATGGTGACCAGGAGGTGCTTGACGAACGGGGGTTGAACGATGACCACGGCGCGTCGGGCGAGGCCTTGGCTCACGAGCGCGGCGACCCGGCGCCATTCTGACCCTTCGGTCGCGAGCGTCGGCGACTCGCAGATGGCGCGCGCGCGCAATTGGTCGAGCGTCTTGGCTTTGACGAGCGTGGTTTCGCCGACGCGGCACTCCCAGTGGCCGTCGCGTTCGACTTCGGTGACCGGGTAGCGGCCCAGCAACTCGAGCAATTTCGGTCGCAACACCGCCGGTATGCGCGATTCTAACGACTGGCTCAGCCGGCTTCGAAGCGCCTGGCGCGAGCCGACCGGCAGCCGCCGAAAGGTCAGGGCCCGGGCGCGTCGGAGGTGGTCGGCGGTGAGCGCGAGTTGCGCCGGCGAGCTGGCCCCGGTGCGGGCCACGAGCACGAGTTCGCGCGCGGCGTCGAGCCCTGACCAGCGTGCGAGCGCGGCCGAAATCGACCCGTCGGGCAACCATGGCGTCGGCGGCAGGGCCTCGAGAAACGTTTGAGCCGCGTTGGCCGCGAAGAGCCCCAACATGCGCGTTTCGGGGGTGGCGGCGCGCGCCACGAGCTCGGTCAGGTCGAGCGGGCCGGCGATGGGCGGTGGCAGGTCTCCGCACACCACCGCCGCGAGGGCCGCGACGGCGGGGCTGAACTCGCTGGGAGAGGCGAGGCGCACGGTGAGCTTGGGCGCGCGGCGGTCGAGCAAAATGCCAATCGACGCCAAGCGCTCGCTGACCTTCAGCACCTCGGCGGGCGAGGCGTGCGGCACGGTGAACACCATGAGTTCGTGGCTGCCGTCGGCTTTGGGTACGAGAACGACCGACGAAATGGCGGGCGGCGAGGTCGCGAACGCCAGAGGGGGCGGCAGCTCAATTTTTTCGCACAGGCGGCCCCAGCGCCTGCGGCGTGGCATGCGGAGCAGCGCGGGCGGTTCGCGGTCGAGGCCGGGGCGACGAAAGCGGCCCGTCAGCAGCGCCGGCATGGCCCGCACCACGGCGTGGGCATTGGGGTCGAGCCCACGCAGATATTCTGACGTGCGGCGTCTCCACAGCGGCAGGGCAGGGTCGACCGGTGCTTTGGGTGTGCGCGGCTCGCGCATGGTGCCCCCGCGGGTGTCGCTTACAGCTTGTCGAGCAGGGTCAATTTGAACGACTGGGCGGTGGCCGACATGGCGGCTTCGAGGCCCCGTTGGGTCGCGGCGTAGTTGGTGGTGGCTTCGAACACGTCGATGTCTTCGAACTTGCTTCGACCGTCGATGGCGGCGTCTTTGTTCACGCGAGCGGTGTCGGCGGCGGCGTCGAAGATGTTCATCATGGCCCCGGCACGCGAGCGAAACGCCGAGACCTGCTCGATGCCGGTCGCCATTTGCTGCACACCCGTGCGAATGCCCGCGACGTTGTTGGTGGTGAGGGCGGTGGCGAGGTTCTGCAGTTCGGTCAAGACGTCGACGCCGCCGCCCACGCCCTTGAAGGCCTGGTCGGCCCGAATCGACGCGTCGTGCAACAGGCCGGGTGCAACTTCGACCTGACGCACGAGCGTGTCACCGGTGTAGTTGCCCGCCGCGTCGAACGGGGGCGTGGCGTCGCGGCTGCCGCCGAAGAGAAAACGGTTGCCGAAGCGAACGTTGAGTTGCGAGACGACCGACGTCACCAGTTGCTGCACTTCGACCGCGCCGGTGGCCCGGTCTTGGGCGTTGTAGGTGTCGTTCGACAGCTGGGTCGCGAGTTCGCGCGCGCGCGTGAGCGACGTGAGCACCTGGCTGAAGGCGTTGTCGGCGGCGCCGACTTCTTCGCTCGTGCGCGACGCCACGTCGCTGATGGCTTTTTGCCGCGACGCTTCTTGCTCGTGACGGGCGATCATGCCCGCGGCCGCCGAGCCGTCCCACACGTGTTCGATGCGCTTGCCGGTCGAGACCTGGTCTCCGGCATGGGCGTTGTCTGAACGCGCCCGCATGATGCGCAGCTGGGCGAGGTCGAAAATCTGTTGGTCGGTCACTCGCATTGGTCTTCACCCTCACTTCAATGACATCAACGTCGCCAACATGTCGTTCGCGGTCTGAATGACTTTCGTGACGGCTTCGTAAGCGCGCTGGCTTTTCTGCATGTTCACCAGTTCTTCGTCGACCGACACCCCCGACGTCGACTGGCGGAGCGACGTCAAGTGGTTGAGGAGCGCCTGGTCGCCGTCGTTCACCGCGGTGGCCCGTTGCGTCGTGGCGCCGTACGTCGACACGATCTGCGCGAGGGTGGAGGTGGCGTTGAGGCCGCCGGTCAGGCCCTGGCTCTCGGTGTTGATGATGAGCTGCAGGTTGCTCGCGTCGCCCGGCCCCGACGTGGCGCTCGAGCCCGCCGCCAGCAGCGAAACGTCGCTCGCAATGGCTTGGTTGACGCTGAGCGCGCGGGCGGCGCCGGTCACCGTCGCTGAAACGTTGAACAGGTCTCGGCCGGTCGTGCCGTCGAGCGCATAGCCGCCCTGGTGCACGGCGTTGATGGCGCCACCCAAATCGTAAGCGAGCTGGTCGATTTGCTGCTCGGCGGTGCGCATGCCACCGTCTCGGGCGGCGATCATGCCTCCCAATTCGCCTCCGGGGGGCAAGGCCAGCACCTTGGTCGACTGGCCGTCGGGCGCGGTCAGCTTCAGGGCCAGGTGGCCACCGTTGCTGGCGTCGCCAATGGTCGAAAACTGCCCGGCGCGCTCGCCCGTGACCAGGGCGGTGCCGTCGGCGAGGGTGAGGTTCGCGTCGCCCTCGCTGTTGTCGACGATTGTGGCGCCGGTGGCTTCGGCCAGCGCGTCGACCGCCCGTTGCCGAGCGTCGAGCAAGTCGTTCGGTTGGGCGCCCGAAGCGCGCGCGGTACGAATTTGCACGTTGAGCTCGGCAACCCGCGTGAGCTGTTGGTTGATTTCGGGCACGCGCGAATTCAGGTTCGCGTCGACGCTGTCGCGCGCCGAGGCCAGCGACTGGGCGGCTTGGTTGAATGAAAGGGTCAGCTGGGTCGCGGCGCTGACCGCGGCTTGCCGGTACGACGGGTTGCCCGCGTCTTGGGCCAGGGCTCGGAGCTGCGCGTAGAAGTTCGCGATGGCGGGCGACAGGCCGTTGGGGTTCGAGCTGTCGAGCACGCTGACGCCTTGGAGCAACTGCGACTCGGTGGCCGACTGCTTTTGCGAACCAAAGGCCCCCGGCATCTGCATTTCGAGAAACTTGTCGCGCGCTTGGCTGACGCCCAACAGCACCGCCCCACGACCGATGAATGAGTTGCCGAACCGGTCGACCGGTGTCACCGCCGCGATTTCGGCCCGCTGCCGCGAATAGCCGGCGGTGTTCGAATTCGACAAGTTCTGCGCGACCGTCGACGAATAGGCCTGCTGGGCCTGCAGGCTCTGTGCGCTGTTCTGCAGCAACGACAAGAGGCCGCTCATGCGTGCTCCGAGCGAGTGCCGGTTTCAAACGAAGCGGGTTGGCCTCGTCTCGTGTACGCGGTGGGGCGTGGTGAAAGGTGTGAAACGTAGGCCCGCACGAAGGTAAGCGCCCGCGCCGCCATTTGCTGGTGCAGGTCGTCGAGTTCTTTGAGCGCGGCCGACAAAGCGCGAATTTCGGCGAGCGCGGCGGCGAGCTGTTGGCCTTCTTGGGGCCAGGTGGCCTGCAACTCATTGAGCGTCACGTCGGTGCGGCCCTGCTCTTGGGCCACGGCGCCGATCGCTTGGGCGAGGTCGGCCGCCAGGTGCGATGAACGCTGGTTGAACGCTTCTCGACTCGACGCGAACTCGAACAGGGCGTCGGCCCGCATCGAGCGGAGTATCGCCCGGGCGGCTTGCGACCGCGCCACTTCGGCTGTGAGGAGATCGCGTAAGGCGAGTGCAGCCGAAATCGCGGTGTCGAGAGGCATGGTCAGTCTTTCGTGATGGCGCGCATTCGTGAATCGACTTCGGCTTCGTTCACGAGCTGCTGCGCGATTTGCTGCGGAGAAGGGAAGTACTGGCCGTTCTTCACCGCGTTGATCACTTCTTGAACCTTCGCGAACCGGCCATTGGCCGCCGCGGCTTGGGCTGCGGCAATGGCTCGGTCGTCGGCCAAAGAGCGCACCGACACCTTGTCTTGGGGGCTGGCTTCGGGCGCCTCCGACGCGGGCGTCGGTGAACTGCGTGGTGCAACAGATGACACAGCAGAGGGGGAGCTGAGGTCATTGACTTTCATCGGTCGTCTCCACCGCTGTCTTCGGCACAAAGCCGGTACGACTTAAGGGCTTTGCTCGGGTCGACCGGGTGACCCCCTTCACGCACCTCGAAATGCAGGTGAGGCCCAGTGCTTCTGCCGGTTTGGCCGACCAGGGCGATGGTGTCACCCGCGCTGACGTGCTGGCCCGAGTGAACCAAGACCTCGCTGGCATGGGCATAAAGCGTCGTTGAGCCGTCGCGGTGTGCGATTTCGACCGCATTTCCATACCCTCCGCGCGGGCCGGCGGAGACGACGGTACCGTCTTGGGCGGCGGGTATGACGGCGCCTTCGGGGGCCGCCAGGTCGACACCGGTGTGGGTGGCGGCTTTGCCGGTAAAGGGGTCGAGGCGGGTGCCATAGCCGCTGGTCAGCCGGCCGAGGTTGGCTTCTGGCATTTCGGGCGCGGGGGCAACAGCGGGCGGTCGGGTCGGGTCTTGGAGTGAGCGCTCGAGCACCTTGGCAATGCCAAACCCCCCGACGTTGGTGATGGCCGACGCGAGGTGTTCGGCGAACAGGTCGTTGGTGATCGAACTGCCGGCCGCGCCCGTGCCGTGAAAGACGCCGCTGCTCAGCAACACCTGCTTGACGATGAGCGACTCGAGTTGTTTCGCGGCGGTGTGTGCTTTCGCGGTCGCGGTGCGCGAGGCGTCTCCGACATTGGCGAGGCGGGGCTCGAGCTTCAACATGTCACATGACCTCCACGTCGGCTTCGAGCGCGCCGGCGGCTTTGAGCGCCTGGAGAATGGCGATGAGGTCTCGCGGCGAAGCCCCAATGGCGTTGAGCGCCTTCACGAGGTCGTCGACCGACGCGGCGGCCGGCATCTTCACTGCCGACTTTTCTTTTTCGGTGGCCTCGGCTTGTTGCAGGGGCGTGACGACGGTCTGGCCGCTGCTCGCGAAGCCGGGGGGCTGCGAGACCGAGAATTGGGTGTTGATGGCGACCCGCAGGCCACCGTGTGAAATGGCCGCCGGGCGCAGGCGAACGTTTTCGCCCATGACAATGGTGCCCGTGCGCTCGCTGACGACGACCTTGGCGCGCACGTCGGCGTCGACCTCGAGCAGCTCGAGCCTCGACAGCAGGCCGACCGGGTTGTCTTTGTCGGCTTCGGGCACCGTGACTTCAATGGCCGCGGCGTCGAGCGCCTTGCTGCTCTTGACGCCCAGCGCGGTGTCGATGGCGGCGGCGATTCGGGTGGCGTTCGTGAAGTCGGGGCGTTTGAGCCGAAACACCAGCGCCGAGGTGCCGCCGAGCGTCGGTACGACCGCTTTTTCGATGGTCGCGCCCGCCGGTACCGTGCCGCTGGTCGGGCTGTTCTTCTGAATCGAGGCGAACCCGCCGTTGACGTTGAAGCCGCCCACTTGCACCGGGCCCTGCGCCACCGCGTAGGTGTTGCCGTCGGCTCCGGTCAGCGGGGTGAAGAGCAGGGTGCCGCCTTGCAGCGAACGGGCGTTGCCCATGGCGCTGACGGTGACGTCAATCGTCGAACCCGCGCGTGAAAACGTGGGCAGCTTCGAAGTCACCATGACCGCCGCGACGTTGCGCGAACGAATGTCGCGCGGGTCGATGCGCACGCCCAAGCGGCCCAACATGCCCGCGACCGACTGCATGGTGAAGAGCACCTGCTCGGTGTCTCCGGTGTTGGTAAGGCCCACGACGAGCCCGTACCCAATGAGCGCGTTTTCTCGCGAACCCTGCACGTCGATGAGTTCTTTGAGCCGGGTCGTGCCCGCGTTCGCCCGCGGCGCGGCGAGCAGCACGAACACGGTCGACAGCACGGCGAGGGTCGTTTTCATCAGAAGGGCCAGATCCAGTTGAAGAAACGAGCCCACAGGCCTGGCTTCTGGTTTTCGGTGAGCACGCCGCGCCCGGTGAATTCGATTTCGGCGTCGGCCACGTACGAGCTGCGAACCGAGTTGTCTTGAGCGATGTCGATGGGGCGCACCACGCCCGAAATGTAGAAGTGCTGCTCTTCGTTGTTCACGAGCACCACGCGGTGCCCTTCGATGAACAGGTTGCCATTGGGCAGCACCTTGCGAACGATGGCGGGCACGGTGGCGGTCAACCGCTCGGTGCGGCCGGTGTTGCCGTCGGCCGACAGCGCGTTGCTGCTCGTGGCCCCGGCCGAAACGTCGACCTGGGGGGTCGTCACGTTGGCGCTTCGCAAGAATGCGTTGAGCGCCATTTGCATTTGGGTGTCGCGCTTCAAGTTGGTGTCGGCGGTTCGGCGGGCGTCGGCCGTCTCTTCAATGCGCACCACCACCAGGTCTTGTTCGCGAAACGCGCGGTAATCACTGAACAAATGCGCGTTGCGGCCCTCGGCGCGCCACAGGCCTCCCGCGGCCGTGTCTTCGGGCGTCGGCGCCTTTTCAGGCGGCGTTTCGTAGGTGCGGTGCTTCGGCACGTAGCTTTCGATGTGGGCTGGCCCACACCCGGCCGCTGCCAAGGCCACCAACGCCCAACGGGCGCTCGCGAAGGGGGGGCTCATGGCGTGCCTTTCACCAACAACAGCCCGTCGACCATTCGACCTTCGACCCGCTTGCCCGACGGGAGCGAGGCGCAGACCCGGTCGCCCGAACAGGCCGAAATGGTGCCCCGTTCTTCGAGCATCAACGCGCCCATGAGCACCCGAACGGTGACCGTGCTGCCGGGGGGCGGGCCGACCCGCACCACGTCGGCGGTGAGCATGGTGCCGGCTCGCAGGGGGCGGGTCGCGCTGGCGTCGGGGTCGACGGTGGTCAACGGCGGCCGGCCGCGCCGAAACTCGAGGCGCTGTGGCACGTAGAGGCCGTCGACGCTGGCGCCGGTGGCGACGTCTTTGGTGAGTACGAGTGCTTGGGTCGTGAGCTTCACGGTCGCCCAACCCCACGCTTCGCACGACGCGCCCCGCACCCGCACCGGCACCCGGCCGCTGCTGTCGATGCGCGCTGGTTCGTAGTCGCCTCGGGCGCAGCTCGCCGGGGCTTGCCACTGCACGAGTTCGACGTCGGTGCGTTCGGGCGCGGCGCGTTGAAGGGCGTCGAGCAGAGGGCCGTTGGGCCCGGCGGCTGCCACCGAAACCAAGGTGAAGAGCGTGAGCGTCATGGCGGTCACCGAACGTTCGTGAGGCGCTGCAGCATCTGGTCGGCGGTCTGAATGACCTTCGAGTTCATTTCGTACGAGCGCTGGGTCGCGATCATCGCCACCATTTCTTCAACGGCTTTGACGTTCGACGTCTCGAGGTACCCCTGGGCAATGGTGCCGAGGCCCTGTTCGCCAGGGCGGCCCATGGTCGGCGGCCCGCTCGCGGCGGTCTCGACGTACATGTTGCCGCCAATCGCCTCGAGCCCGGCGGCGTTGACGAACGTGTGCAGCTCCAGTCGACCCAGCTCGACCGGGTCGGTGCGGTTGGGCAGCTTCGCCGTCACGGTGCCGTCGGCCGACATGGTCACCGCGAGGGCGTCTTTGGGCACCGTCATGGCGGGCTCCATCAGCTCGCCGCGTTGGGTGACGAGGCGGCCTTCGGCGTCGACCTTCAGGTTGCCGGCCCGGGTGTACGCGTACTCTCCGTTGGGGCGAATGACGCGAAAGAGCCCAGTGCCTTCGATGGCGACGTCGAGGGGGTTGCTGGTCTGCTCCATGTCTCCCTGCGCGAACGAGCGCGTGGTGGCGGCGGTGCGAACGCCGAGGCCGACCTGCATGGGCGCGGGCTGGGTACCGCCACGCGGGTCGACGGGGCGGGGCGTCGACACGGTTTCTGACAACAGGTCTTCGAAGTCGGCGCGGGTCTTCTTGAAGCCGGTGGTGCCCGCGTTCGCCAAGTTGTTGGCGATCGTGTCCATCTTCGTTTGCTGGGCTTCCATAC
>JBGAIY010000221.1:0-13256 GCA_044225205.1 Myxococcaceae bacterium | reverse complement strand
AATGCATTATGACGATGCGTTGCGCATGCACTCGCGCGCCGTTGAAAAAGGTGAGTCGCCTGGCTCGCCCGCGTTTGACGCCGTTTTGGCCGAGCTCGACAAGGTGCCACCCGACTCGAAACGAGCGGTCGACGCCCAACGGTTGCGTGCGGCCATCATCGCGGTGCGAAACCCCATTCGAAGGCCGTTGGCGATGGCGTATTCGGCGAAAGACGAGGCGACCTTGCCTCCGGCGGTCGCGGCGCAGGCGCGGGCGTGTGCCCGCTTGGCCGAGCTGGTCGGCCGCGACGGTGGAGCGAACCCCTCGGGCCTCAAGGCGCTCGACGACTGCCGCAAGAAAGTCGACGAGCTGCGTGAAGCCGCCGAGCACGCCGACGAACCGCCGCTCTAGCGTTCACGTCGAGCCGAACGTGACCCTTCGGCAACCACCCTCGCCTTCGTGCTGTGGCCTCGACTGGGCCGAGTGTCATTCACGGGCGATGTTTCGACCGACGGCGACAGCGGGCTCACCGGGGTCGGCGCGGCATTCATTTCGGCTTGGGTTTGATCGATTCGCGGGCCAAGAACCCTTCGGTCTTGTCGAGCAGCCGGCTCGCCTCGCTCAGCTCGGCGGACAGCGCTTCACGTTCGGCCGCTTGCAGCCCTGGGTGCGCGAGCCTGTTCTTGAGCTCGTGAATGTGAAACGCGAGGCCGCGCTGGGCTGCTGAGAGCTCAAGAACGTGATCGAACGAGCGCCCGTGCCTGATGATTTGGCCGCCCCCCGACTCGATTCGAGCGGCGTCGAGCTCTCCGTTGAAAATGTGCTCTTTGACGCGGTCGATTTTCGGCTGATCAGCCGTTCGAACGCGGGTCTTCTGGGCCTTGGCGGCCGCCGCCGCTTTCTCGGCGCGCTCGAGCGCCACGGTCGCCCGCCTCGTCGCGCGGTCGACCTTGCCTGCCGAAGCGGCGACCCTCGCGACCGGCGCCGGTGCTGCCGCCGCGACGGGAGCCACCGGAACTGGCCTGACCGGGGCCTGTTCAAGCACTCGCCCGGTGGTCACCGCGGCCTGCTCGACCTTGACGACCGAGGCGGCCCGAGCCGCACCGGCCATGGGCACGACCATCGACGCCAAGGTGATTGCATTCTGCGCCGACGCCTCGAGGCTCGACGTGGGCTCGAGGTGCATGTCGGTGCGCAACAACGGCCGCCCCGCCACCACGTTCACGCCCTTGTTCAACACGTTCGCGACGCCCAGCACCAAGTTCACCGCCCCCGTCGCGTACCCCTTCGAAATTTGGCCTGCCCCCACCGCCGCGCTCGTGAAGAGGCTCGAACCGTCGAACCCTTTCGCGGCCACGGCCTTTTCGACCGCCCCGTCGGCGACGTCTTTGGGCAGCCAGCCCAGTTCGAGTTCGACGGTGGCCTGGCCCGACTTCTGCGCTTGGACAATGGCGTCGCGGGCCTTCGGGTCGACGATGCGCGGCAGCAACGTCAGCGCGGTCGAAACGTCGAAAGTACGGGTGACGGGAACAGACACGACGAGATCAGCTGTAACAGTCGCTCCGGCTCGACCGCAAGCCGCGGTCTGCTCTCGAAAACCAAGAAAGCGAGAAGGCCCGAGACGTTCAGCGTGAAGCCAGCGAATGCGAGGCGAGCGGCAAGGTCACGGTGACGGTGGTGCCGCGGCCCAGCTCGGAGGCGACGACGATGGTGCCATTGTGGGCTTCGACGAGCCGTTTGGTCGTCGCGAGGCCGAGGCCGGTGCCGGGCAGCGAACGCGTCTCGGGGGCGCGAAAGAACGGCTGGTACAACTGGGCGAGCGACTCGGCCGACAACCCGGGGCCGTTGTCGACGACCTCGAACACGCCGTGTTCGCCGTCTTTGCGCACGGCCACCCGAACCAACGCGTGGGGGCGGTTGGCGGAGTATTTCACCGCGTTCGAGAGCACGTTTTGGGCGATCGACTGCAACAGCTGCGGCGCGACCGGTACGAGCACGCCCGCCTCGAGCGTACGTTCGAGCCGAACGTGCGCGCCGGCGGCGGCTTGGCTCTGCTCGAGCAATATCGTCGACACGGCGGTGTCGAGCTCGGCGGTCGCTTTCTCGGTGCCCTTGCCGGCGCGGCAAAAGCGCAACAGGCTGTCGACGAGTTCGCTCATGCGGCCGGTCGACGACTCGGCTTGGGTCAGCAGTTCTTTGACCGCGGGGTCGGCCACTTGGCGGCGGGCGAGCGTGAGGTACCCCTTGAGCGGTGAGAGCGGTGAGACGAGGTCGTGCGCGACCCGGCTGGCGAACGCGTCGAGTTCTTCGTTGCGCCGATTGAGTTCGACGAGCTGCGACTCGATGGTGCGTTCTTGACGGCGCAGCGTTCGCGTCACCTGCCAGGCCACCAGCAACGAGAGCAAGAGCGCGAGCCCCACCACACCGGCGCCGGCGGCGCTCGTTCGCCACCGCACTTGTTGCAGCTGCTGAAGCAGCGCGCGCGTGTCGTCGGCGTTCTTCTTCGCGAGCGACGTCGCCACGTCGTCGAGCTGAAAACTGATGGGCTTCACGTCTTCTTCGAGGTGCTTGCGGGCACGCTCGGCCTCTTTTCGATTCGACGCTTTGATGGTGACGTCGACCTTTTTGACCAAGGTCTCGGCCACGTCAGACAGCTCGACCCACAGCTGTGCTTCGCTCTTGGGCAAGTCGGCGGCGTAGCGGTCTGACGTGTCTTGAATTTCTTTCAAGATCACGTCCATCGCGCGGCTGGCGCTCTGCCGTTCGTCGTCGCTCTGGGAGGCGATGTGATCACCCGCCGCCTGAATCAGCATCGCCGCGTCGAGCCGCATGAGGCCGATGAGCCGCTCGCGCTCGAGTGATGCGGTGACGAGCCGGTCAATGCGTTCGGCGGCGCGACGAGCCGAGAGCAGTGAAAACGCGGCGCTGGCGGTCAGCAGCAGCACCACCAGCAAAAAGCCGAACCGCATGCCCCGCGTCGACAACGTTCGTGGCGTGCTCACGCCCAGGGTTATACCGGTGGCACCTGCCGTGCCCAAAAGGTAAGGGAGTCACCCATGCCCAGCACTTCGAGCCCGGCGCCATTGACCTTTGACGTTTTTTGGAAGTGGCTGCAAGACCACAGCAATTGTGTCGTTCGCGCGGGGGCCGGCGAAATGTCGGTCTTCGACCACGACCTCATTCACTGGGACTTTTTCGACGAAGACGACGGCCGCGCGGTGTGCCAGGCCATTTTGGGCAAGGCCCTGGTCGCCGAAATCGTCATCGAGCGGGGCGACGTGTTGTTCGTGCAGAGCGCCCCCGACCTCGAAGACCCGCAGCGCAACGCCTGGCTGTTCGAATGCGTGGGCGGTACCCGCGAAGACAACTACCCCTTGTACAGCTTCGTCATGACCCACGGCATCGAAGGTGCGCAGGGTCACCAATTGCTCAAGCACTAGCACGCCATGCCTCGGTTTCGACCCACCTCGTTTGCTGTGAGCCACGCCGCCGCCCAGAGCGCCGTGAGCCGCGTCGAGGTGCGTGTCGGGCACACCCCGGGAGACCAGGCGTGACCTCGCGCGGCGACACCATGTTGGGTCGTCGCCTGGGTGACTTCGTCATTCGCGAGCGGCTGGGCGAAGGCGCCGTCGGCGATGTGTTTCTCGCCGAGCAAACGACGCTGGGTCGGCAAGCGGTCATCAAGGTTCTGGCGCAGCACAAGGGGCTCACCAGCGGCGCCGCCGACCGCTTCTTGCGCGAAGCACGGCTCGCTTCACGCCTCGACCACCCCTTTGCCGCGCACGTCTATTCATTCGGCGCCGAACCCGACGGCTTGTTGTGGATCGCCATGGAGCTCGTGCGGGGCATGCCGCTCGACCGCATGATTTCGTCGCAAGGGCCGCTCCCGCTGCCGCGCTTCGTGCCGTTGTTCGAACGGCTCGCCGAAGTACTCAACGCCGCACACGAGCAGGGCATCGTTCACCGCGACGTCAAGCCCGGCAACGTGATGGTCGTGAACCGCACCGGCCGCTTGTTGCCGAAGCTGCTCGACCTGGGCATCGCCCGGCTCGAGCCCAGCAAAGACGACGGCCCCGCGCCCACCGCGCCGACGCCGGCGCCCGTCTTGGCCCCCAACGACACCGCGGCCGACGACGTGTTGCGCGACGCGAGCACCGTCGTCATCACCCAAGAAGGCGCGGTCATTGGCACGCCGCACTTCATGGCGCCCGAACAGTGGGCCGACGCGTCGAAAGCGAACGCGCGCTCCGACCTCTACAGCCTCGCCATTCTCGCCTACCAGGTCTTGACCGGAGAGCTGCCGTTCACCGGCAACACCTTGCGTGCGGTGGCCCGCGCGCACGCCGTGCAGCCGATGCCCAAGTTGCCCGACGGGCTGCCCGAGGCGCTCAACGCGGTGTTGGCCAAGGCGGCGGCGAAGCGCCCCGAAGACCGCTACGGCGACGCGCTCGAATTCGCGGCCGCGTTTCGGGCGGCGGCCGCCATTGGAGTCGAGACCGCCTCGTACCCCCAGCTCGACGAAACGGTACGAGAAGCCGTGCTCGCCACGGCGCCCCAGCCGGTGGCCGAGGCGGTGGCGCTCATCGAGGCGGCGCGCACCCCACGCCAAGCCGTCGACGCGGTCGCTGCGGTTCAGCGCGTCGTCACCCGTCACCTCGCGGTCATGGCGCTCGCCGCCCGGGCCCGCTTCGGCCCCGGAGACGCCACCGGTGACAGCGATGCCGTGCTCGACTTGCTCAAGCGCGTGGCAGCGGGCCGAATCGACGACGACGCGTGGCGCGCCCTCGCTCTCGGCCTGTTGGAGCCGTTCGCCGGCAAGCGCCTCGCCCACCCCATACCCGAATTGGTGGCCGCGTTCTTCACGAACGAGGGCCGACCGGGCATGGCGGCGCTGGCGCTCAACCGTTTGGCGGCGCTGCGCTGGCCCGCAGCCGACACCACCGTCGACGAACTCATGGCGTTCTTGCACCAGGCCATGCCCGTCGTCGGCCAAGTGCTGTCGTCGGTCGCCTTCGTGTTCGACTACCCCCTCGTCGTGCGAAAAAGCGACGCCGAACGGTGGATGGGGACTCGCCGCAGCCGGCGGGCCGCCCAAGAAGTGCTGGGCCACCACCAGCCCAACGACGGCGAAGTCGTGCTGCTCGACGTGACCGGCAACTTGGTGCTCTCGCTCTCTCCGCTGGTGCAGCTCATCGCCCCCAGCGGAGGCGCCGACGAAGAACTGTTCTACCTCGACGGCGCGGGTCGACACGGCGCCAGGCTCGCGGCGCTGCCAGGGCCCTTCGAGCGTCAAGACGAAGCCCTGTGGGCCTGGTTTTCGACCCACCTGGTCGACGTGACGAGCCCCGACGCGCTGTCGCTCAATGAGGCGGCCGAGCCCTACAAGGGCCTGTCGACCTTCACCACCCAAGACGCCGATTCGTACTTCGGCCGCGAGCACGAAGCGCAGAGCTTCGCCAACCGCCTCAAGGCCGAGCGGTTCTTGGCGGTCGTGGGCCCGTCGGGCGCCGGCAAGTCGTCGTTCATTTTCGCCGGCGTCGTGCCGCTGTTGCCGAAGGCCTGGCGCGCGGTGTCGCTGAGGCCTGGTTCGAAGCCGTTCGCGGCGCTCGCCGCCCGGCTCGTGGCTGAACGGTTGGCGACACCGGCGCTGGCGCACGAGGCCGTGGGCGACGGGCTCGCCCTGGCCAAGCACGCGGCGGCGTCTTTGGGGCCGGGCGAACAGTTGGTCGTGGTCGTCGACCAGTTTGAAGAATTGTTGACGCTCTGCGGAGACCCGGCCGAACGACAGGCGTTCGCCACCCTGTTGACCCAGTCGGCCGACATGCCCGGCTCGCGGGTGCGGGTGGTCGTGACGCTGCGCGACGACTTTTTGATGCAGACCCTGCAGCTCGAAGCGCTGCGCGAGCGGCTCTCGAGCGCGTTGATGCTGCTCGGCACCCCACCCCGCGGCGACTTGTTGCGGGTCGTCGTCGAGCCGGCCAAGCGGCTCGGCTACAGCTTCGACGACGAGGCGCTGCCGGCGAAAATGGTCGACGCGGTCGCCGAATCTCCGGGGGCCCTGGCGCTGCTTTCGTTCACCGCCGCCCAAATGTGGCGGCTGCGTGACCGCAAACTGCGGCAGCTGCGCGCGAAGACCTACGACGCGTTGGGCGGCGTGGGCGGTGCCCTCGCCCGTCACGCCGAAGACGTGCTGGGCGGGCTGGGCGAGAGCGAACAGCGCCTCGTGCGCGAAGCGTTTCGGCAATTGGTCACGAGCCAAGGCACCCGGTCTGAACTGTCGAGAGGCGAACTGACCGAGACGCTCGGCGACGACGCGCGCGCCCGCGCGGTCATCGACCGGCTCGTCGACGCCCGGCTGCTGGTGACGAGCGAAACCGACGGGCGCGACGACCGCATCGAGCTGATTCACGAGGCGCTGGTCACGTCGTGGCCTCGGCTGGTCGAATGGCGCCGTGAAGACTCAGACACCGCCCGGCTGCGAGACGCGCTGCGCACTTCGGCGCGGCAGTGGCAAGAACGGGGGCGGCCGCGGGGCCTCTTGTGGCGCGACGAAGCGGTCGCCGAGTACCGCTTGTGGCGCGCACGGTTTCTCGGGCAGCTGACGGCGACCGAGCTGGCCTTCGGTGAAGCGAGCGTGCGCGACGAAGCGCGCGGCCGACGGGTGCGGCGCGCGTTGGCGGCGTCGGCGCTCGTCACCTTGACCGTGGGCCTGTTGTTGCTGTTTCGGGCGTACCGCACGACCGACCACGCCCTGCACCAAGCCGAATTCAGCGCCCACGAGGCGTCGACCCGACTGGCGAACTTGCGTTTCGAGCAAGGCCGACGCGCGATGCTCGAACAAAAGCCGCTCGAGGCCTTGGCGTACTTGTCGGCCGCCCAAAAGAGCGGCGCGCAGGGCCCGGCCCTCACCCACCTGCTCAAGACGGCGGCGTGGCTCGGCCGCGGAGAAGTGCGGCGCCTCGGCGGGCTCGGCCCCGCGTTCGACGGAGCCTTGTCGGCCGACGGGCAGCGCCTCGCCATGGTCGGGCAAGACGGCCGGGTGAGCGTGTGGCACCTGACTCTCGGCCAGCTCGAACACACCGTCGCCACCGACGCGTTTTGCGCGGCTTTTTCGCCCGACGGCCAGACCTTGAGCGTCGGCACCCGAGGCGGAGCCGTTGAACTGTACGACGTCGCGTCGGGCGCCCGACGACACGTGAGCGACTTCGGCCACGGCGCGGTGTTTCGAATCGAATACCGGCCTGACGGCGAAATGCTCGCGACCTCGGTCTCGCAGGGCCAGCCGCGGCTGTTGCGTCGCACCGGTGAAGTCGTCGCCGTTCTGACCGACGCCGACGTCAGCGCGGCGACCCGCTTCAGCAACGACGGCAAGCTCGTGGCGGTGTACGCGGGGCCGTTTCACACCGAGCCGGCGCTGGTCGGCGTGCGGTTGTTCGACGGCGAGTCTGGGCGCGAGCGCGGCAAGCTCCCGCTGAGCACCTCCCCCGTGTCGTCGGTGGTTTTCGGCACCGCGGGCCAGGTCTTCATCGGCTTTGACGACGGTCGCATCGCCCGCTGGGCGCCCGACGTCGGCACGCGCACGTGGGTACAAGCGGTGCACCGCGGCGCGGTTCTCGCGCTCGCCCTCAACCCCGACGCTTCGAAGCTCTTGTCGGTCGGCCAAGACGGCAGCACCCGGGTGCTCGCGCCCGACAATGGCGCAACCCTGCACACCTTTGCCCTGGCGACGACGAGGCTGCGTCGCGCCGTCTGGCTCGACACCGAACACTTCGTGGTGGCACTCCCCGACGGCGCCCTCGAGAAGCTCAACGCGCGCACCGGCTCACACGAGTGGAAATTCATCGGCCAAACCGGGCCCGCCTTCATCGCCGCTCCACAGCCAAACCGGTTGGTCTCATTCGGCCCTGATGGGCTCATTCGGTTGTGGGCGGCCGATACGACGTTCTCGAGTGCGCCCGAGGGGTGGCCTCGCGGCGCGAAAGAGGTGCTGGGCAGCCCGCGCACGCCGATCGTCGTGACGACCGACCAAGCATGGTGGGTGTTCGACAACGACTCAAAGGCGCCCACGCCGGTGCGTGAACCGGTCACCGCCTTGCCGACCGCGGCAGCGCTCAGTCGCGACGGGCGGGTGTTGGCGGTCGCCATCAACGGCGAAGTGCGGGTGTTCGCCCACACTCCCGCCGGGTACGAGCGAGCGCAGGTGCTTCGGGCCGACCGACCGGTGACTTTCGTCGTGGTTGACGAGGCGGGCACCACCATCGCCGGTCAGACCCAAGACGACGACATCGTGCTCTGGTCGGGCCGACCCTGGCAGCAAACCGCCATTCTTCGTGCGCAAGGGGTGCTCCGCGCGCCTGGCTTCTTCTCGCGCCCCGGCTCGCTCGTCACGGTCAACCGAGAGGGCGCCGTTGAGTCGTGGGGCCCGCGCGCCGAACCGCTCTGGCGCGCCGACGCCTTTCACGGTTTCGCGGCGCCCTGGCCCTCGGCTGACGACGACACCTTCTTCGTGGTTTCACCCCAGGGCCCGGTGCAAATCTGGAGCGAGGCACGCCGGGCACGAATCGCGTCACTGCCTCGCCTCGGGGTCGAACCGCTCGCGCTCGCGGTCGAGCCGACGGGAGGCCTCGTGCATGAATGGAGTTCGGACGGCACCTGGTCGACGTGGGACGTCGAGAACCTTCGGGTGATCAGCTCCGTTTCGACCGGGAGCGCGGCGATGAGCGCCATCGCCAACCGGCACCATGTGCGTGCGGTGACGACATGGGGCGAAGTGGTTGAGTGGCCAGCGGGTACGCCTGAGGTTTCGGCCGCCGAAATCAGCCGCGCCGTCGACTGTGGGCCTTTCGTGCTTTCGGCAACGGAGCAACTCGAGGCCCGGAGCGCCGAAGCGCTGAGTGGGTGTGAACACGCACGTTGAGCGAACGTGCGTTCACAACTCGCTCACATCGTCGCAAACCAAGTGACCGATTTGTCTCGTACCCAGGGAGTGGATCGTTTCGTGCTGAGCCAGTCGCCCGTCTCCTCAACAAAGGATGGTCGACGTGAAGCGGAAACTGTCTCTCAATGTGGACAAACTCAAGCAGCTGACCAACGAAGCAACCCTGCCTCACGGCGGGAGTGGGCCCAAATGCAACCAAACGAGCCCGGCCTGCACCTACGCAACCGGGTGATGCGCGTTACGAGCGCTCGTCGAGCGGGTCGGTGTCGGCTCGCTCGACTTTGAAGCGCCCGGTGACTTCGGTGAGCGCGGTGACCGAGGCTTGCAGGCCTTGGGCGATGCGCGTGGTTCGGCTCGTGGCGTCGACGCCTTGTTTGACGAGGTCGGCGACGTTGCGGGCGCCGCGAACGGCTTGTTCAGACGACTGCCGCTGTTGGCGGGTCGCCACGGCGATCTGCTGCGCGGCTTCTTTCGTGCCCCGAGACAATTCGAGAATTTGCCCGAACGCGCTCGACGCCCGCTGAGCCATGGCGGCTCCGCGGTCAGACGACTCGACGCCTTGGGTCGCGCGGCGCACGGCGAGGTCTGACGACGCCTGCACCCGTTCGACAATGCGGCCAATGTCTTTGGCGCTCTGCGCGACGTTTTCGGCGAGCTTGCGCATTTCGGCGGCGACGACGCTGAAGCCGCGGCCGACTTCGCCGGCCTTGGTGCCTTCGAGCGCCGCGTTGAGCGCGAGCAGGTCAGACCGGTCGGCCACCTGCTTGATGACCTGGGCAATGCGACCCACTTGCTGCAGCTCGCTGTTGAGCTGCGCAATGGCGTCGGCCACCTCTTTGGCCTCGTGGCGAATGGTGGTCATGCCCGCGACCATTTCGTTGACAAGGGCGCGCCCTTCGTCGACGGCGTAGTTCGTGCGACCGGCGGCCTGTTCGACGATTTCGGTCGACCGGGTGATCATTTCAGCCGTTTGCGACAGCTCTTCGAACGTGGTGGCAATTTGCTGAGCGTACGCCGACTGCTGGCTGGTCACCCGCTCCTGGTCTGACGACGCGGTGATGAGCCCTTTCGCCGCGTTCGACAAGTCAGACGTGAGCGACACCATTTGGGTCACGAGCGACCGCAGGCTCGAGAGCATTTCGTTCACGCTCGACGCCATCGACTGCACTTCGTTGGCGCCGGCGACTTCGACGCGCGCGACGGTCACGTCGCCGCTCGCGAGTTCTTGCGCGACACGCGACACGACGCCCAGCGGCCCGGCGATGGCACCCGACATGACGAGGGCCAGAATCAACCCGGCGGCGACGGCGACGAGCAGCACCCACAACCCGGCGGCTTGGTTCTCGCGTTGTTGTTCGGCCAGTTCGACGAGCGACCACTTCGCGACCAACAGCACTTCGGCGTCTTGGTCTTTCGCCGCACAGTGCACGTCGAGCGTCGAGCCGAAGGTCGTGAAGCACTCGCCCGGCCTGGGCACGTCGTAGCGGCCGACGGGCAGGTCTCCGAGCACCTGCACGGCCGGTTCGCGGGCCTCGAGCGTCAGCACCCGGCGCTCGCCGTCACGGGTGACGTGGGCCGAGTCGACCGTGAACACGCCCAGGTTCACCACCTGACCGCCGGCGCGAATGCCCTCGAAAATACCGTTGAGTTCATTCGGCGTCGCCAGGCTGTCGCCGATGAGCCGCATGGTGGGCGCGACGTTCGACGCCGCGAGCTGGCCCACCGAGCGCGCTTGCCGCTCGAGCGCTTCGCGGGCCTGGTGGTTCAACCGATTGGGGAAATAGGTCGACGCGAAGAGGGCGACCACGAGGGTCGGCGCGACGACGGCGATCGCCGCTTGAAACCGCAACGACAGCTTGCCCCAGACACTCGCCATGGGCTTCAGCGTGGGGTCAGACCAGGGGCCTGTCAAAAACGGCGCCGGTCAGCGGCGTTCGGCTTCGCGGCTGGCGGCGACGACGGGTATTTCGGCCGAGTCGCGGCGGCCGGCCAAGCGCCCCATGACGCGGGCGATGTTGACTTGAGCCAACGCCAAATTGAGGCGCGTGAAGTCAATGGGCTTGCCCAGGTAGTGGCTCGCGCCTTGGGCCCGCACTTCGAGCTCGGCGTAGCCCGACGACGACGCCGTCAGCACCAGAATCGGCACTGAGCTCTTCGGCACGAGCTGGGCGTAGTCGGGCGCGCGAGCGAGCTTGCCGCGCAACAGTTTGATCAGCCCCAGGCCGTCGAGCTGCGAGCCGGCGAGGTCGAGGTCCATCAAAATGGCGAGGAGGTTGCCGTCGTGGGCGCAAAACAGCGCACAGGCCTCCCGGTCGTTTTTCGCCCACAGCACGCGGTACTTCGCCCGCAGCCGCAGCTCGGTGAGCTTGAAGGTGTCGTAGTCGTCTTCGACGTAGACAATGAGCGGTCGTTCTTCGGTACCGGCCACGGGCTCGATGCTCACGGGGTTTCCTCCACCTGCCAAACGGCGAACGAACGGCTTACCCCGAAGTTCGGGCGATCTGAACCTGCGTAACACGTTCATTTCATTGCCTCTTCGAGGGCGTTGCGTACGCCGTCGGCCAAGCCCGGCACCGCGAGCACTTCTCGGGTGGGCCCTTCGAAGCGCAACTCCGTCACGGGCAAGTCGACCGAAATGACGCCGCACCAGCCTCCCTGGCGGTGAGCGCGAGGGTGGCGGCGTTCGACGACCGCCCGCAACGCGTCGAGGTGGTCGCCTCGGGGCACCCGTACCCGGTTGGCGAACGCCCAAGCGGTGACGGCGGGCGAGCGGGTCAACCCATACGCGGCGCGCACCCGAACCGACTGCCACTGGGTCTCGACGCTTCGTTCAACCGCCGCGTCTTGCAGCGCGAGCCAGTCGCCGAAGCCCCGCGGCCAGCGCAGCGAGAGCACGAGCCCGTCGTCGTCGCGCAGTTCGAACTGGGTGCCGGGCCACAGCATGGCGAGCTCGTGAAACCGCCGCTGCAACCACGCGCCGTTGACGCCGTTCACATTGGTGAAAATGCCGGGGTCGGGCGCAAACGAAATGACGGTACCCGGGCCCGCGTGGGCACTCAGCGGCGGGCCGTCGACCCGAGTGCCCCGCTCGCTGCGAAACGACCACCAGCCGGCTTCGGTTTGCACGTCGAACGAGAACGAGGCCGACAACGCGTGCACGGTCAACAGGGGCCAGTCGCCGACGCGCACCTCGACGTCGGTCGCGAGCAGGTCGACGATGGGGGCTCCCGGCACGACGACGTTCGTCGAAACCGTGGTGCGCCCGTCGGCGCGGTGCACCCGAACGACCGCCGACGCGACTTGGGTGGGCGCCATGGCGTCGAGCACGGTGGTGAGCGCGTATTCGAACAGGTGCATCAACCCGTGGCGGTCGGGGCTGCCCACGTACATCGCCGGGCGGCGGCGCATGGCTTCGACCAGCGACCCGGTCGTGACGGGTGGTCGGTTCACGGCGTACCGGCCCCGGCCGGAGCAGGCCACAACCGCGTGCGCAGGGCCGGGTCGTCGCGCGTCTTCCAGATCAGCCCGTCGAGCACGTAGTGGGTGGTCTGCGGCAAGGCGAGCAGCGGTACCACGAGCGAGAGCAGGCTGGGCCCCAAGTCGAAGCCCCCTGAGCCAAAGAACTGGGGCCGCTCGTGCCAGACCAAAGTGTCCCACGCGAATTCTTCGATGAAGGCGAGTGCGAAGAGCCCGCCCAGAAAGGCCGGCAACCCCCACTGCAGCACGGGGCGCAGCCCCCCGTACCCGCCCTCGTCGCGCCGGTGCTTCATGTAGCGGTAGAGCAAGTACAGGTACGGTACGCCGTGAGAAACCACGTTCATGACCGTGAACGAAAAGTCGTCGCGGGCGAGCACGATGCCGCCGAACCACGTCACCCAGGTCGCGCCGAGCAACAGCGCCTTGCCCCACTGAAAGTGCCCCGCGCCGACGGTGAACGCGAGCCAGCCCAACAACACCGCCGCGTGCACCGCCAAGCCCACGGTGCCGACCCATTCGGGCAAGGCGGGCACGAAGTCGCCTTCGCGAAACCACCAAAACGCGCGCGGCAGGTGCGCGTGCCACCAGACCACCGGGCCCAGCGTGGCGGCGTACATGGCCGCGGCGTCGAAGCGCATTTCGAGCGCCGAGCTGTTCGCGCGCCGGCCGTACAACGTGACCCACCCCACCTGTTGCCGAATGAAGTGCCACACGGCCACGTAGGCGAGCACGCGCCAGAACGCCTCGGGCGAGATCTGGTGGGCGGTGACGCCGAGGGCGTAAGCGACGACCGGTGCGAGCCAGGCGCGCAGCGGCCGACGGCGCACTTCGTCGGCGTCGAGGTAGACCCGAAACAGCGTC
>JBGAIY010000220.1:0-14842 GCA_044225205.1 Myxococcaceae bacterium | reverse complement strand
GCAGCAACGACGAAGCCCCCTTGCGAATGAAGCCCAGGGCCCCCGCTTCTTTGGCGCGCGCTTTGAGCGTCGTCGCGTCGAGCTTCGAATGCAGCATCACCGGTACCCGGGCGAGCCCGTGGTTGCGCAGCGTCTGTATGACGACGATGCCCTTCATGGTCGACAGCTCGGTCTCGAGCAGCACCAAGTCAATGTCGAGCCGCCGAATCGTCTGCGCCACCACCAGCGGGTTGTCGAGGGTGTGCACCTCGTAGCCGCCCGCCTCGAGAATCGCCTTCGTCGCCTTCAGCGATTCGGCGTCGTCGTCGACGATCAGCACCCGCCGTTTCACCGGCTCGGCCGGCTTGCGCGAGCCGCCTCTCAAAAACGCGGTCAGCCACGGCGCCAACCCGTCGAGCGGCAGGGCAATTTCGGCGGCCCCGAGTTCCATGGCGGCGCGCGGCATGCCAAAAACCGCACAGGTTTCGCGGTTTTGCACAATGGTGTGGGCGCCCATGCGACGCATGCGCAGCAGCCCCTGCGCCCCGTCGTCGCCCATGCCGGTCATCAACAAACCGATGCCGCGACCCTTGAGCGTCTTCGCCATTGAAAAGAACAGGCTGTCGACCGACGGCGAAATGAGCGCCTCACGCGGAGATGGCACCAACCGCGCCGTCATCGTTTCGTTGAGAAAAAATTCGTGGCGGGGTGGGGCGACCACGACGTGCCCCGCTTCGAGCTTCATGCCTTGCGTCGCTTGCACGACGGTGCGACCCGACGAGTCGCGCAAGAAGCGCACGAAGCTGTCGAAGAAGTCTTCGGCCATGTGTTGCACCAGCGCAATGGGCAACGAAAAGTCTTTCGGGAGGTCGGCGAAGAGCTTCGCCAACGCGCGGGGGCCACCGGTCGACGCGCCAATGCCCAGCAGCACGGGCGGCTCGCGCGACTCGGGCTGCTTCGGCGGCGGCTCCATGGGCGGGGCGACGGCCGTCGCGGCTTCTCGGCCCGCTTCGGCCAGCCGCCGCAGCCGCTCCGCGAAGCGCCTCGCGTCGTTCGGCCCGGCGCCAAACACGGTCGACTTGGGCACCAGCTCGAGCGCGCCGCGCGAAATGGCTTCGTAGTTGAGGTCGACCCCCGACGTCGAAGACCGCTCAGAAATCACCACCACGGGGGTCGGGCGCTCTCGCATCACCTCTTCAATGGCCCTCAAACCACCCATGCCGGGCATGTTGAGGTCCATCGTGATGAGGTCGGGCTTCAGCTTTTCGACCAGCTGGAGCGCTTCTTCACCGGTTTTGGCTTCACCCACCACCTTGAGGTGCCCGTCGAGCTCAAGGGTGCGCCGCAGCGCCTCCCGGCTCAGTTCGGAGTCATCGACAATGAGAATGCGTGACCGGGCAACCATTCGGAGCTTCAGTCTCGCACGAGTTGGCCCCAACACGGCGGAGATCAGCCACCGAACCATCTTCTCGCTACAGGGTCGAAGTGACGCGGTGGTCAGAAACTTCACCTCTGGCGTAACGACCGTACTGTCTCGGCATGGCCAAACGCGACGAACGACAGCTCGACCTGCCCCTGGCCCCCAAGTTGCGGGTGATTTCGGGCCTGGGTCAAAAGCAACACGAGCCGCTCGCCTCGCGCAACGCCGTCGCTCGGGTGCTCATCGAAGCGGGCGCCGACATGCTCCTTCGCCGCATTTCGCCAGAACGCGCCGAGTTCATCGAACAGCAGGTCGACGAAATTTTGGCGCTCTTCGACAAGGTCGACCGCGCCCCCATGCTCCAGCCCGTTTTGGCGAAGAAACTCGACGAATTAGAAGACCTCGTTCGCGATACCCGCGAAAAGAGGGCCAAACGGCGCCGGTAGGTCGGGTATGCCGTCGTACACTGCACGTTTGCGATTCGGGGGCCTCAACCGTAGCATGAACACGTTTCCATACCTCGAGAGGCCGTTGGTTCAGGCCTGAGCCCGTGTCGATCGAGACCTACGGCCGTTATCAGCTCGTGAAGAAACTCGCCACGGGTGGCATGGCGCAGATCTACCTCGCGCGGCAGCTGGGCCTCGAGGGCTTCGAGAAGTTGTTGGTGGTGAAGCGAATTCTGCCCCACCTGGCCGAAAACGAAGACTTCATCGCCATGTTTCTCGACGAGGCGCGCATCGCCGCCCGCCTCAACCACCCCAACATCGTTCAGATCTTCGACTTGGGGTCGCAAGACGACACCTTCTTCATCGCCATGGAATACATTCATGGCGAAGACGTGCGCCGGGTGTGGAAGCAGTCAGAACGCTCGGGCGTGGTGCTGCCCATACCGCTCATTTGCCGAGTCATCATCGAAGCCGCCTCGGGCCTCGACTACGCCCACAAGCGCGCCGACCCCGCCGGCCGGCCCATGAACATCGTGCACCGCGACATTTCGCCGCAGAACATCTTGGTGTCGTTCGAGGGCGGCGTGAAGGTCGTCGACTTCGGCATCGCCAAGGCCGCCGACCAGGCCACGGTGACCCGTTCAGGCGTGCTCAAGGGCAAGTACTCGTACATGTCGCCAGAGCAGGCCAGCGGCGCTCGGCAAATCGACCACCGCACCGACATTTTCGCGCTGGGCGTCGTCATGTACGAGCTGCTCACCGGCACCCGGCTGTTCAAGCGCGGCACCGACATTCAAACGCTCAACGCCGTCACCGAATGCAAGGTGACCCCACCGTCGCAAGTCAACGCCCGAACGCCCACCGCGCTCGACGACATTGTGCTCAAGGCGCTCACCAAAGACCGCGACCAGCGCTATGGCGAGGCCCGCCTCTTCGCCGCCGCCATTGAAGACTGGCTGTTGGCCGAAAAAATACCCTCGTCTTCGGTGCACCTCGCGTCGTTCATGCAAGAGGTTTACGCCGACCGGCTCAAGCGCGAAGCCGAAGAGGGGCGCTTGCTCTTCAGCGAGCAGTCGGTCGAAGCGGCGGCGGCCGACATCGAACGCTCCCCCAGCCCCGAACGACCCGAACGCGAACGCGTCGACCGCGAGCGGCCCACCCGAGAGAGTCACAAGACCGCGCCGCCCCCGGCCATGCGCGACGTGCGCTTGACGCAGTCGCTGCACGAACAGCCCGAAACGACCGCCGCGCTCGAGGTGACCGCCGCCGAGCCGCCGCCGCCCCGGCCCCCGCCCGCGAAGCTGCGCTCGCGCCCCAAGCTGGCCCCGTGCCTCCGGCGCCCAAGCCCCCACCGCAACCGACCCAGCCGCAGCCCGAAGAGCTCAGCCTGCGCACCGTCAAGGCCGACACCGTGCCCCGCCGGCCGTGGTGGCCCATCGCCGCGGGCGTGGCGTTGCTCGTCATCGTCGTGGTGGGGCCCTCATCGTCATTCGGCCTCCCGCACCGCCCACGTGCGCGTCACCTCAGAACCGACCGGCGCCCACATTCGCTTCGCCGAAACCGCGTTGCCGTGCGTCACGCCCTGCACGCTGCCCGACAGCCCGCCCGGTACCTATTCGCTCGTCGTCTCGAAGCCGGGGTACGCGCGTTCGAAACGAACATTGCCATACCGAATCACGGAGACATGACGTTGCCGTTCTTGCTGACCCGCGACGACAACGTGCCCGCGCCCAAGCCCGTTCGCGAGGGCCGCGTTTCGGTGTCACTGCAGTCAGAACCCAGTGGCGCCACCGTTCTCTTCGGAGACGGCACGTCGGGCACCTTGCCCATGACCTTCGAGCGCGAAGAAGGCAAACAGGTGTCGGTTCGGGTCGAAATGCCGGGGTGTCTGAGCATTTCAGACACCTTCACGGCGACCGCCGACCTCGAGCCGCGCCACTACACGCTCAAGTGCATGAAGCCCGACGCGCCGGGGCTGCCGTCTCCCAACGTGAAGGCCAAGCCCCTCGGCACCATGCACTTCATCGTTCGGGCTGGCACCAACGTCGAATGCGGTCAATTCAAGTTCGGTGACTCGCCGTTTCGCGACCAGGTCATACCCGCCGGCGAATACCGCTGCGTCTTCACCAACGCCGACCTGGGCAAAAAGCAGGTCAAAGTCGTCAAGGTCGAACCCAACCGAATCAACAAGTACCTCATCGACTTCGACTGACCGAAAGGCCCCCCGCAAAAGCGAACCGCCGCCCCTTTTTTGAAGAAGGGCGGCGGTCGGTTTCGAACGGCGGCGCCGGTCGACTTACTTCTTCTTCAGCTCGTCGTCAATCACGGCCTTGAACTGCTCGATCGGCTGAGCACCCACCACCTGCCGACCGTTGATGAAGAAGGTCGGCGTACCGTTCGCGCCGACTTTCGCGCCTTCGCTCGAATCGGCGGCGATGGTCGCCTCGAACTTGTTCGAGTCAAGCGCGGTCTTGAACTTGCCCATGTCGAGCCCAAGCTCGGAGGCGTATTTCTCGAGCGACGAACGGTCGAGCGCTTGCTGGTTGGCGAACATCTTGTCGTGCATTTCCCAGAACTTGCCTTGCTCGTGGGCCGCGAGACCCGCCGCGGCGGCGATGCGCGCGTTCTGGTGAAACGGCAGCGGCTGGTTCTTGAAGGCGATCTTGATCTTGCCTTGGTACTGCTTCTCGAGCTCTTTGAGCGTCGGCACGACCCGACCGCAGAACGGGCACTGAAAGTCAGAGAACGCGACGATGGTGACCGGCGCGTTCTTCGGGCCCCAGGTCGGCGCCGTGGCAATGTTGAGGTCGGCCGCGGCGACCACCTTCGCCTCTTCAGCCGCCGCCGGAGGCGCCGAACCCGCGTTCTTCTGCAGCTCGGCGTAGACGTTTTCGATCTTCACGCCCTTGGCCAGCACCGCGTCGGCCTTCTTGATTTCGTCGTCGATCACGCCTTTGAACGACTCGAAGGGCTGCGCACCCACGAATTCACGACCGTTGATGAAGAAGGTCGGCGTGCCGTTCGCGCCCGCCGCCATGCCCGCGGCCGAGTCGGCCTCCACGGCCTTGGCGAACTTGCCCGAGTCGAGCGCCGCCTTGAACTTGCCCATGTCGAGCCCAAGTTCAGACGCGTACTTTTCGAGCGAGGCCCGGTCGAGCGCCTGTTGGTTCGCGAAGAGCTTGTCGTGGTACGGCCAGAACTTGCCCTGCTCGTGCGCCGCGAGCGACGCTTCGGCCGCCGGCTTCGCGTTGTTGTGAAACGGCAACGGCTGCTGGCGAAAGACGATCTTCACGTCTTTGCCGTAGGTGTCTTCGATTTGCTTCAGCGTCGGGGCCACCCGGCCGCAGAAAGGGCACTGAAAGTCAGACCACTCGACAATGGTGACCTTCGCATACTTCGCACCGCGCGCCGGAGCGTCGGCCGGCACGTCGATTTTGCGAATCGCCGCCGGGGCGGGCGCCGCCGCCGGAGCCGAAGGCGGGGCCGCTGCGGGCGGGGGAGGCGCGGTCACGCCCTTCTCGATGATGCGGGCGTACACCTGGTCGGCCGCCGTACCCGACGCCACCATTTGCTGCGCCTTGGTCACTTCTTCGTCGATGATCTTCTTGAAGTTTTCAATCGGCTGAGCGCCCGAAAGCTTGCGCCCGTTGATGAAGAACGCCGGCGTGCCGGTCGCCCCGAGCGACGCCGCGAGCTTCTGCTCTTGCTCGATCTGCGCGAGCACCTTCTGGCTCGCCATGTCGGCCTTCCACTTCTCGATGTTCAGGCCAATGTCTTTCGCGTACCCCTCGAGGTCGGCGTCTTGCAACGCTCGCTGGTTGGCGAACATCTTGTCGTGCATTTCCCAGAACTTGCCTTGCTCTCCAGCCGCCAAGGCCGCCGTCGCCGCCGGCTTCGCGCGCTCGTGAAACGAGAGCGGGTTCTGCTTCATGACCACGCGAATCTTGTCGCCGTAGTCTTTTTCGAGCTGCTGCACCGTGCCGTGCGCGCGGCTGCAGAACGGGCATTGGTAGTCAGAAAATTCGACGACCGTGACCAAGGCATTGGCCGGGCCCTTGATGGCCGAGGCCTCGAGCGGCACCTTGAAGATGCTGGAGTCGCCAGCAGGAGCCGCCCCGGGGGCGCGCGCCGCTTGCCCCGCAGGTGAAGGGGCGACGGTGGGGGTCGCTCCCGATGACGAGCGAAAGACATTGCCGACGGCAAAGCCGACGACCCCGCCCACGACCAAGGCAATGATGACTGAGGGTTTCATGAGTGGTTCTGCTCCTGTGGCAATAGAACGCGCGGGTGTGTAGCAAAGGCGAACCCGCAATGCAGCAGATCGGTGACCCCAGCCCCCTCGAAGTTTCAGCCCTGCGCGTCGACGCCCGAGGCCTGGCCTGCCCCATACCCAACGTTCGGCTGGCTCAGGCGCTCAAAACCGCCCCCCGCGTCGAATTGTGGGCCGACGACCCCGCCGCCCAAACCGACCTCCGCGCATTCGTCTCCGTCACCGGGCACCTCCTCGAACGGGTGAAGACCGATGTGTGTCTTCAGGCGCTGGTGTCGAGGTCGGCTTGAACCCGGGAGTCGGCCTTTTGCCCACCCCCGAAAATTGCGCTGCCCAGCGAAAGTCGCCTCGGTACAGTGCGGCATGCCTGCTGCAAACATGTTCGCGTTCACCAACCGGAGAACCGAACCATGGCCAACGGCGCCCACGCGAGGGAACTACCGATGACGGAGCGCGACGATGACTTGAGCCAGCTCGAAGCCGAGCTGACCCAGGAGGAAGCCGCGCTCGGCTCCGAACTGACCCGAATGATGGCCGCCGCCACCGAGCTCGAACGCAAGGTCAAGACGGTCAAAGCGGTGCTCGCCGAGGCCGCCATGAGCGGCGAACAAGACCCCTCGCTCGCCAAGCGGGTCAACGCCACCAAGGTGCCCCCGCTCGAACTCGACGAGCTGTTCGAGAACGCACGCCGCGCCCGCCTCGACGCCATTGAAAACCGCCGGCGGGCGTCAGAAAAAATTCGGGAGCGCGCCGCCGAATGGAAGCAGCAAATGAGTGCGCTCAACGCCCAAATTCAAAACGACGAGAAGTCGGCCCAGCGGCTCGCCGTGCAGATCAAGAAGTCGCGCGCCGTCGGCGACGAGACCCCGGCCGTCAGGGCCATGCCCCCCGCGCTCAAGCGCAGCGCCAAAGCCGGTACACCTCCCGCTTCGCCCAGGGCGGCCGCCCCCACCCAACCCGCGGTGCCCGCGGTCGAACTCGACGCGACGGTGCTCAAGAAGCGCCAGGCCCAGCGAGTGAAAATGCAAGCCGCCATCGACCTGCATTCAGACAACAACTTCTTCTCGGGCTTCTCGGCCAACATTTCAGAAGGCGGCGTCTTCATCGCCACCGTCGACCACGTGCCCATGGGCACCACCGTCGACTTGTCGTTTTCGCTGCCCACCGGCGAAAAGGTGCAGGCCGCGGGCGTCGTTCGCTGGGTTCGCGAAATCAACGACAAAGACCCCGACAGCTTTCCCGGGGTGGGCGTGCAGTTCACCCAGCTCGACCCCAGCGCCGCCGACGCCATTCACCGGTTCATCAGCCAGCGCGACCCCATGTTTTACGTCGACTGACCCGGCGGTGACGCCCAGCGGGCGCGCGGGGTAGGGTCGTTTCGTGTGGTTCTGGGTTGGGATTGCCGCGCTGCTCGCCGCGCCCGTCGCCGTTCAGCACAGCCGCGTCGCCGGAGTCGGGGTGACCAATAGTACCCCCCGCGACCCGCCGCCCGACTACTTGGGCTCGGCCCGCGAATGCACCACGGTCTCGGTGGCCGAAGTCGATTCATTTGGGGTGTGTCGTATTTTCGAGACGAACCCCAGAGTCATGGTGCCGAGCCTGACGCCGTGCGAGCCGCGCTCCCCGGCTCGTAAAAGGTTCGCGCTCAAACCCATTCAATTCGCCTGTACGAAGCAGGGTCTGCGCGTGACTCCTGCCCCCGGTGACGGAGCCGCCGTGGACCTCACCTTGTCTGCCGACGGTGAATGGGGGCTCGGCCAACTCGGCGCCGAGCTCGAGCAGCTTCGGAGCGACGAGAAAGCCGACGGGCGCGCCCTCTCGCGCAGCACCCAGTTGTACCAGACCCTGGCCTTGCTCTCGCCTGCCGAGCCCAACGAAGCTTTTGAGGCCCTGGTTCACCGAGCGCGTGACGCCGTCAGGGCCCAGCTCGTCATTCACGGGCGATTTCGCAGCGCCCTGGCCGAATTGGGCACCCCGGCCCAGTGCCGCGCCCGCGGAGACTCGTGCGAATGGGCCCAACGCCTCGAAGACGCCCAAGTGAGCTCATCGCCTGTCTTCTTGAGCGAAGCCGTGCACGTGCCGTTGCCTGAGGCGCTTCAACGCGCGCGAGGGCCGCAGCTTCGCTGGCACCAAGGCCAGCCGTGCGTTGCTGAAGAGAACTCGGCCCGGCCCCGCTGTCTCGACATGCCCACCCAAACGTGGGCCGATGCCCCGGCTTCGTGGTCTCCGCGCCTTCACCGCGAGAAATTCGAACTGCCGGCAGGCGTTCAGCCGGTCAAGGCGTTGCCGGGCGACGGTTGGCTGGTCGTCGACCACGGCCACCTCGCTGTCGCCGCCGATTGCCGAACGACGGAGTTGTCGAAGGCGAAGCGTGCGTCGCTCGAACTCGAGCTTGAAGAATCGTTCTCGCTCACCTCCGACCCGAATTTCGTCGTCGACTCGGCGGCCTCGGGCGTCGTCGCCCTCGACGACCACGAGAAATTCTGGCCCCTGCGCGACCGGCGGGGCGGCGTGACGCTCGATTTTGGCGTGTCGGCTGACCGCCGCTGGCTGGGGGTGCTGAGCCTCGATGGTCACGGCGACAACGAGCTGTTGCTCTATGAATTGATTCGCCAACCCTAGCGCTGCATCGACCTCGAGCTGCCGGTCTGCCGACGGAAATGGCCCTTACGTCAGCTGGAGCACCCGTTCTTCGAGTCGCTTGCCGCGCCAAACACCCAAAATCAGGCAGTTTTTCGCCGCGAGCAGGGCCACCACGCGGGTGATGATGTCTTCGGGCTGCACGGCCATGCCGTCGAAGTTGACCATCAGCACGTTGTTGGCTTCGACCTTCGCGTCGCGGCAGCCGGTGAGCGCCTTGATGTCGGCGAGCGGCACCTCGCCCTTGGCGATCTGCACACGAAACTCGGCCGTCTGGCCCGTCATCTCCTCCATCGTGGCGGCGCTGACCAGGCGGCCCTTGTCGAGAATGGCCGAGGCGTCGCACAGCTCTTCGAGTTCTTGCAAGTTGTGGCTCGAGACCACCACCGTGTGTTGGCCTTTGAGCTCGCGAATGATGCTCCGCACCGCGGCCGCGATTTTGGGGTCGAGGCCGGCGGTCGGTTCGTCGAGCAAGATCACCGGCGGGTCGCCCATGAGGGCTTGCGCCATCGACACCCGCTTCGCCATGCCGTGCGAGAGCTGGTTGCACAACAGCGCCCACGTCTCGGGCAGCTGCACCCGGTCGAGCGCCCGCCGCGCTTCTTGTTCGGCGTTCGGCAAGCCCGTCAGGTTGCCCAGATACGTGAGCAGCGCGCCGACCGGCCAGGTGGGAGGCAGAATCGCGTCTTGCGGCAGCACCCCGACGATCTTCTTGAGCGCGCCCTGCCGCTGCGGGTCGGCGCCGAGAATGCGAATTTCTCCCGCCGTCGCGTGGAGGTACCCGCACATCATCGAAAACGTCGTGGTCTTGCCCGCGCCGTTCGGCCCAATGAGCCCGTAGCAGTGGCCCTTCACCACGTTGAACGACACGTCGTTCACCGCGACCTTGGGGCCAAAGTTCTTCGTGACTCGCGAAATGCTGATGGCGACGTCAGACATCACAGGTCCCTCTGTTTGATGACGAACTGCGAAAGGCCCAAGAACGCCAACGCGAAGCCCAAGTGCATGATCGCGGCCGTCACGAAGCGCTGCCAATGCGGGTGCAACAGGTCTTGGCCGAAATGCCACACCGACGTGTACCGAAGGTAGGCCAGGGGTGACTCTTGCCGAAGTTCGGCCAGCGCGTTGCCCGCCACTTCACCGGGAAAACGGGAGTACTCGCCGATCAGCGCCACGAACCACACCACGAACAGCAAAATGATGTTCAGCACCAACGCGACGCTGCCCTGTTTCACGAGCGAGCTGCACAGCGAGGTGAGGCCCAGGTATGCCAGCGCCAGCACGAGCGACGACACCGTCAGCTTGAGCGACCACCACGCCACGTCACCCATTGAAAAGTCTTGGTCGATGAACTTGGTGACCAGCACCATCAACAGGGTCGACACGGTCAGCAACAAGGCGAAAATCGTCGCCTGCGCGAGAAACTTGCCCAACACCAGCGAGTCGCGCTTCACCCGCACCACGAAAAACCGAATCGACTTGGGCCCAATGTCGCCCGCGAGCTGGTCAAAGCCCATGAGCGCGATGAGCAGCGGCACGAAGCGCAGGGTGACCTTGAAGACCACCAGCAGCACCAACGGCAGTTGGGTCAACGAGTCGAGCATCGCCTCGTCGTCGGTGAAGAAGAACGAGAGAAACTGGGTCTTCTGCTTGGCCAACGCCTCGGTGGCCTGGGCCGGGTCGGCCCCGTTGTTCGCCAGCGTGTTCGACACCGTCGCCGTCAACTGGTGGTTGATGAAGCCGACGATGGTGAGCGCCAACCCCACGAAGAGCAGAAACAAAATGAGCAACACCAACACCCGCCCACTCTTGATGGCCCGGCCCACTTCGCCGCGCCAAACGGCCAACACTTCGTTCAAATCTTCCATTGCGCGGCGCACCGTAGGCGCGAGTGCCCCAATCACGAAGAACGAAGTGATGCCCTGTTGCGCGACCCCCGTTTTCGGGTCAAATGCAAGCATGCGTTCGCGGTGGGCCCAAGCCTTGGCCTTATGGGTGGTGCTGGTGGCTGGCTCAGCCCAAGCCCAAGACGCCGACGAGCCCGAGGCCGCGTTCGACGTGCCCAGCCGCCTGGCCTCGCCTCCACTCGCCAAAGCCACGCCGCTCGCCCCCCAGTTCGACGTGTTGGCCAACGCCCAGCTCAAAGACGGCGAGTGGTGGGCCCCACGAGACGGCGTGAGCGAGCCTTTGACGGTCGACGCGCGGTTGCAAAAGCAGCTCACCGACATTTTGACGAGCTACCAAACGCCGTACGCCGCGGTCGTTGCCCTCGAGCCGTCGACCGGCCGGGTGTTGGCCATGGCCGAACACTCTGAAGTGAACCCCGCCTTGCGCGGCCTGTGCACCAAGGCCCTGTACCCCGCCGCGAGCGTGTTCAAGGTCGTCACCGCGGCGGCACTGCTCGAGACCGGTCTGCCCACCGACGCAGACGTGTGTTTTTCGGGCGGCAAGCGGGCGGTGCTCGAAGACGAATTGGGCGATTCTCCGAGTGATTCTCGGTGCCTCACGTTCGCCCAGGCGCTCGGCCACAGCGCCAACGTCGCGTTCGCGAAATTGACCGCCAAACACCTCGACCCCAACCGCCTCAAGGCGGTGACCCGGGCCCTTCACTTCAACTCGGTCATTCCTTTCCTGTGCCGACCGAGCCGTCGCTCGCCGCCATACCCGACGACACCTATTCGTTTGCGGTCACCGGCGCTGGGTTCGGTGACGTCTTCATGTCTCCGTTGCACGGAGCGCTCATGGCGGCGGCCATTGCCAACCACGGCGAGTGGCGCGCGCCGCTCTTGTTCGAGCACGACGCGAAAGAAGTGACGTCGCCCACGTCGCCGGGCGTCAGCGAGCAGGTGCTCCCCGCGGACGTCGCCGACCAACTCACGTTGATGATGGAGGAGACCGTCACTTCGGGCACCGCGCGCCACATTTTCGCCGAGCGCGGCATGCAGGTGGCGGGCGCCGTCGGCAAGACCGGCTCGCTGGCCGACAAGCGACCGTTTCGCGACTACACCTGGTTCGTCGGCTTTGCCCCGAAAGCAAACCCCAAAATCGCCGTCGCCGCCGTCATCGTCAATGACCCACATTGGCGCATACGGGCGACGTGGCTCGGCCGCGAAGCGATGCGGCTGTATTTGTCGCGCGGGCCGGCGCTGGCGTTACCCACCCGAACGGCCTCACCCGAAGCCCCGGCGGCCGCCGGCGTTGGCAACTGACTTGCGCGAGCGGGGCTCGGTCATGATGAGGGCAGCGTTGGTACTGCGAGCCTGGGTTCGGGCCGTAGGGTAGGGTCTGCGCCCAAAGGGGCCTCACATGGACGGGTTTGAAGTTTCGAAGCTGGGCATTCTGTTCGGCGCCGCGAGCTGGTTCACGCTCCGCTACGTGATTTTCGGTTTCTTCACCGTGAACCAGAACGAGCGCGCGGTGAAAACGAGCTTCGGGCGCGCGCAGCGCCTGCAGCGCACCACGCTCGAGACGCCCATGGCCGAAGCGCTCCGGCCCGACGAACGCGACCGGTACCGCTACCCCCAAATTCGCGTCATTCCTCCCGGGGGGCCGTACTTCAAATGGCCGTGGGAAAAAGTCTACAAAGTCGGCGTCGCCACCGAGACGGTGAACTTGTCGTTCGACCCCGAAGACGCGAACGCCAACCGCGGCGGCACCATGCTCGAGGCCGTCACCAAAGATCAGCTGAACATTGGCCTCGTCGGGCAGCTGCGCTTTCGCGTCGCCGAACAGAACCTCTACGCCTACCTCTTCGGCGTGAAGCGGCCGCTCGTGCACGTGCTCGCGTACTTCGTGTCGATTTTGCGGCAGAAAATCGCTTCGTTCGAGGCACCGAACGAGCCCGCCGCCCCGGGCGCCACCACCAAGGCGTTGCCCGACGGAGCGACGCCCGTCATGACCGACCGCACCCCGAGCGCAAACGACCTGAAGGGCACCGAGGGCATTTCGATCAACGACCTGCGCAAGAACCTGCGCCTGCTCAACGAACAGATGGACCGCGACTGCCAGTCGTCTCCGGCCAGGTACGGCATCGTGCTCGACGCCTCGCTCATCACCAGCATCGACCCACCGGCCGAAGTCGAGAGCGCCCTGGCCGCCATCAACACCGCGCACAACCAAGTCGGTGCCGAGGTGTCGCTGGCCCAGGCGTCGGCCGACCAGAAAATCGTACAGTCGCGTCGGGCCGTCGAAATCGAGTCACTCAACGCCCAAGCCGAAGTCGAGCCCTTGCTTCAGTTGGCCACCCAGCTGCGCGACATGAAGCGCAACGGAGGCGACGGTGTTTTGCGCGCTTACCTGCGAAACGTGAAATTGGCGCTCTTCGGCCGGGCCAAAGCGGCCTTCATGGAGGTGAAGAAATGAACTTTTTCATCGGCGCCTTCATCGGCTTCTTTCTGTTTCTCTTCGGCGTGCCCATGGCCATGGCGTTCGCCCGCGCGTTGGGCGTGTACACGACCGTCGAAGAGCGCAAGGCCAAGGTCTTCACGCTCTTCGGCGACGTGCTCGGCACCATCAACGAGCCGGGGCTTCACTTCTTGTGGGCGAAATTGGGGCTCAAGTCGGTGCTGATACCCATGTTCGGCAAGGTCTACACGGTCGACCTCCGGCTCGACCAACAGTACCTGCGCAGCCAACCGGTGAACTCCGAAGAGGGCGCGCCCATGGGCATCGGCATTTGGTACGAAATGTGGGTCAACAACCCGACGTCGTTTCTGTTCAAGAACGCCGACCCCCGCGGCAGCTTGCAAGCCAACGTGTCGAACGCGGCGGTGCGCACGCTGTCGAACATGCGGCTGTCAGACATGCTCGAAACCCGGCACGTCATGAGCCAGGCCGTGCGCAATGAAGTCAGCCCGCGCAGCACCGAATGGGGCTACCAATTGGGCAGCGTCTACATTCGCAAGGTGCACTTTCGAGACCTGACCATGACCCGGCAGATCGAAGAGAAAGTCGTCAACCGCTTGCGCCAAGTCACCAGCGCCATTCGCCAAGACGGCAACAACCAAGTCAACATCATCAAGTCGAGCGCCGACCGCCAAGCCGCCGCCGAATTCGCCCGCGCCGGCGCCCAGCGGCCCCTCATTGTCGGCAAGGCCCTGCAGCAGATCAGCGAAGACTCCGAAGTCATGGAGGCCATGTACGAGCTGCTGGAGACGCAAAAATTGCTCGAATCGGGCGCGCAGGTGACCTTGCTGCCGTCGGGTTCGAACGCCCAACTGCTCGCGCCGCTCATCGCCTCTCACCAACCTGGCCCTTCAGAGGTGCCCACCATTCGCGCGCCCAAAATCACCAGGCGCCCCGGCGACGGTTCGCACGACTGATCTGCGCGAATCAGGGGCGACCTGGCATTTCGGCGGGCTTTGACTTGCGCCGGCGACCTGCCGCTGTAACCAGAAGACCATGGTGAACATGGTCAACATCGTCGGAGACAGAACCGCGGAGATGACGCTGCCCAACGCGTGTGCGACGTGTGGCGGAGACCTCACGATGCGGTTGTCGCCGAGCGGCGCCAGAACGTATTGCCCCCAGTGCCACGTCATCGCCAAGCCCGAGCTTTCGTGGAACCACGAGGGCGAGCGGCTCGACGTGAACCAAGGCGTGCGCGCGTAACGCGGGTGACGCGCCTTACGCGCGTGACGGCGACTCGTCGCAACCGCCCGGAGCGCTTCGTGTTTTTGCCGTGTTCAGACCGCGTCAGACGTCGACGCGAGCCAAAATTCGTTGGTGCGAATGGCCGGCATGCGCGAATCGGTCGATTGCACGAGGGAGAGCCGCGAATCGACACCGTCGAGCTTGGCCAGCACATCGGCGGCCGACTGGTTGAACCGAAAGTTGTTCACCGGCCCGACGATTTCACCATTTTCGATCAAGAACGTGCCGTCGCGCGTGAGCCCCGTCATGAGCAAGGTCTGCGGGTTGAGCCGGTTGACGTACCAGAATCGCGAAATGAGCACTCCTCGCTTGATGCCGCGAATCAGCTCGTCGCGTGGGGTGGTGCCGGGTTGAAAGACGCACCCGCCCCATTCTGGAGTCGCCACCCGCTTCTGCTTCTTGGCCCAGTACCGGTCGCAGCGAAGCGCCTTCACC
>JBGAIY010000219.1:0-13044 GCA_044225205.1 Myxococcaceae bacterium | reverse complement strand
GGTGCTGTCGTATGAAGTGGGTGCCGTGAAGCCCGAACCGGCGATTTACGAGCGGGCGCTCGCGTTGGCCCAGGTGTCGGCGTCGCGCGCGGTCTTTTTCGACGACGTCGAGCGGTACGCGCTGGCGGCCACCTCGTCGGTCGGCATCGCCGGCAGGGTGTTCACGACCGCCGAGCGCTTCGTCACCCAACTGGCCGAACTCGGGCTCACGGTGTGACCGCACGCGCGCCCGGGCGGGTGTAGGCTTGGGGCATGGCCTCTCGTTCGTTGCCCATGTGCCCACCTTCGGTCGAAGGTGCCGACGGTGCGCCGCGGTTCGGCACGTATGAAGGCGTGCTGCCGCGGGTCTCGCTGGCGGCCTTGCGCGGCCTGCACCAGCCCCATTCGCTGCGCCGGCTCGTCACCCACAAAAAGTGGCTCTACGCCTTCGTCGCGACCCGCGAGGTCGCGGCGCTCTTCGCCGTGGTCGACGTGAACTACACGTCGAACGCGTTCGTCATGGCGGTCGACCTGGCGAAGAAAGAAGTGTTGGTCGACGAGAGCTATTTGGGGCCGCCGCGGCCGTTGGTGAAGGTCAATGATCAACCTGGCTCGGGCCTCGAGGTGGGGTTTCGGCGCCCCGAGGCGTCGTTTTCGGCCCGCCGACCCGAAGGCGACCAGCGCTACCACTTGGGCGTGACGGTCGGCTGGCCGGTGCCGTTTCGGGCGCGCGCCTTCTCGCTCGACGCCCACGTGCTCGCCGCTGGGGCCGCCCCAGCCCTGACGGTCATCGCTCCGGTCGACGAGGGCGGCGTCAACGTCACCCAGAAGTGGGCCGGGCTTTTGACGTTGGGCTCGCTCGAAGCGAAGGGGCGCACCTACGTGCTCGACGGCGGAGTGGGCGGGCTCGACTACACCCACGGCTATTTGGCCCGGCGCACTGCTTGGCGTTGGGGGTTCGCCTGCGGGAGGCTCGCCGACGGCACGCCACTCGGCGTCAACCTCGTCGAGGGCTTCAACGAGTCACGAGACGACGTGAACGAAAACGCGGTGTGGTTGGGCAACACGCTCTTCCCCGTGGGGCGGGCCCGGTTCACCTTCAACGCCCATGAGGTGCTCGACCCCTGGCGCGTGACCACCGACGACGGCGCGGTCGACCTGGTGATGACCCCCATCGCCGCGCACCGCGAGCACCGTGACTTGAAGCTCGTCGTGAGCCATTTTGCCCAGCCGGTCGGGTTGTGGCGGGGCACCGTGACCGTGGGCGGCGTGCGGCACGAGGTTCACGACGTGCCCGGAGTGACCGAAGACCAGTCGGTGCTGTGGTAGGGCACCTCGGGGCAGCAGAAGACGGCGCTGGTGTTTTCCGTGACGGCGGCTAGAAGTTCGAGCAATGCGCCGAATTGCTCTTGCCGTTCTGTTCTTGGTGGCCGTTTCTGGGTGTGCGTTGCGCCCGCGCTACCGTGACTTCGTTTCTGACACCACCGCCGGCAAAGACGTGAAGCTCGTGTTGGCCGAAACAGACAACGCCCACGCCTTGGCTGGCGTCAAAGTCGAAATGAGCGAGTGGCGAAACAAGTACACCGTCACCACCGCCCCCGACGGCACCTTCGTCGTGCCGGTCGAGAAAAAGTACCTCGACGAAAACCCCGTCTTGGTGGTCACGCTCCCAATGGGAATCACGGGTTACGACATCAGGGTCGCACCCGCGCCTACCCCCGAAGGGGCTCCGGTCGCCCCTGCGGCGGTGCCAGCGCCGAATAACTGAAGGCGGTTCTCGTTGGAGGTGATCAATGCTCATGACTCGCACGCTTTTGTTCGCCAGCTGCCTGCTTTCGAGCCTCGCGTTGGGGCAAGTCGACACGTTTCACGGCTGGTCGAAAGACGGCACCTACTTGGTCTTTCAGTCGCCGGGCAACAACGACATCGTCGAGCTGTTTTTCTGCCCGACCGACCCGACCGTCGCTCCGTCGTGGCCGGCCACCCTCAATGACCTCGACCGAGTCGACGAGCACGGCGGTTCGTGCGTGCGCTTCATCGACGTGAACAAAGCCCCCTACCAGTGGAAACTGGCGCTCGTCTTGCCGCCCCCCGCCAGCCAGTCGAACGGCATCGCCGTGCTCAATGAATTGGTGACCGACGGCGAGGCGCCGGGCTTCATTCTCGAAGCGGGCGGTAAAAAGCAGGCCTGCTACGTGTCGGGCTTGAGAGAAGACTCGAAGCTGCAAAAGACCTGGTGGCACCCGTCAGGGCACTTCGTCGCCTCCATGGTCGACGGCAAGTTCGTACACTGCACCATTACCCTCAAGGGCACCAAGCCGCCCACGCCCATCAAAGCGGCGCCCACCCCGAAGCCCGCCGGCCCGCCCAAAAGAAAGTAGCCATGGTCGGTTCGGCCGGGTCGACCCGTCGCCAGACAGCGGCCGCGGCCACCCGCGCCGTGCTCGAGGCGTCACCCGCTGCGTTTCACGCCGCGTGCTGCTGGTGGCCGCTCACCGACTGGGTGCATTGGCTCAGCGGGCTCGACGGGCCGACCCTCAACCGATTCGGGCACTTCACCCAGCACGCGGCCGTGGTGTTTTCGCCGCTCGACGAGGGAGCGCTGGGGTGGTTGCTCGCTCGCCACCTCGGCGGGCGCCCCAGCTTTCGCGAGCAGTTCTTGGCCGTGGCCCCGTCGCTCGGCCTCTTGGCTCGGTACACACTGCCGAGCAAAAAGAAGTTGGCCGCGCTGGCGGCGTCGGCCGACGTCGTCGAAGTGGCTCGGCAGGCGGTGTCGTTCGGCGCTCAGCGACCCGGCCACTTGGTCGCGCTGCTCATCGACGACTCACCCGAATCACACGACGTGTTGTTGCCGCTGTTGCGTGCTGCCGACGCGACCAAGCGACTGCGGCTCGAGCGGCTCGCGAAGCAATACCACCCGACCAGCCGGCTCGCGGCCCAGCTGGCGGCGACCCGCGCCGCGACCGAGGCCCCGACCGCGCTCAGCCCCGGCCTCATGGCCGAATGGGTCGGGTGGCACGCGGTGCCCCCGCGGGTGCATTTTCGGTGGCTCGTCGACACGCCGACCGACCGGCTGCTGTTGTGGGTCGACCTCGAAACCCCCACGCAGTGGTCGGTGCAATACCGCCACGAGCGAGGCGTCGTCTTGAAGTGGCAACCCGGCGACTCGGCCGCTCGCGGCGGGTACCCGGCGCTCGCGTCGCTGCGCGACTTCCCCTCCTGGTACGCGGGGGTGAAGGGCCCCGCGGCCTGGCGGCCCGTGCTCGAATGGTGTTCTCTGCGCGGCCGCGCCCGGCAGCAGCTGGCCGGGTGGCTCGAATCGGTGCCGTGACGCCGTTGGCGGTGCGTCTTCAACGCTGCTTCAGAACGTGAATTCGCCGCCTTGCGCGCGGAGTGCCGTGACCGCCGCCAGGTTGACGATTTCTTGCACGCCCGCGTTCTGTTGCAGCACGTTGACCGGCTTGTTCATGCCGAGCAACAGCGGGCCGATGACCTCGGCGTTGCCGAAGCGCCACAGCAACTTGTAAGCGATGTTCGCCGCATTCAAGTCGGGAAAGATGAGCACGTTCGCGTCGGCGGTGAGCTTCGAGAACGGGTAGCGGTCGGCCCGCTCTTCGGCCACCAACGCCGCGTCGACTTGCATTTCGCCGTCAATTTCAAGCTCGGGGCGCGCTTGGCTCGCGAGCTCGACCGCGCGCCGCATGCGGGCCGGAGACGGGCCTCCGTTCGCGTCGCCGAAGTTCGAGTAACTCAAGAACGCGACCCGAGGCTTCACGTCGAAGTACTTCGCCAAGTCGGCCGTGGCGATGGCGATGTCGGCCAAGTCTTCGGGCGACGGTTCGGGGTTGACCGTGCAGTCGGCGAAGAATTTGAAATCGTTTCGGGTAATGACCAGGTACACGCCGCCGGCCTTGCGCTCGCTGCGCGTTCGAATGACCTCGAGCGGTGGCCGAATCGCCTCCGGGTAGCTCTGCGTCAACCCGGTGATGAGCCCGTCGGCGTCGCCCAGGTGCACCATGACCGACCCGAAGTACCCCCGCCGCCGAATGCGCATGTCGGCGGTGACCCGGTTGACTCCGCGGCGCTGTCGCAGGTTCCAATACGCGCTCGCGTAGCGCTCGAGGTCGGGGCTCGTGGCCGGGTCGATGATGGTGACGTTGCGCAAGTCGTCGTCGAGCTGCGACTCGGCCATGGCCCGCTCGATTTCGGCGCGCTGGCCCAACAGCACCGGCTCGCAAATGCCTTCTTCGCGCAGAATTCGGGCCGCTTGCAGCACCCGCACGTGCTCGCCGTCGTTGAAGACAATGCGGGCCAGCTTCTTGCGGGCCTTGGCGAAGACCGACGCCATGACTTGGTGGCTGCGCGACTGCATTCGTTGCAGCCGGCCTCGGTACTCGTCGAGGTTCACCTTGAGCCGCGCGACTTCGGTGCGCATGGCCGCTTCGGCCACCGCGGGAGCCACGCTCAGCAGCACGCGGGGGTCGAACGGCTTGGGTATGATGTAGTCGGGCCCGAACGTGAAGCGCTCACCGCCGTACGCGCGCGACACCGACTCGGGCACGTCTTCTCGTGCCAGCGCCGCCAGCGCGTGGGCCGCCGCCAGCTTCATTTCTTCGTTGATTTGCCGCGCCCGCACGTCGAGTGCCCCGCGAAAAATGAACGGAAAGCCGAGCACGTTGTTGACTTGGTTGGGGTAGTCGCTGCGGCCCGTCGCCACGATGGCGTCGGGGCGCGCTTCTCGGGCTTCGTTGTAGCCAATTTCGGGGTCGGGGTTCGCCAGCGCCATGATGATGGGCTTGGGCGCCATGCGCTTGAGCATCTCGGGGGTCACGAGGCCCTTCACCGAGCCGCCCAAGAACACGTCGGCGCCGTCGAGCGCCTCGGCCAGCGTGCGGGCCTTGGTGTTTTGCACGTACGGCAACTTCCACTGGTTGAGGCCGTCGGTTCGCCCGGTGTGCAGCACACCCTTGGTGTCGACCATGAGCACGTTTTCGCGCTTCACCCCGAGCGTGACCCAGAAGTTCGTGCACGCAATGGCCGACGCCCCGGCGCCCGAGACCACGACTCGAACCTGGTCGATTTTCTTGTTCTGCAATTCGAGCGCGTTGATCAACGCCGCCCCGCTGATGATGGCGGTGCCGTGCTGGTCGTCGTGAAACACCGGTATTTGCATTTCACGCTTCAGGCGCTCTTCGATGATGAAACATTCGGGCGCCTTCACGTCTTCGAGGTTGATGCCGCCGAACGTCGGTTCCAACGCCTTGACCACGGTGCAGAACCGTTCGACGTCTTTCGCGTCGATGTTGATGTCGAACACGTCGATGTCGGCGAACTTCTTGAAGAGCAGCCCCTTGCCCTCCATGACCGGCTTGCCGGCGTAGGGGCCAATGTCGCCCAGGCCCAGCACGGCCGTGCCGTTCGACACCACCGCGACCAAGTTGCCGCGGGCGGTGTACTTGTATGAAAGATCAGGGTCTTTCGCGATTTCGAGACACGGCTCGGCGACGCCCGGGGTGTACGCGAGCGACAGGTCTCGAGCGGTCGCCGCCGGCTTCGTGGCGATGACCTCGATTTTGCCGGGGCGGCCCTGCGAGTGGTAGTCGAGCGCTTCTTCTCTGCGCACTTTCTTCGACATCGGCGTAAAGCTGGTGGCCATGGTGGCCCTCTTAGGCACGCACGAGCTGAAAGTCATGACGTGGAACGTGCTGCACCGCGTTCACGCCGAGAATTACCTCGAGCCGGTGCTCGCCCAGTGGCCCCACGAGCCCCACCGCGTCGGCGCCATTGCCCAATTCATTGTCGAAGCGCTTACGACGCGGCGAGTCGAAGTCGTGTTGTTGCAGGAGGCCAGCGGCGACGTGCTGAAGGCCCTGTCGGCGAATCTTGGCCCCGGCTACGAGCTGTACGCGCACGAATTGCCGAGGGTGCCGCGCTTCAAGCGGCAGACCTCGAGCGGTGCGGTTGACGTTCGCGAGCATGTGGCGGTGGTGGCTCCCCGAGGAGGCCGGGTGGTGGCGGCGGGCACCTCGGCCGATGACTTGGGCAAGGGGTACGTGGGCGTGGAGCTGCCGGGCGGCACCCTCACCGTGTTTTCGACCCACGTCAGTTGGGGGCCCCGCCAGCCCGCGCAGCTGGCGAAGCTGCGAGACGTGGCGGCTGGGCTCACGGGCCCCGTCGTCATTGGCGGTGACTTCAACGCCGAAAAAGAGCACGTGGTCGCCGGGCTGGGCGACGAATTCGTCGTGACGTCGCTCGGGCCGAATTCGCTGCCGACCCGGCCCAGTCGAAACGAAGCGGGGCAAGTCATTGACCACCTGTTGGCCCGCGGCGCGTCATGGGTCGAGGTGGAGGTCATTGACGAACAGCGCCTGTCTGATCATTTGCCGGTGGCGGCGAGGTTGGCGTTCACCCCGTGAAGCGAATTCATTTCTACAACGGAGGCATGGTTCGGCGCTCGGCGCTCGACGGGCTCTGGTACGACCGCGTCGAACCGTTCATCGAACGCCCCGACGAATGGAGCGCGTGGACCGAGCTGCTCTTCGAGCTCGACGCGTGGGACAGCCTGTTCGACCGCAGCGGCGCCATGCCGCACCCGCTGCGAATGGAGAACCTGCGCCCCCTGCCGGCTTTTCGCTCAGACTTCGACGACTCGCTCGAGGCCCTGTGTGCGGCTCGGGTCGCCGAAGTGTCGGCGCTCGCCCGCGACCGCGCCGCGCCCGTGCGGCTGTTCTGGTCGGGTGGCATCGACTCCACGTTGGTGGTGACGTCGTTCTTGAAGTGGGGGCCTCCGCCCGACCAGCTCGAGCTCGTGTACACCGACGAATCGGAGCGCGAGTACCCGGGTTTCTTGGCCACGTTCGTGCCCGAGGCGGTGCGCCGGGTGAAGGTCGGCGCGTTTCCACACCACCAATTCGTCAGCGACCACGACGCGGAGCGGTTTCGCGACCGACCCTGCATGGGCGACTTTCTCGACCCATTGGCCGTCAACGTCACCGGCGGGCTCGGAGACAAGCTGTTCAATTCGCACATGCTGCTCAAACGGTTTGGGTACCACCGCGCGTTCGAGCCGTACGAGAACGTGGTGTCGGAGCGACTGGTCGACTTGACCCGAGCCTTCGTCGCGAACAGCCCCCTGCCGACGCGCACGCTCTTCGACTTTTGCTGGTGGGTGTATTTTTCGCTGAATTTTCAAGACGAGCTGCTGCAGGTCTTGGCGGGCGTCAGCGGCGACACGGTCGAGCCCCGCCGACGCGCGCTGCAGGTGTTTTTCGACACCGAGCCATTTCAACAGTGGTCGATGCACCACCGAGACCGCGTGGCGACCGACGACCCGACCCGGCTCAAGTACGACGCGAAGTGGCTCATCTACCAGTACACCCGCGACGAGCAGTACCTGCTGACGAAGCTCAAGGCGGGTTCGCTCAAGTTTCGAAAGACGCCGAACCGGGAGTGGGACAACCCGATTCTGTTCATTTTGGAAGACGGCGAAGTCGTCAGAGCGCGGCCGGGGTGATCGTTCTTTCGCCGGCCGGCAACTGAAGGCGCGTGCTTCACCTCAAATACCTGTTGGCCTTGGCGGCCGTGGCCTCGCTCGAGGCGAAGGCGGGCCCGGGCGACGTGACGGCCGTCGCCTCGTTTCAAAACGACAGCCTCGCTCTGCCGTGGACGCAGCGACTCGACGCCCCCATGCACCCGGGAGCCCGCGCGGGGCTCGAATGGCGCTGGTTCGGTTCGGCGCGGCACCAGTTGCTGCAAAACGTCACGCTGGGGTTTTCGTCGGCCCCGCCGGTGCAACAGCTCGTCACCCTGCTGACCTGCGCGGCGTACCGCTTCACCCTCGAACCCGGCGTTCAATTCGAAGCCGGCATCGGGCTGGGCCATGGGCACGAATTTCTGGGTTCGACCGTGTACCGCGCCGCGGTGGGGTCGTCGTTCGCGGCGTCGGCCAATGTCGGCCGGCCCCAGGCCCTCTTCGGCCTCGCGGTCGGGGCGGGCTTTGACTTTCGTCGCACGCTGCGGTGGCCGGTCGACGTCTTCGTTCGCTATGAGCCGATGTTTCAGTGGCCCTACGCCCCGTCGGTGCCGGTGCTGCCTCATGTGAACGTGTCGCTCGGCGTGCGCTGGCACTTCGATTCGCCCCGGGTGTTGTTGTGACGGCTCGGTGGCTGTGGGTCACGGCATTGTTGGGCGCGTCGTGTGGCTCGCCCGCGTCGTCGCGCCAAGCGTCGGCGTATGCGTGCACGGTGCCGGCTGGGCATGAGGTCACCCTCGCTGGCCCACGGGCGGCGGCGCTCGACGGCGTGTTGCGGCGCGCGGGCCGCACGTTTCCCGGCGTGGTGGCCTACGCCGAGACCCCCGACGGCGTCTGGTTTGGGGCCACGGGCTTCGCCGACCTCGACGCTCGTGCGCCCATGCAGGCCTGTACGCTGTCGCGGGTGGGCAGCGTGAGCAAGACGTTCGTCGCGCTCGCCGCGCTGCGGCTGGTCGACCGGGGCTTGCTCGACCTCGACGCACCAGCGGCGACCCTCGTGCCGCCCGGAGTCACCCGCGGCTTGGCGAACGCCGACCGCGCCACGGTTCGCCAGCTGCTCAACCACACCAGCGGCATACCCCATGGGCTCGACCAGACGGGGCTCGCGTTGTCGTATTTGTTCAACGACCCGCTTCGGCCCCGCAGCTCACTCGACTTCTTGAACGGCGTGCGTGGGGGGCCCCCCGCGTTTCCCGTGGGCCAGGGGTGGGGGTACAGCAACTCGAACTACAACCTGTTGGGGGTGGTGCTCGAGGCGGTGAGCGGCCAGTCGTTGCCCGAGCTGCTGCAGGCCGAAGTGTGGGGCCCCCACGCGTTGGCGTCGTCGTCGTACCTCGAGCGCCCGGCGCTGGGGCCCGCCGTCGCCCGTGGGTACCTCGACTGCCACGGAGACGGTTCGCTCATTGATTCGACCGATTTCTCAATGGGGCAGCGCACGCCGGCCGGGGGCGTCGTGTCGAACGTGTTCGACGTGGCGGCGCTGGTGAAAGCGGCGGCGGCCGAGCCTCGAATGCAGGCCTGGGTCGACGTGCCCGTCGAACGGGCGGTCGCGCCGAACCACACCGGGTACGGGCTGGGGCTGATGCGCTGGCACACGGTCCACGGAGACGCGCTGGGTCACGGTGGCGAGCTGTTCGGCTGGCAAGCCTGGGCGTTCACCTTCGAGCCGCAGCACGTCACGTGGGTCATGTTGGTGAACGCCGATTTCGGCAGCCCGTCGGCCGAATTTCACCGCCTGCAAGACGAGGCGGTCGCGGCGCTGTTCGAATGAGGCGACCCGTTACTTCACGCGAATCGACGTCGTGCCGTCGTCGGTGGTGGCCACGAGCACGAGGTGATCAGGCCCCGCCAGCGCGAGCCCCTTGGCCACGCCCTTGAACGCGACGACTTCTTTGGCGGCTTCGTCGGGCTTCACTTCGTAGACCCGGGCGCCAATGCCGACGGTCGTGTAGCGCGTCACGCCACCCGCCGCGGTGAGCCAGTCGACGTCGCCGCGCGCGAGCGTCACTTGCGAGCCGCCGGCGCGCGCGACCCGGCGCACCTCCGGAGCCCCCGTTTGGGGAAAGCGGTGCACCAAGCCTTCGCCGTCGAACGCGAGCGGCCCGTCGGCCCGTTCGGCGATTTGAGCGCTGAAACTGCCGTCGAGTGAGGCGCGCACCAAGGCCGACGGGTACCCGGCCACGAAGAAGGCGTCGCTGCCTTCGATCAACACGTCGTGCGGCCTGACCTGTTCACCCACCACCAGCGCGGCCGTGCCGTCGGGGTTCAGCTTCACGAGCGCACCCGTGGGGTCGGTCGAAAAGGGGTCACCGTCTTTCGGCACCAAGGCGGCCACGACCGTGCCGTTCTTGGCGGCCAAGCCCAACACCGACGCCGTGGCGAACTGCGTTTTCACCGCGACCTTGCCTTCGGCGTCGACCGAGAACACCCGCTGCCCTTCGGCCCACCACACCGTCGCACCGTCGACCGCGAGCGCCGTGATGGCGTTCTTTCGGGCGACGAGCGCTTTGACCGGCTCACCCGCGGCGATGCGAACGAGCCCCGACTGGCCACCGACGCCGACGACGGCGACGGCGAACGTGCTGCCCGTGACCACGTCGCGGGCGGTGAACGCGCCCGACAAGACGGTGGTCAAACCGTCGACCTTGGCGTCGCTCTGCAGCGAGGCGAGGGCGGCGGTGAGCGCGGCGGTATCGCCCGGTTCGTCGGCCGCGGGCGCCGCGGTTTCAATCAACGCCTTGGTGCTGGGCGGCGTGTTCGCGACGGGCGGGTTCTTCTTCTTCTTCGCCGCGCCCGGGGCCGGAGCCTCTTCATGGCGGCGCTGGTACTCAGACAGGCCAATGCCGAGGGCGATGAGCACCAGGCCCGCAATCAAAATTCGCATGGGGCCGCTGGTTACCACCAACCGAGGCCTCCCGCCGCCAATTCGCCGAAGACCGCGACACGACGACCGGGCGCGGGAGTGGTACAGCGTCTGTTTTGGAACTCGACATGAACGTCGTCAACTTGGCCGAAAAGCTCGCGTCGTTTACCGACCATTGGGGGCCTCGGGTCGTGGCGAGCCTCAACGACTATGAAGTCAAAGTCGTCAAGGTCTTGGGTGACTTCGTCTGGCACCAGCACGAACACACCGATGAACTGTTCTTGGTGCTCAAAGGCGAGCTCGTCATTGAGCTGCGAGACCGCCAGGTCACCTTGCGGCCGGGTGAGCTGTTCGTCGTACCGAAGGGCGTCGAGCACCGCCCCCGTGCTCGAGCCGAGGTCGAAATGGTGCTCTTCGAACCCGCCGGCGTCGTGAACACCGGTACCGCCGCCCCCGGCCCGCTCACCGCGCCGCGGCGCACGGTGTAGCCCCTCGAGGTGTCAGGCGTGGCTTGGGCGCGCGTCGACTGCGCGTCATGTCGAAGATCTTCGCCCTGCTCTCAGGTCTGTCGAAGGCGGCCGAGGCCGATGCGTACCGGCTCGCCCAGGAGCGCCTGGCGCGCTTTCTGGCCGTCTTCGAGGCGCCGGGTGACGTCGCGCGCCGCTTGGTGTTGGCCGACTGGCTCAGCGAACAAGGTGATGTGCAGGGTGAATTCATTGCGCTGCAATGCGACCCGTCACGCAAGGCCCGCATGCGCGCCTCGAAGCTGCTCGCTCGGCACCGCGAGCGGTTTCTCGGCCCCTTGGCGAAGTACGTCGTCGCCCACCGCGACGAAACGTGGGAACACGGTTTTCTGACCGCCGGCCGCGTGCGCCTCGATTCGCCCTTGGTGCAAGAACCGGCGCTGTCGACGCTCAAGCACGTGCACGTGCTCGACGCCCATGCGCCCGTGTTCGGTTCGCCGTGGCTGCGGCACGTCGAGTCGTTCGAGGTACCGGCCCATTTGCTCGAAGCCGCGCGAACGACGACCGCGCGCGTGGTTCTCGTGCACCGCTCGAGACCGGGCCCCCACATTCGGTGAGCTCGGCGTCGGGGCCTCGGGTCAAGCCGCCGGCTGATTCGGGAGTCGGCGGGCTAAGGCGCGCGCCCGAAGCTGCCGACGGCGTTGACCCCGAACGCGCTCAAGCTCGAAACGCCGGGCCTGGCGTCGCCGCGGGCTCCGAGCGTCTCTTGAAACGAAATCGCGACGCCGAGGCTCGAGCGGCCCGGCAGCGAAAACACCCAGCCCAATTCGGCGCCGAAGGTCACGCCGAGCGAAAAGCTGGTCGCGGTGTGCGCCACGTCGGCCAACACCATGGCCGCGGGGCCTGCGGTGAGCCCCGCGTAGATTTCTGAGTTCGAGGCGCGCATCAAAACGGGCTGCCACGTGAGCCCCACGTCGGCCACGGCCGACGCATAGGGCGCAAGCGACGTCGGCAGCACGCCGAAGTCGCGAAGCAGCTGCTGGGCCGCGGCGGTTTCGAGTGGCCACAGGTACGCGCCGCGAACCCGCAGGCCGAGGCCGGGCACCAACAACCACGTGAATGCGACGCTCGGGCCGACGCGCCGTACGTACACGTCGAACGGGTCGACCAAACCGCCGACACCGACTTGGAGCGGGCCCATGACGCGCTCGCCGCGGCCCTGAGCGACGCCTTTGGGCGCGTCGACCACGCCCACCAAGCTGAGGGCACTCTCGTCGATGCTGGTGGCCTCGCCGCGCTTCACTTCGACTTCACGCGAGAGCACCTGGTCGCCGCGCACCCGTCGCACCAGGTAAGCCCCCGCGGGCAGTGCCAACCGAAGCAGGTGCGCGCCCGCCACCCCTTCGATGACGGTCACTCCGGTCGCCAGCTGCACGACTTCGATGGGGCCTTCTCGTTGGGCGACCAGCAACTGGGTCGAATTCGCGGCGACCGAGGTCAGCACCACGTCTTGCCGCCCTCGCAGCCGCAAATCGAAACTCGGGTGCTGGGGGGTCTTCGTTCTGGTCGCGGTATCGCGCACCGTGAACCGATTCGCGTAGGCGAAAGCCTCCGACAAGGTGACCTGGCCGTCGCCGCTCTGATCAGCCGCTCCGCGCAGCCCGGCCACCAGGTGGTGGGTGAAAAAGCTGCCTTGCAACACGTCGGTCTCATGCGCGTCTTCGACGCCTGAGCTCGAGGCGAGCAGCGCGGTGCCTTCACTCGAGAGCCCCGCGAAGCCCACCGAGAACGGCTCGGTCGGGGTCAGCCCCTTGGCCAGGGTCCACCCGCCACCTCGGCACGCGTCGATGATGCCGATTCGTACCCCCGAGCCCTCGTCGGCCAGCTGCCCGCGCAGCTCATCGAGCGGCAAGGGGGCTCCGCCTGGGTACAGGGCGTGTTCGTCGGCGTGCCCCGAATAGTAGAAGACGAGCATGCCTTGCGTGGCGGCGCCCGGAGCGCTCTTGAGCTTGGCGCGGGCGCGCTCGAGGCTGGCGATGACCGCGCGGGGGCCCTGGTCGAGCAGCACTTCGACTTCGTCGTCGTGAAAGCCTCCGGTGGCCACCTTCACGATGGCGACATCGCGGGCGTCTCGGTGGGCGAAGCTCAAGGCCGGGCGGTCGCCGACCGGAGAATTCGACCCCACCACCCCGGCCAAGCGCGTCGCC
>JBGAIY010000218.1:0-13454 GCA_044225205.1 Myxococcaceae bacterium | reverse complement strand
TGCCGCGTTCGGGCACGCAGGCGGGCATCGTCATCGGCACGCCCGAATACATGGCGCCCGAACAAGCCCTGGGCGAGCCGACCGACCGGCGGGTCGACCTGTACGCCGTGGGGCTCGTGCTCTACGAATTGCTGTCGGGTGAACAACCGTTTCACGCCGACACGTTCGGCAAATTGGTCGTCGAAATCACCACCAAGCCGCCCCCGCCGTTGCCGCCGTACACCAAGACCGGCGAGCGCTTGCCGCCGGCGTTGAGCGCCCTGGTGATGCGCTGTTTGGAAAAAGCGCCCGAGCGGCGCTTTCAGACCGGTGAGGAGCTGGGCGCCGCGCTGGCTCCGTTCGTCGAAGGCGGGGCCCACCCGTCGCTGCCCGCCGACGGAGACGACGCGTTCGGCAGGGTTCGGCCGAGCCTTTGGCCCAAGGTCTTCGCCGCCGTCGCGGTGGTGGCGGCGCTGGCCGCTGGTGCCTTCTTCGCGACCGGCGCCACCGCCGACATGGAGCCCGCTCGGCCCACCGCCGCGCCACCGGGCCCGTCGGCCGACGTTCAGCCCGTCGCGCCCCAAGACCCGCCCCGCCCCGCCGACGTGACTCCTGAGTTGGTCGAGCTGACCGTCTCTTCGCAGCCAGCGGGAGCTCGGGTCAGCCGAATCGACACCAACGAGGAGCTGGGCACCACCCCCTTGAAGGTCGACCTCAAGCCGGTCGAAACGGTGGCGCTGCGGTTTTCGCTCGACGGGTACCAGTCGCTCCAACGCGACGTCGCTCTTTCGTCGAACGTGTCACTCTCAGTAGACCTGGCCCCGCTGCCGAAGCACGATGCGCCCAAAGAGGCGGCGAAGAAGAAGCCAGCCGAGAAGAAAAAGGTGACGAAAGATGCAGTGCTCAACCCGTTCGATGAATAGGGCGATCGTGCTCGTGTTGGGCGGGCTGCTCGCAGTACCCGCGGTGGCGCAAAAGGCGAAGAAGGCCGACCCCGACGAGGTGAAAGCGCGCGCCCTGTTTGCCGACGCGCAAAAGTCGTACGACTTGGGAGAATTCGACCAAGCGTTGCCGCAGTACGCCGAGGCCTACAAGCTCAAGCCGCTGCCCGGTTTCTTGTTCAACATTGCCCAGTGTCACCGGCAACTCGGCAACTTCAAAGAGGCCGCCTTCTTCTACGGCCGCTTCATCGACAATTCGAAGCCCGACGCGCCCAACGTCGAACTCGCTCGCCAACTGCTCGACGACTCGAACAAACAAGCGCTCGCCAAGGCCGAAGCGGCGGCGAAGAAAGAACGCGACGACGAAGAGGCTCGAAAAGCCGCGGCCGAGAAAGAAAAGAAGCCCGACGCGCCGCTCGCGGCGACCCTCGTGCCGGCCGACTTGCCACCGAGCCCTCCGCCGCTGGTCGTCGAAGAGGCGACCCCGGTGTACCAGAAGGGGTGGTTCTGGGGCGTGGTGGGCGGAGGCGCCGCGGTGGTGGCCGGCGGCATTGTCGCGGGGGTGTTGCTCTCGCGGCAGGGCCCCAAGAACGTGACGACGCTGGGAGACATCGATTGGCGAGGTCAGCTGTGAGGCGCGCGGCGTGGTGGCCGGTGCTGCTGGTCTTGGCGTCGTGCGCGGCGAAGACCGACACGAGCGTGCTGGTGACGGTGACGTGGTCGGGTTCGCCCGACATTTTCGTGCTGGAGTTCGACGGGCCCACTGAGAAGACGCGCTTGCCCGCCAACGTACCGAGCGAGCCGCTCGGCTCGGGTCAAACCGCCCGCATTCTGGTGAGTGACGACCAAGTCGGCAAGACCTTGGGCATCGTGGTGCGCGGGCTCAACCGCGACCTTGTGGCCAAGTTCGAAGGCATGGGGCTGAGCCCCACCATCGTCAAAAACGAAGAAGTGCCGCTCAGCGTGACCTTGGGCCGGGTGGAGAGCGATGCCGGCGTGGCCGACGCGGGTACGCCCGACGCCGGTTCACCCGATTCGGGTGTGTGCTTCGGGCCGGTTCAGCCGCGCGACGCGGGCGGCACCGGAGTGGTGCTCGTGGCGTGCAACGCCTCGGGTACCAGCAACTGTCAGTTCTGTGGCATCGCCGCCGACCGCTGTCTCAACGGGCAATGCAGTTGTGGCGGCAAGGGGGCGTGCCCCTTGGGCACTCGGTGTTTTCATACCGCCGACGGCAACGCCGCGTGCGTCTGTGACCAAGCGTCGAACTGCCAGGGGTGTTGCGGCGGCAATGCGTGTCACCCGTTCTCCGAGCAGGCGGCCGACCGCTGTGGCACCGCGGGCAATGAGTGCAAAGCGTGCAACAGCTCGTCGACCTGCAATTCGGGCCTCTGTGTCGGCACCATTCAGTTGTGCGGCGCTCAAAAGTGCGCGTCGAGCGGCGACTGTGTCGCGAAGGGGTGGCCCACGTGTGGTGACGGCACGGCCGGCCAAGCGTGCGCGGCGTGCGACATCACCCGCAGCAACGGGTGCGAGAACGGGCTCGGCGCCTGCGCGTGCGGCTCGGGCAAACAGTGCGCGGCCGACGAGGTGTGTTTTGGGCTCGCCGACGGCGGCGGGGTCTGCCGGGTGCGGTAGAGTGCCCACGAAGTGAATTCAATGGTTTGGCGCCTTGCGAGCACCTCGCCGCGTTTGCTAGGCACAAGCGTGATGTTGTTGCCTCTCCACCAAGCGCTGCGTCTGCTGCCGAAGTTGGCGGCGGGTGAAGCGCGCGAGCTGATTCTCAAAGCGCAGCAAGACGGTCTTCAGCACGTCGAACTCCAGGCTCAGTGGCTGCCCAAGGCCGACTTTTCAGGCAGCCAACGGGCTTCGCTGGGTTTGGGAGGCGAGAGTGGTTTTGACGAGCTGACCCGGCTGACTCGACCCAAGCGGGGCCAGCAGCGCGCCCAGCCACTGCCCGACAACGGCCCGCTCACGTTCGTCGACAAGTTCTTGGCCGAAAAAGGGTTCGTGCCCACGGTCAAGGCCGACCGGGGGTCGACCGGAGCAGATGTTTTGGCGAAAGACCCAACCACCGGGGCGCAAATTGGGCACCTGCTGAGCACCTACGACGCGGTGACGGCGACCTTGTCGGTCTCTTCTGTTCAGGTCGACGAAGCCTTTCGAGGCCTCGGGTTGTCTACGACCTTGCCGAGCGCGCTTGGTCTGCACTTACCCCGACGCCCACACCCTGGTGTACCAGGTGGCTCAAGTGGGTGAACAAAGGCGCGGTCGACGACGCACTGAGTGGGGCTCCTCTGGCCAAGGCGATTGAAGCATCGCCGGCGTACAAGAGCAGCGTGGCGAGCGCGGGTTCACCGAGTTCGACCCTTCTTCCATCACTGAAAAGTTGGGTTTCACCCTGCGCCGAAAGCGGTAAGTGATTCGAGTTCGTTGAGAAAGCAACGCTGGTGCACCATGGCGAAAAGACAGCACCGTTCGGCGTGGGCATGACGGCGGGTGGGTAACCGATGCTGGGCGTGCGTGCGTTTCGTTTCGCGGTTCCCTCTCCGGTGGCGCCGGCCAAGCTGACGCTCCTGACTGCTGAGCACTGGCGCCACCTGTCGTTGGCGCCGTTGCCCGTTGAACCGATTCAGCTCAACAGCAAGGCCTTTGCGCGCGTTCGGCTCCAGGTCGCCGACGAGGCCCAAGCCCAAGGCATCGTCTACCCCAACCTCGGTCGCGACGACTGGGAGCTGATGGGTGATTTTACCGACCGTTTCAATTGCATTGCTCACACCATCGGTGACCATACCGAATGGCATTGGCCCGGCTCGAAGCGCGCCGACTTCGACCGGTTCTACCGTGAAAACGGCTTCGTGCCGTTCACCGATGACGTGCGACACCCCCACGCGTTCTCGTTGGTCGCCGCGCTCGAGAAAATCGTGCTCTTTGGCGACGCCCGCGGAGATGGCCAGCATGCCATCGTGCAGGCACCCGACGGTTCGTGGTCGAGCAAGATGGGTCGAGGCCCTTTGACGCGCATCGCGTCGCCGTGGAAATTGTCGGGAGGCCCAACCGGTGTTCCCCTGCGGGTGTACGCACGCGAACGAAACGGCGCGCCTTCGAACCCCGCCGCTCAAAAACTCGGCCAGCGGTGACGCGCCACGACACCGACGGGTCGAATTGGCCCCGTCTGACTTCAGTTGCACCAGCACAAACACCAGCTTCTCGGCCCTTTTTCGCGCCAAGGCTCTGACGCCGACCCGCAACTGACGAGAATTTCTGATGGGCCGCGGCGCGGCGCGGGCCTTGCTGTTCAGCGCGGAGATGACCCAACGCCAGGCTGCCATTTCACTTTCGAGCCGTCGCCCCGAGTCAACCGCCGCGTTCTTGCAGACTCGCCTCGACTTGTTGGTCGAGGCGTCGCGAATCGGCCTGTGGGACATGAGCGTTATCGCGGGCGACCCGGTCAACCCCAAGAACGAGTTTTGGTGGAGCGACCATTTTCGCAAGATGCTCGGCTTTCAAGACGAGCGCGATTTTCCCAACGTGCTTGATTCGTGGGCCAGCCGGCTTCACCCCGACGACAAAGAATGGGTGCTCGACGCGTTCGCCAAACACCTCAACGACAAGACGGGCAAGACGCCCTACGACGTCGAGTACCAGCTCCAACTGAAGACCGGAGAATACCGGTGGTTTCGCGCGACCGGCACGACCATGCGCGACCGCCGGGGCCTGCCGGTGCGCGTCGCGGGTTCGCTCGCCGACATCACTGAGCGCAAATTGTCTGAGCAGCAATTGCAGCACAGCCTGCGGCGCTTCGAGCTGATCAACCGAGCCTCCAACGTCGGCCTGTGGGACATGACGGTCATCGCCGGCGACCCGGTCAACCCCAAGAACGAGTTCTGGTGGAGCGACCGGTTCCGCGAACTCCTCGGCTTTCGCGACGAGAGCGACTTTCCGAACGTGCTCGATTCGTGGTCGAACCGGCTTCACCCCAACGACAAAGAGTGGGTGCTCGAAGCGTTCGCCAAGCACCTCACCGATCGCACGGGCAAGACGCCCTACGACGTCGAATACCAGCTCAAGCTCAAGGGTGGCGAATACCGCTGGTTTCGCGCGACGGGAGCGACCCTGCGCGGCCGGGACGGGGTGCCACTGCGGGTCGCCGGCTCGCTGACCGACATCACCGAGCGCAAGCTGTCTGATCAGCGGCTCCAGCACAGCCTCCAGCGCTTTGAACTCATCAACCGGGCGTCGAACATCGGCCTGTGGGACATGACCGTCATCGCGGGTGACCCCGTCAACCCCAAGAATGAATTCTGGTGGAGCGGCCGCTTTCGCGAGCTGCTCGGCTACCAAGACGAACACGATTTTCCCAACGTGCTCGACTCGTGGGCGAGTCGACTCCACCCGAACGACAAAGACTGGGTGCTCGAAGCCTTCGCCAAGCACCTCACCGACCGCACGGGCCAGACACCCTACGACGTGCGGTACCAGCTCAAGCTCAAAAACGGCGAGTACCGGTGGTTTCGGGCGACGGGCACCACCATTCGCGACGCCGACGGCGTGCCGTTGCGGGTGGCCGGCTCGTTGTCTGACATCACCGAACAAAAGAAGAGCTTCGCGAAGATCGCCGAATTGTCGCAGCAGACCGCCGACTCGGCGAAGTCGCTCACCGGCACTGGAGACGCGATGCGGCAAGCGGCCGAAGTCACGGCGGTTCGAGCGACCTCCGTGAGCGACGCGGCCGACCGATTGCGTGAAATGCTCGTCTCGGTGTCAGCCGCCTCAACCGAAGTTTCGGCCAGCGCCCGAGAGGTGGCCTCGAGCGTGTCACTCGCGGCCAAAGCGGTGAGCGGCGGCGTCAAAACCGCGAACGCCGCGCACCGAACGATTACCGCGTTGGGCGAGAGCAGCGCCGAAATCGGCAAGGTGGTGAAACTCATCAACAGCATCGCCCAGCAGACGAACCTGCTCGCCTTGAATGCCACCATTGAGGCCGCGCGCGCCGGTGAAATGGGCAAGGGCTTTGCGGTCGTCGCCCACGAAGTCAAAGACCTGGCCCGTGAGACGGCCCGAGCCACCGAGAGCATTTCGAACACCATTCTGGCCATTCAAGGCCAGACGGCTTCGGCGGTGACCGCCATTTCAGAAGTCGAGGGCACCATTACCAAGATCAACGAGCTGCAAGAACGCATCGGCTCGCAGACCGAGGCTCAGCTTCAAGCAACGGGTGACATTGCGCGAACCGCTGAAATGGCCACCAAAGAGAGCAACGAACTCAGCGAGAGCACCCGCGACATTGCCAGCAAGACCCAAGACACGAAGGCCTCGGCCGAACGCACGCACACCGAAGCGGCGGCGCTGGCTGGCGTCGCGAACGCGCTCTCTGACCTCACCTCCAACTCTCGGCTGTAGCACTCGCCGTTGAACCGTTGAGCGACCAACGCCTCGCCCGCGGTTTACGCGAGGCCGGCCAGCGGCCCGGGGGTGCGCGCGTACTGCATGTCGCCGAAGGTGGTGTCGGCGAAGCCGAGCAGGTTGAGCAACGAAATGTAGAGGTTGTTGGTGGTGCTCTTCGACGCGTACTCTGTCGTCAAGTCGTCGGTGGCCGCGCGGGTATTGTAGTTGAGGGAACGGCCGGTCTTGAGCGCTCCACCCGCTCGGCCCGCCAGCAGCATCGGCATGTCTGAACCCAGGTGATTCGAGCCGTTGCTGAATTCACTCGTCCACAGCAGCAGCGAGTTGTCGAGCATCGAGCCGGTGCCCTCGGGCGAGTCTTTGAGGCCCTTGAGCAGGCGCGCGACCATGAGCGAGCGAAATTGGCGGTTGCGCACCATGGCTTGCTGCCAAGGGCCGACCCAGGTCGGGTGCGCCACGTTCAAAGACCCGGTCTGGCCCAAGTCGCGCGCCATGTGGTGCAGCGAGTGGCCGATGTCGTAGGCGACTTCAAAGGGCAGGGGCGTGGGGTCCCACGTCATGTGGTAGTCGCCGATTTCGAGGCTCATCACCCTCGTCACACCGCAGCGCAGGGCCGCGAGGGCGATGTCGACCATGAGCGTCGCGCGCTCGGGTATCGTGTCGTCGCTGGTGACGACCGGCTTCGAACAAACGAAGCCCGGCGCCGGTTGGAGCCGCGCCTCGATCGACCGAATGTGCTCGAGGTGTGCGTCAATCGACCGCTTGTCTTGTGCGGTGAGTTGGTTTCGGTACTGCGAGAGACCCTTCGACACGCCGTCGAGCACGCTCCGGCGCAGCAGCTGGGCACGCACGACGGCGGGGTCGGGCCCAGTGCCGGTCTTGACGTTGGCGAAGAGCTTGTTGAAGGCGTCTTGCGCCGTCGAATACTGAGAAGCCGTCTGTTGGGGGCCTTTGTAAAAGGGCGTGCCGTAGTTGTGCGCGTCGACCAGCAGGTTGACGGTCGCCAAGCCCCCCGGCGGAGCCCCCCACTTCGAGCCGATGTACTGGTCAATTGACGGGCTGTAGGCCACCGACTTGTCGTCGGCCTCGCCGGGCTGCTTGCCCTTGCCGGCGGTCAGAATCGTGACGTTCGAGATGCCGTGGCCTGAGCCGTAATCGCCTTGCTCCATCGCGGCGTTGTTGTCGATGCCACGAACGACGACGACGTCTGGGGTCAAGCCGGCGTCGGTGAGCGGTTGGTGAATGACGCCCAGCGCCAGGGGCTCGCCCGGCTTGCTGGTCGGGCGCCAGCCGTCCATGTTCTGGGTTTCGCTGGTACCGTCGGTGAAGCCGGGGTACCCGTACACACCGGCCGTGTGGTTCGTGAGCGTGCCGCCGTGCTCGAAGAACGTCAGAAACCGGAGCGGTGGCGGCATCGATTGGCCGTACGCGCGCGCTTGGGTGAATTCGAGCAACGGCAAGGCAATGCCGAGGCCGCCCAAGCCTCGGAGCACCAACCGCCGCGGCAACCGTGACGACGTCATGGGCTCTCCCGAATGAACAGCGCGTTGTCTTCAGAGACCAGCGAGAGCAACAGTTCGCTCAGGCTGTCGGTCTCGCGAAAGCGCTTCATGGTGCGCTGCAAGCTGCACGCGTCTCCGGCGGTCAGGGCGCCCACTTTGGTCTGGCCGAACCAGGTCGAGGCCAAGCAGTCGTGCGCCATGCCGCTCGTGCCCAATTGGCGCGCCAAGTCGAGCGGGCCGGTGAGCGCGCCGGTGAAGTCGGTGGCGACCGTCGTCACCGCTGCGTTCACCGGCAGGGTCGACGCCACGCCGTTGAACACGACCGGTTCTTGGGTCTGGTAGCGGCCCATGGCGTCGTAGTTCTCGAGTGAAAAGCCCAGGGGGTTGATGCGCGCGTGGCAGCCTTGGCACGACGCGGCCGCGGTGCGCGCTTCGAACTCTTCGCGGGTGGTGATCGGGTGGTCGCCCGCCGGGAGCGGAATGTTGCTCACGTTCGCGGGCGGGTCGCCCAGGGGCTGACACAGCGCGCGCCGGTAGAGAAAGACGCCGCGCCGAATCGGCGACTTCTGCTCTTGGGGAGCATAGAGCGCCAAGAACGCCGCGCGGGTAAACAAGCCCGCCCGCTCTTCGGCCTTGAGGTCGACCCACGCGAAGGTCGTGTCGCTCGTCGGCGCTCCGGCCACGCCGTAGAGCGCGCCGAGCGACTTGTTCACGTAGGCCTTGCGGCTCGTCATCAGCGAGTTGAACGACGACCCCGGCGCGTTGAACGTCTGTGAAAACAGCGCGGTGATTTCTCGCCGCATCGCCGAGCGCAAGGCCGGGCTGTCGAACGGAAAGGCGGCGGCGCTCTTCGGCGCGCTCTCCAGCGAGGCCTGGTGCGAATTGCCGTCGAGCTCGAGCCACGACGAGACGAACGCGTCGAGCGCGAAGGTCGAGCGCGGGCTGGCCATCAACCGCTTGGCTTGGGCCTGCACGCCGTCGGCGGTGTCGAGCCCGCCGGTTTCGGCCACCTCGAGCAGGGTCGCGTCGGGCGTGGTACCCCACAGCGAATACGACAAGCGGCTGGCGCGTTCGTAGCCGTCGAGTCGGCGAACCCCGGCCGGCAGCGAGGCGTCGGCGACCCCCGTCTCGTGCACGTAGAGCAGCTGCGGCGACTGGAGAATCGCCTGCGCGACGGCGTCGATGCACTCGCGAAAGGTCGCCGCCGGGCTCAGGTCGGGCAAGGTGCGAGTCGCGTTGTACACGTCGTCGCGCAGCCAGGCTTTCTCGGCCATGGTCAACGGGCGCCGAAAAGCGAACCGACCGAAGTCGGCGATGAACGCGTCGGCGCAGGCGGCATCGAACGGGCCGGCCGCGTCGCAGGGTAAGAACGCGAGGTGGCCCTTGGTTGCGACCAGGGTCTGAACGGCGAGGTTGAGTTGCTCGACTTCGGCCTCGGTGATGATGGGGCCGGTTTGGTTCGCCAAGGCCGGTGACACCGACGGGTTCGCCAACAGGTCGAGCAAGGTGTTTCGCTGCTCGCTGACGCTCAACCGCCGCAGCAGTGATGTCGAGGCGGCGACCGGTACGCCCTCGCACGCATCTTGGCCGGGTGTCGGCTCTCCGGTGGGCGGCGTGAAGTCGCGCGGTGGCACGGCGCTGGGGCCCGCGGGCATGACCACCGAGCCCTCGCACGCCGCAGTGAGTGTCGCGACCAACACCCATGCCGAACGGTTCATGCGCCCTGGCGTTTCAACAACGAGACCAACAACCACGACCGGTTGCGATGACCGAAATACCGAGGGGTGGGTCGAGCACCCCGGGGTAGGGTGATGTCGTCTGGCGCCTGGAGTGGAGGATCGGCGCCCCTCACCTGTGCACGGTGGTGGGCATGCCCAGCGCTCAGAGCCAGGTCGGTGGCTGACGCCCGAGCAAGGCGAGCGCCCGTTCGGCCGCGCGCACCCCGTGAAAATTGGCCTCTTCGAACAGCGCCAGGCCGCTCAAGTCGGTGTGCGCGAAGTGCAGTGACCCGAGCGATGCTTGCGCGGCTTGGCGTTCGGCGCCCCACATGAAGCCGGGTTTCGGGCGAACCATGGCGTGACCCCAGCGCATGACCTCGAGGCGCACGAGCGCGCGGTCGAGCTTCACGTGCGCGGGCAACAGGTCGGCCAAGAAGAGGGCGTGCCAGTCGGCGTAGGTGGTGGCCAAGAGCTTTTGCCGTTCGGCCACGACGTCGTGGCCGACGAGCGGGGAGTACCAGGTGAGCACCGTGGGCCCCGAGTCATCGGCGCGAGGGCGCTGGTGGGTCGCCACGACGTAGCCGAGGCTCTTGCTGTCGTAGAGCACGTTGTCCCAACTCAAGGGGGCGCCTCGGCTCTTCGGGGCTTCGCGCAAGGTCGCGTTCGCCACCACCCACGGGCTCGAGGTGAAGGCCGACAACCAGGTCGGGCGCTCGGTGCGCCACGGTTCGACGACGTGGCCGGCGACGAAGCGCGGAGTGGCGAGAACGACTTGCCGCGCGCGGTACCGAAGCGGGGCCCGGGTCTCGGCGTCGAAGGCATGCGCGTACCAGTCGGTGCTGTCGGGCACCGGGCTCAAGGTGTGCACCAGCACCCGCCGCCGCACGCGGTGGGGTTCGACCGCCTCGGCGAGGTGCTGCACCAACCGCCCGTTGCCTTCGGGCCAACTCAGGTAGCCGTCGCTTTTTTCGATGCCGGGTTGTCGGGCGCTGAAGTACCAAATGCCGGCCCACGCCGAAGTGTCTTCACTCGACGCTCCGAAGTCGTCGCGGCAGGCGTAGTCGACCAACCATTTGAGCCGAGGCGAGGTGAAGCCCGCCGAGACCAACCAGTCGGCCATGCTCGTGCGGTCGAGCTGGGTGAATTCGGCGTCGTCGCTGCCCAATTCGAGCGGCACGGCGAATGCTTTGCGACCTTTGCCGTCACGGGCGGCGGCGAAGGTGCCCATCGTTTGCTCGAAGCGGCGCAGTTGCGCCAAGTCTTCGTCGCGCGCCCCCGCGCGCAGGTAGAGGCCTTCGTACCAGCTGCCTCGGTAGAAGAGCCGCTCGTCGGGGTCGCGAATGAGCAGCTCCTCGCGAAACGTGGGCACGCCGGTGTCGTCGACTCCGGTGATGGCGCCCAGCTCTTGCAGGACTTTCGGTACCGGGCCGTGCATGCTCAGGGGCGTCGGCAAGTAATGCGCCCCCCAGGGAAAGGCGCTCACTTCGTTGCGCCCCGACCGGGCCGTGCCGCCGATGGCGTCGTCAACTTCGAGCACGATGAAGTCGTTGAGGCCCGCACCGCGCAGGCGCCAGCCCGCCGACAAGCCCGCCGCTCCGGCCCCGACGATGAGCGCGTCGAGCGTGGGCGCCGCGTCGCTGGTGGCTCTGGGCAACGGAGCCCCGCGCAACAAGTGCCCCGTTTCATGAACGCGATCGACGAGCGCGCCGGGGACCTCGGGCGGGGTCGGGCGCCGACACGCCGCGTTCGCCGCGGCGGTGCCGAGAAATGTCACCAACACGTCGCGCCGCGACAACATGGCGCGGCACGCTACTCGAACTTCAACGAAATTCGATGCTTCGACCCGCGCCCGCAGCGGTTTTGGGGTCGCTCCCCGCTGCGACGTCAGACCTCAGCGCATCGGCCTCTCCTGGCGACCCGATGCCCGGGCCGTCGCCCAAGCGCTGACGGTTGCGAGGGGTTCGGCGGTCAGTACGTGCTGAGCTGGGCTGGCATCGCTTGCGCGCGAACGCAAGAGCGCCTCGAATGCACCCTGCGGTGGGCGCGAGCTCGGCGCACGCGCTGACGGTTGCGAGCGGCTCGGCGGCAGTAGGTCCTCGTGTACCCTGTGCTTGAGCCGGCATCGCTTGCGCCGCGAACGCAGAGCGGCTCTGATGCGCGGGCCTTCTGCGGTGGGCGCGAGGCTTCGGCCGCGTCGACGGTTGCGAGCAGCTCGGCGGTCAGTACGGTCTGAGCTGAGCTGCCATCGCTTGCGCGAGAACGCAGAGCGCCTCTGGTGCGTAGGGCCCTCTGCCGCAACCGGCCGCGGGGGGTTACTGGGGGCCGAGGTTCTTCGGCGCAGCGACGCCCGGCGACCGTTGAGCGACCAGTGCGAGCGCCGCCCGCGCCCGGGCCAGCTCGTCGTCGTCGAGGTGGGTCGCCTCGAGCGAATGAATGGCGAGCTCGAGTTCGCGCCGAGCGAGCGCGTCGTTCTGACGCGCCGCCCAGGCCCGCCCCATCAGTGAGCGCACGAAGCCCACCGCGGCTTCGTCGTGGCTCTGCTCGCGACCTTTGAGGGCTGCTTCGCACGCCGCGAGCGCTTCGACCGGGTGGCCGCCGGTCAATTCGAAGGCGCATTCTTGCTCGTAGGCCGAGAAAATGTCGGGGTCGTCGGGCCCGAAGTTCTTCGCCAGCAAGGCCCGGGTGTCGTTGAGCAGCGCCTTGGCGCGCAGGCGCTCGTGGCGCGACGCCTCCATGTCGGCGCGGTCGAGCAGGGTGAACGCCTGCAACCGGGGCACCTTCAGCTCGCCGTACACCGAGAGCGCCTCGGCGTTGAGCTCGAGCGCCTCGGTGGTTCTGCCCTGGTCGTGGTACGCGACGGCCAGCGACTGCAGCAGGCGCGCCGAGACGCGGCTCTTCGGCCCGGCGACCGACTTCACGGTCGCGGCGATCGGTTCGAGCAGTTCGACGACGTCGGCCATTTTCTTTCGGCGCACGAGTTGGTCGGCCAGCAGCGTTTTTTGGTCGAGCACCGCGAGGTGGTCGGCGCCCAAGAGCGCCTCGTTCGTGGCAATGGCCCGGCGCATCAGGGCGAAGGCTTCGTCGAATTTCAGCTCGGCCGCGGCGACGATGCCCAGGTTGAAGAGCCTGGTCGCGGTGTGCAGGTGCTGCTCTCCGTGCAACCGTCGCGCGGCTTCGTACGCCGCTTCGTTGTGCAGGCGCAGCGCGGGGTCGGTGTCTGACACGAAGCGCGAAGCGGCCCCCTCGATTTGTTCGCGCATTTCTTCGTCGGCCGGCCGGCGCTCGAGCAGCCGTTCGCTCAGCCACTGCCATTCGAGCGCTTTGGCCCGCTCTCCGTGCTGAAGCAGCGTCGTCGCCATCAAGTGGGCACAACCGACCGCTGCCGCGTCGTTGCCCGAGCTGAGCCCCAGCGCGCAGGCCGCTCGGAGGTTGGGTTCGAAGTCGGGCGCGCTGGTGTACCGCTTGATTTGCGCCAAGAACAGCCGCGCTTGGGCTTCGTGCGTCGGCCACGGCAGGGCCTGTGCCTCGGTGATGAGGGGCGAGACCGCCTCTTGGGCCTCGGTGAGCTGGCCCAGGTCGATGAGGGCGTCGACTTTCGCGAGCCCGCGTTCGAGCGCGTCGGCCCGTTCGGCCAACTTGGGGTTTTCGGGCCGGTCGTTCTTCGCGTCGTACTCCGCGGGCGACGAACAGACCGAGGGCGGCACCAGGTCGTTCACCGCGTCGCGGGCTTGGCGAAGCGCGCCCTCGTTCGCGTGCTCGATGACGTCGACCAAGGTCTCGAGCTCGATCATGCGCCGGTCGAGGCAACGGGCTTTGGCCAGGTACACCGGTTCGAGCTGCTCGTGGCGCAGCAGCGTCGCCTCGCAATTTTCTTTCGCGAGTGTGTGCCACGCGTCGACCACCGACGTTAC
>JBGAIY010000217.1:0-13240 GCA_044225205.1 Myxococcaceae bacterium | reverse complement strand
ATTGGCGAGCAGCACCCGGGGCGCATCGACGTGGGTGCGAAAAATGCCAACCGGTTTGCCCGACTGAACCATCAGCGTCTCGTCGTCTTCGAGCGACTGGAGCGCTTTGACGATGTTGTCGAACGCGGGCCAGTCACGCGCGGCTTTGCCGGTGCCGCCGTACACGACGAGGTCGGCCGGTCGTTCGGCGACGTCGGGGTCGAGGTTGTTCATCAACATGCGCATGGCGGCTTCTTGCACCCAGCCTTTGCAGGTGCGGGTGTTGCCACGAGGCGCGCGAATCGTACGAGGGCCTGAAGTCATGGAAGCCCGCTGTAGAGCATGTTTGAGGTAGGAGCGCACGCATGTCGCGGCAGCTGATGATCGGCATGATCGTGGGGTTTGTTTCGGCCGTGGTGCTGGTGTCGTCGTTCGGCCGCACCAAGCCGGCGCTGAAGCAGCCGCCCGACGCCGGCCCCGAATTCGCGTCTGCGCGACTGCCAGACCCACCGATGTTCATGGTACATGCGAAGGCGCTGATGTTCGCCGAAGCGGGCGACGCCGGCGTCGACGGAGGCACGCGATGACGAGAACGCCGTACCGAGCAGTCGCGGGGGCGCTGGTGCTGGTCGCCTGTGCGCACGAGCAACCGGTCGTGAGCGAACCGCGGCCGACGCCGCCCGCCCCGGTCACGGCCGAAGCGCCTGGTCTGGGAGTCGAAGCCGAAGCGCGGGTCACCGTGACGACCTTTCTCGAAGCGGCTGAACGGCGCGACTTCGCGGCGGCGTACGGGCTGTTGGCCGGGGCGCTGCGCGATCGCTACACGCCGCAGCGGCTCGAAGCCGATTTCGACGCCGAGCCGCTGGCCAAAGAGCGTCTCGCCCGAATTCGAGCGAGCCTCCAGGCCCCCATGGCCATTTCGGCCTCTCGAGCGAGCCTCAGCTTGGGCGCCCAGAAGTCGTTCACGCTCATACGAGAAGCGGGCCAGTGGAAAGTGGTTCGAGTAGCGCCGAACTCCTGAACGTTTGGCCGGTTCGGGCCATTGAGCTTGTGTGATCGACCGAACGGGCACGAGTCTTGGCAGCGGCAGAGCCACCCAACCCACCGAAAAGACTTCGGTTTTAGCCCAAACCCCAGAGGCGAACGCGACCGGGGCGCAGGCCGCCGGGCCGGTCGTCGTTGACGCCTTCGCGCAGGGCGGCCGCGGCCCCGCTTCACGCGAAAACGGCCCCGCTCTGGCGGCGCTCGCCCGCTTTGGTGGGCAACAGGGAGACCCCGTTTCTGGCGTGCCGTCAGAGGCTGAGCTGCGTGCGCAATTGGCCGACCTGGCGAAGCTCAAGTCGGCTGCCGAGGGGCTGGGAGTCATCAAAGAGGTGGCTGGCTGGCTCACCGGGGGCGCGACGCGCGGCGCGGCTCGCTCACGTGACGAATTCATTCGCAACATCGAGCGGCAGTACGAGTCGCTCAGTGCCCGGGGCCCACTGTCGCCCGAGGCGCGGGCCGTTCTGGCCGAGAGCATTTCGCAGGCCATGGGAGTCACCCGCCAGGTCGCAAAACTCGAAGGCGAGGTGGGTGAATTGGCGCTCGCGGGCGTGGCCGGGGTGGCGGTCGCGGGCGTCGGGGTGGTCGTGGCGGCGCCGATGCTCGGTTCGGGCCTGGCGTTGACGTTGGCGTTGACCGGCTGCGGCGGAGGGGCGACGACCCCGGGCGCGAACCGCCCCGCTGCCGCCCCCCGCTCTGGCAGGCCCAGACACCTGTTCAAACCCTCAGCCGGGTTGGCCGAACCCAATGCGTTGAGCGGCGTGGTCGAAGGCGGCACCCCGGCGTACACGGCGTACAACCCTGACAACCCGAATACGTTTCTCAAACCGGGCATGAAGGCCACCTTCTTTGGTCAACCGGTCGACTGCGCGAGCAACGTCGAAGGGCCAGTGATGCCCGTCAGCGCCGAGCGGCTGGCCGAACTGTCTGCGTTGACCGGGTTGCCGGTGAACGCCGTAACGCCCGCCCTGAGCTGGACCCCGTCTGGCAACACCGACATCTGCAGCCCGTCGGCGAAGTCGCGCTCGGGCGCTTCGACCATTTTCGTCAACCCAGACGATGCGCGTGGCGGCGTGGGCATGCTGACCGCCAGCGGAGAGCAGAGCGACGGGCGCACCGCTTTTTTCGGGCCCTGGGGCCAGGGCGGCCAGAATGGCAAGGGGGCGAACGCGGGCATCGTCGGCTCGTTCGTGGCCTTTCGGCAGCAGTGGCAAGCGACCGACCCGATTCAGCCCTGGCTGAATGGAGGCGTGGCGCGCATTCAGAGTCGGCAAACGGTGGGCTCGTTGGAGGTCGGTTCAGGCAGCGACGACACGGTGCAGGCGAAGCAACAAATCGCCACCACCTTCATCAACGTGGTGGCGGCACGTGAGGGCAAGACCAACCAACTGCAGTACCTGTTCAACACCGCGATCAAGCGAGCGAACACGGCCGACTGGTCGAAGGTGGGCTGGTTTCAACACGGCGGGTTGTGGTTCGACCCCGGGCAGGGCGGCATGGCGGTGGTCGACGGCCCGGTCAAGCCGAGCGGCCAGAGCGTGACCGACGCCGCGGGGGTCTCGCTCTACACCTCGCAAGGCGACGAGACGGCCCACGAGCCGTTCGCCGACAAGACGTTCGACGTGACCATCAGTTTCGCCCAGCTGCTCAATTCGATGCGCGCGGTGGCCGCGGGCAAGCTGAACCTTTCAGACCCGGCCCACGTGACCGACGACCACATGGCGCAAGTCTGGGGCTCGAAGTGGAACGACCGGGCCAGCTGGGTGCTGCTGTCGACCGACGTCGGCCAAGAAGTGCACAACCCCGAACCCCTGCGGCAGGCGCACATCGGCGGCGGCTTCAAGAGCCTCTTCGTCGGCACGCAGCCGACTCCCTAGAACTCTGGGCAACGTGGCTCACCCCGCCGCACCCGACTGCGACTGGAGCAGGGCGGGCAGCTTGTCGGGTACGCCCAAGTGGGCCGCGGCGGCTTCGAGCATTTGGCGCTCCTTGCGGTCGATGCGCCCGTCGACGAGCGCCATTTGAACGAGCTCGGCCAAGAAGCGTTCGGCTTCGACGCTGCCCTTGAGCAACAGCCGTTCGAACAAGCCGGGGCCGGCCGAGAGGGCCAGCTCGACGTTGGCGTAGGGCACGCCCCAGCGGTCTGAGCACATCTTGAGCAGCTTGCGTTCGCGTTCGTCGACGACGCCGTCGGCGGCGGCCATGGCGGCCATGACGTACAACAGTCGCTGGCGCTCTTCTTGGTCGGCCACCCGGGGGGCGACGGCATGCACCGCCTGGCCGCTCGGCGTGCGGGGCGCGTGGCTCGAGGCGACCCAGCTTTCCCACGTCGAGAACTGGCGAATGACCCAGTCGCGCTCGCCGGTGGCCAACATGGTGCCGCAGTACTCGCACGACACGGTGCCATTGTCAGACAGTGGGGCGCTGCAGTTGGGGCACCGCGAGGTCGACAACCCGTTGCTGCTGGCCGTGGTGGCATTGGCCGAGCGTTGCAGCGTCAGCACCCAGCGGTTCGGCACCGAGGGCACGTTCGGCGGCTTCTGGCCGACTGGGCCGATGCCGGCGCGCGCGCTCCAGCGAATTTCGAAGTGGGCCAGTTCTTCAGCGCCGTGCTCGGTGATGGCGCGGGTGTCGACCGAGCCCACCGCGCATTCGAGAAAGACCTTTCGTCGGCCTTGGCTCGCGAGGGCGCTGAGGTCAGCCCTCAGCCGTTCGACGAAGCTCGGCTCAGCGACCTTCGAGAGTCGGCTCGCGTCGCCCATGACCTGAGCGTCGACCCATTTCCAAAAGCAAAGAGAGGCTCGATCTTCGAGGGCTTCGGTCGCCAGGTCGGTGTCACGGCGGCGGGCCTCTTGCCACCCCGGCAACGTTTCGGCCGATTCGGCTGAAAATTCGCTGCCTTGGGTCATTTCGGCGAGCACCCAGTCGTAGTTGCCCGAATTGACAATCGCCTTGCAGAACTCGCACTGATTCGAGGCGCCGCCGGCGAACGGGGCGCCGCAGTTGGGGCAGTTGCCTTGCGCGGCGTCGGTCTTGCTCTGCGCGCCTGGTCGCCGCACGAAGCTCCACACTTCGGTGAACGGCTCGAGCGGCTTGGCGCGGGCGAGTTGGCGGGCCTGTTCGTCGGTGACGGTGTGGGGCGCGTCGTTGTCGCGCAGCTGCGCCTTGATGCGCACATGAACCGTGTCGAACGACGGCGTTTGCGAGAGCCCCAGAATTTGCAAGTCGACGACCTGAACGTCGGCGATGGCGTCGCGCAGGCCCTGAGCCTCGAGCAGCCGCTGCCAAGAACCACGCGTCTTGCACTTCGACGAAGAGCTTCTTCGTTCGGTCGAGAAAAGCGATCAGCTCGAACTGTGGGTCTTTGGCCTTGAGCGCGGCGACCCACCGGTCGACGTCTCGAGCAGAAACGGTGGTTCGGCGCTGGGCTTCTGCGGCGTCGAGCGCCTTTCGGGTCGACGAAGAGCCCTCTTGTTGCTTGAGGTAAATGTAAACGCCAATGACGATCAGCACCACCGGTATGCCGATGCACGGGTGCCGAAAGACCAGCTCGAGCAGCAGCTGGGCGATGAGGCCTCCGTCGCCCCCGCCGTCGCTCGACGAGTCGCTCCGGCCAGAATTGTAGTGTTCGCCACCGCCGACCCGGCCAAACGCGGCGCCGGCGAGCGTCAATGCCAAGACCGCGACGATGGGCGACCAGCGGTACCAACGTGACCAGGCGCGAGCGTTCATGCGCGGCAGAACATAGGCCAGCGTGTTGTATACGTCTCGGCATGTCTGAATTCAGAATCAAGCAGCTGGGCGCCGTGGAGCAGTGGACCATTGACGGAGAAGCTCGTCGCAACGCGCTGTCTCGGGCCATGGTGAGCGAGCTCGAGCAGCTGGTGGCGCGGGTCTCGAGCGACCGTCAGGTGAGGGCGGTGGTGCTGACCGGTGCGGGCACGAAAGCGTTTTGCGCGGGGGCCGACCTCAAAGAGCGGGCGACCATGTCGGAGGCCGACGTGAAGGTGTTTCTCGGGTCGCTCCGCCGAACCTTGCGCTCACTCGAGCTGTCTGACTGCGTGTTCATCGCCGCCATCAACGGCGCGGCCTTCGGCGGCGGCACCGAGCTCGCGCTGGCCTGCGACTTGCGGGTGATCGACCCGAGCGCCGAAATGGGCCTGACCGAGGTGAAGCTGGGCATCATACCTGGCGGTGGTGGCACCCAGCGGCTCACCCGGCTGGTCGGTCAAGGCCCGGCGAAAGACCTGATCTTGACGGGGCGCCGAGTCGGGGCCGACGAGGCCCGCAGCATCGGTTTGGTGAACCGCATCGGCACGCTCGACGACGCGCTCGCGCTGGCGAAGACGGTCACGCTCAACGCGCCCATTGCGGTCGGCGCGGCGAAGCACGCCATCGACGAAGGGCAGCACCTGGGCCTCGACGAAGCGCTCGAGCTCGAACAGCGGCACTACCAGAAGACGCTCGGCACCGAAGACCGGCTCGAAGGCCTGCGCGCCTTCGCCGAGCGGCGCGAACCGGTGTACCACGGGCGATGACCTTGCTCGCTATGCGGCGACCGGTTCGGCCGGTTCGACCGTCGCGCGCTCGTTCGACTCGACGGGCAAGCGCACGAAGAAGGTCGTACCCCGGCCGAGTTCGGTTTCGAAGCGAATCGACCCTCCGTGTTTGTCGACGACGGAGCGCACGAGCGCGAGCCCTTGACCGGTGCCCTTGCCAACTTCTTTGGTGGTGAAGAACGGGTCGAAAATCTTGTCGCGCACGTGAAGCGGTATGCCCGTGCCGGTATCGCTGACCGCGATTTCAATTTCGGGCCCGACCTGGCGGGTGCGCACGGCGATGGTGCCTCGGCGATCGGTGCCTTTGACCGCGTCGCCGACCGCGTGCGCGGCGTTGACGACCAAGTTCAGAATGACTTGATTCACTTCACCGGCCTGGCACGTCAGCGGCGGCAGCACGCCCAATTCGGTCTGCACGTCGGCGACGTAACGGTATTCGCTCGCGGCGACCGTGAGTGTCGTTTCGACCGCGCGGTTCAGGTCGACTTGCGAACGTTCTTTGCGTTCGGGGTGAGCGAACTCCTTCATCGACCTGACGATCTTGGTGATGCGCTCCAGCCCTTCGGTGGCGCGCGCGAGTGCCGGGGCGAAGTTCGCCATGACGTAGTCGAGGTCGGCGCGTTCTTCGAGTTCGGTCACCTCGCGGGTGACCGGCCCGAGGGGCTCACTCGCGTCGACCGCCCGCTTGAGGTGGCGGTAGGCGACAACGAGGCTGGCGATGTCGTCGAACGCCATGCGGGCGAAAGCGACGCTGTCTGAAACGAATTGCACCGGCGTGTTGATTTCGTGGGCGACCCCCGCGGCCAGCCGCCCCACCGACTCGAGCTTTTGAGCGAGGCGCAAGTCGGTCTCGATGCGTTCGCGCTCGATGGCGGCCTCTTGCAGTTTCTGGTTCGCGGCGGTCAGCGCCTGGGTTCTCGCCGCCACCAGATCTTCGAGGCGGTCTCGGTAGTCTCCCAGTTCGGCGAACAGCCGGGCGTTTTCGAGCGAAACCGCCATTTGGGAGGTGAGAATCGACAGCGCTTCGAGGCTGGCCGGCTTGAAAGCGCCGGTCAGCAACCCGTTTTCGAGCACCAACACCCCGACGAGCTGCTCTTTGAGGCGCACGGGCATGCAGAGCAGCGACATGGGCTGCTCGGCCCGCAGGTAGCGGTCGTGAGCGAAACGCGGGTCGTTGCGGGGTTCGTCGAGCACCACGCTCGCTCCGGTTCTCAGCACGTACCTGGCGACCGAAACGGGCAAACAAGTCGCGTCGTCGAGCGGGGTCGGCTCGAGCTGCACCTGGGCGTGGTCGGCCCCCTTCGACGCGACCACGACCCATTCGCGCTTCTGGTCGACCACGAGCGCGCCTCGCTGCGCGCCCGCGTTTTCGAAAATGATGTTCATCATTCGTTCGAGCAGGCGGGAGCGGTCGAGTTCTTGAGACAAGGCCCGCGCCGCTTTCGCAATGGCGACGACGTCGAGCGATTCTGAAGACGCCTCGTCGGTCGACCCAAAGGTGCTCGAGAACGCCGTTCGGGCGATGGCCGAGTGCTCTTGCTCAAGGGCTTGCACCTTGCACACGGCGCCCCAGCGGCCGTAGGCGTCACGGGCTTTGCGCAGGTACGAAAGCGCGAAGTCTTGCTTCTGGCGACCCAACCAAAACCGCCCGGCGAGCTCGCACCCGAGCGCCTGAATCGACCGAAGCGAATGCCGGGCGGCCGAGGCAATGCCGTCGTCGTACCGGTCGAACGCCACCTGCCACCGCCCCTCGAGCCGCAGACACTCGGCTTCGACCAAGTGCGCCATGGCCTCGAAGTTGGCGGGGCACCGGGCGGCCCAGAACGCGAGCTGGGCGCGGTGCTTTTGCAGCGTCTCGCGTTGGGCGTCGCCCAGGGGCGCGTTGAGCGAGGTCAGCGCGACGGCTTCGTAAAAGTGAAGAAAGACGGCGGCGACTTGGCCGGGCACCGCGTGTTCGAACGCGCGGGCGGCTTCGGCGGCGGCCACCGCGTCGGCCGGGCGACCCACCGCGAGCCACCGCTGCACCTGCGTGAGGTAAAAGCCGTGGAGCTGGGTGAAATTGTTCTCGGCGCGCAGCCGGGCCACGACGCTCGCGTCGCTGTCGTGCTCGTTCAGGGGCATGTCGACGCGCACATCGCCGATCAACACGCGGGCGAGCGTCAGGCTCCGCTCGATCATGTGCGCGGCGACCGTGTCGTTGTTTTGCAGGCAGTGCTGGCGGTAAGCGCGCGCGTCGTCGATGAGCGGCTGGAGCAGGTCGCCTTTGAGCAGCGAATAGCTGAGCGCCACGGCCGACGAGTACCCGGCGTGCACCGAGTCGCCCACGTCGCGGGCGATGCGGGTCGACGCCCGAAGGTGTTCGATGGCGACATGCAGGGGTTGAACCCAGGGCACCGCGAAGGTGCCATACAGAAACTCGACCGACGGGGCGATGGGCCGCGCGTCGAGCCTTTTGGCGACGGCCATGCCGAGGTTCGCCATGTCATACGCTTCGTCGAATTTGCCGAGGGCGTGCAGCGTAATGGCGAACGTGGCGTACGCCCGAGCCGAAGCCTCGCAGTTGCCCATGGTGACTGAGAAGCGAACCAGGTGTACCGACAGCAGCACCGAAAGCAGGGGTTCGGTCTGGTACCCCGCTGGTATGCAGTTCATGAGCAGCCCCATGAGCGCGGTCGTCTCGGGGTCGTTCATGCGCGGCAGTTCGAGCAGGGCGCTGATGGGCTGTGCCGACAGCTGCATCAACAAGTCGCCGATGTTCTGATTGACGCACGCTTCGAGCTCTGCCGGAGCCGTGGGAATGGGGATGCCCATGATCGCCGCGGTCGCCCGGGTCGCCGCGACGGCCTCGGCCCACGCACCGCGGTGAACGAACAGCGTGACCCGCAGCGCTTCGGCCCGAACCAGGTCGGCCCGCGACACGGTGGGTTCGTTGCGCACCACATCGAGCACGGCGAGCGCCTCGGTCATGGCTCCGGTTTGGTAGAGCGCTTCGGCCAGCATGAGGTGCGCGTCGAATTGGGCGTCGTACGTGGTGGCCCAGTCGAGCAGGGCCGTGGCGCAGCGGCTGAAGTCGGCCGAAATGGCGTACGCCGCCGAAGCGTGAGCCCGTTTGGCGGCGCGGTGGTTGAGCAGCCCCACGGCGAGGCGTTCGGGGGCGTTCGCGACGTGGGTGGGCGCCCGGTTCAAGTGCCCCACGATGTCGAACAAGCGCTTTTCGACGTCGCCGGCGTCGCTGTTGGCGAGCAACAGGCTGCCAATTTGCCAATGGAGCGCCTGCTGTTCTTCGGGAGTCAAAAGCGCGTACGCGGCCTGCTGAATGCGGTCGTGCTGAAACGCGAACGAGCGAAACACCATCGCCCCGGTCGTTCGGTCGTACTCGAGCGCGCCGAGCGGCATGACGAAATCGGCGCGGAGCGCTGGCTCGAGCGACCGGTGCACGACGTCGACCGGCTCGGCCGCGGCCATGGCGAGCGTTTCGAGGTCGAACCGGTTGCCAATGGCGGCGGCCAAGGCGATCAGCCGGCGGGTCGGCGACGCCAATTGCCCCAGCGCTTCGGCCAACAGGTCGGCGACGTTTTCAGAAATGCCGGCGTCTTGAATCTTCGCCAAGTCGAACCTGAAGCGGCCGTGGGCCTGGTCGAACGCGAGCAGCCCGTCGTGGTGAAGCGTCGCCAGAAACTGACGCACGAAAAACGCGTTGCCCCCGGTCTTGCGCACGACCACTTGGGCGAGAGGCTGGGCCTCGGCGGCCGTCAGGTGCGTCGCGTCGGCCACCAACTGGGTCACGCTGGGTAGCGCGAGCGGCGTCACCGCCATGGTTCTGACCGTCGCGCCGCGCTGTTCGAGCGCGCGCAGCGCGTCGTGCAGGGCGTGGCCTGGCAGCACGTGGTTGTCGCGGTAAGCACCGACCAGCAACAGCGAGCGGGTCTCTTCGGCGAGCAGCAACGTCTTGATGAGGTGAATGCTCTGGGGGTCGGCCCACTGCAAGTCGTCGAGCAGCACGACCAAGGGGTGCTCGGGGCGTGCGAAGACGCCGACGAAGTTCAAGAACGCGGTGTTGAAGCGCAGCTGCGTCGCGGCCGGGTCGAGTTCGACGAGCGCCGGCTGCGGCCCCAGAATCTGACCGACCGAGGGCATGGCGTCGACCAACGCTTGACCATTGCCGTCGACCGCGGCCTGAATTTTCGCGCGCCATTGCGCCAAGCGCTGTTCGCTTTCTGACAGCAACTGCTGCGTCAGCTCGTTGAGCGCCGCCACCAACGCGCTGTAGGGCACGTCTCGGCGAAGCTGGTCGAACTTGCCCGAAATGAAATACCCCCGCGTCTTCGTGATCGAAGGAAACAGTTCGCGTACGAGCGAGGTCTTGCCCATGCCCGAAGGCCCGGCGAGCAACACGGTCTCCACCGTTCCGGCCGCCGCGCGCGTGAACGCGTTTTGGAGCTGCTGCAATTCGGTCTCGCGGCCGTACAGTTTGTTGGGCAGGTGAAACTCGGCCGATACGTCGGCGCGGCCGAGTTCGAACACCGAATCGTCATTGTTCTTGAGCCTCGAGACGCATTCGCGCAGGTCGGCCTCGGCCCCCGCCGCGGTCTGGTACCGAGCCTCGGGCGACTTGGCCAAGAGCTTCATCACCACCGCCGACACGTTCTTGGGCACCCCGGCTTGGTGCAGGGCCGGCGGGGTCACGGCGATGTGCGCGTGCACCACCGCGAGGGCGTCGTCTGAGGAGAAGGGCACCCGCCCCGAGAACAGCTCGTACAGCATCACCCCGACCGAATAGAGGTCAGAACGAAAGTCGACTCCGCGGTTCGTTCGGCCGGTTTGCTCGGGGGCGATGTAGACGAGGGTGCCCTCGAGGCTCGTCGGCGGCTGAAACTGCGGCAGCGACGTGTTCCACTCCGTCGCCAAGTCGAAGTCGATGATGTGCAGCGAATGGCGGTCGGCGTTTCTCACCACGTTCGACGGGTTGAGGTCTTTGTGAATGATGCCGTGGGCGTGTATTTGCTTCACCGCCGCCAACACCTGTACGGCGACCTCGAGCGTGGTCTCGAAGTCGGGGCGCAGGCGGTCCCACTCCTCGCGCAGCGACACCGAGTCGGTGTCTTCGAGCACGAGCGCCGGCGCGACCGGGTCGTCGACGAAGCCGAGCACTTTCACCACCGAGTCAGACGTCACGGTCTCGAGCACGTTGAGCTCGTGCAGGAGCCGACCGACCATTTCGTCGCGGTTGAGCGGGCCGACCGCGGGGGCGACCTTGAGCAGCACCACGCGGCCGTCGACTTCGCGCTGCGCGCGGTACACCTTCGAGCGCACGCCACGGTACAGGCTCTCGAGCAGGCGATAGCCGGGCGGTAGCGTTTCGAGAGGGCTCACATGCACCGACCTCTGCAAGGTCAACACCATGACCAGCTGGTGAGCGGGCCGACAAAACACCCGCATCGAACCAGTCGCCGCCGCTCACTTTCGCGGTTTGCACCGCTTGGGCCCGACCCGGGTGCGAAGCTACCGGCGCGGCAGTCATGACCCCGGGGCGCCCGACCTTGTCTTGATTCTTGCTGACCCACCCGTTGGGAACACGGTGTGCAGGTCTGTGTCAGCACAGACCGGGTGGGGCGGAGAACGCTTGAACGGTGGAGGCGAGATGGTGACCAGCGCTGAGCAGGGCCGGCGGTTGCGCATTCTCTTCGTCGACGACGAGACGTCGATGCTGACCGCGCTGCAGAACCTGTTGTACCGCGATCGCAAACGGTGGGACCTCGTGTTCGCCGTGGGGGGCGAGCAGGCGATCAAAGAACTCGAGCGCGCCTCGTTCGACGTCGTGGTTTCAGACATGCGCATGCCCGGCGTCGACGGCGCCGCGTTGCTCGAGCTGATCAAGGCCAAGTACCCCGAGACCGCCCGCATTGTGCTGTCGGGGCACGCCGAGCGGGGCGCGGTGATGCGGGCCATACCGGTCGCGCAACAATACATCGCCAAGCCCTGCGACGCCGACGCGTTGCGACGCGCAATCGAGCGGGTGGCGCAGCTCCACGACGTGCTGAACGACCAAAACATTCGCGCGACGATCGGCCGGCTCACCGAGCTGCCGTCGGTGCCCCAGACCTACATGCTGTTGACGAGAGCGGCGAGCCGGCCGACGGCCACCCTGAAAGAGTTCGCCGAAATCGTCGAGCAAGACACGGCCATGGTCATCAAAGTGTTGCAACTGGTCAATTCGGCCTACTTCGGCGTGGCGCAACGGGTGACGTCAATTCAGAACGCGATTTCGTACCTCGGCATCGAGCTCATCAAGGCGCTCGCGCTCAACGTGGGCACGTTCGCCATGGCGGGCGACGTGAAGATGCCGCCGGGTTGGTCGCTCGAGCAGTTGCAGCAGCACGCCCTCACGGTCGCTCAGCTGGCCAAGCGCTTGGTGAAGACGGCGAGCAACGCGAACGAGGCCTTCACGGCCGCCCTGGTGCACGACGTGGGTCACGTGATCATGGCCAAGGGGGTGCCTGAAAAGTTCGAGCGGGCGGTGCTCGAAGCGCAGCACAGCGGTCGTGCCCAGCAAGAGCTCGAACTCGAGGTCATGGGAGTGACCCACGCCGAGGTCGGTGCCTACCTGTTGGGCACCTGGGGGTTGCCCCATTCGATCGTCGAAAGCGTGGCCCACCACCACCACCCCATGACGCTCGTCGGAGAACCCACCGACTTGCTGCTCGCCCTGCACGTGGCCGACGCGGTGGCGACGGGCCCCGACACCTTCGAACAACGCCTTGACCCCGCGCTGCGGCGCGAGCCGCGATACGCGACCGACTTCGAACGCTGGCGCGCGTTGATTTCGCCCCAGCCCCAACCCCAAGCCCACGCCGAACCAGCCGCGGGCACCGGGTAACGTGAAAGGCCTCTCGACGATGGAAGCGCGCCGACGACCGAAAGTGCTCTGTGTTGACGACGAACCCCAAGTGCTCGAGGGGCTGGGGTTGCACTTGAGGCGAAAGTACGAATACGCCACGGCGCCGAGCGGCCCCTCGGCCATTGAACACCTGCGGGTGCACCGCGACGTCGCCGTCATCATTTCTGACATGCGCATGCCGGGCATGAATGGCGCCGAGTTGCTCAAGCAGGCCCGCGCCATTCAGCCCGACGCGGTTCGGCTGCTGCTGACCGGGCACGCCGAACTCGAAGCCGCCATCGCCGCGGTCAACGACGGCCAGATCTTTCGGTTCTTGACCAAGCCGTGCCCGCCGAACGCGCTGATGGCCGCCGTCGACTCCGCCGCAGAACTGCACCGGCTGATGATTTCAGAGCGAGTTTTGCTCGAGCAAACCCTCCACGGCTGCATCAAGACGCTCACCGACGTGTTGGCCCTGGCCAGCCCGCTTTCGTTCGGGCGGGCGACCCGCTTGAAGGGCATCGTGACCCAGGTGGCCGAAGAGCTGGGTTTGCTCGACCGCTGGCAGCTCGAAATCGCCACCATGCTTTCGCAACTCGGTTCGATGATGCTGCCCACCGAAACCGCCGAGAAGGTGAACGCCGGGAGGCCTTTGACCGACGACGAGCGGGCCATGGTCGAGCGCATGCCCACCGTCGCCGAACAGTTGCTCAGGCCCATACCGAGGCTCGAAGAAGTCAGAGAAATCATTCTCACGGCGGCCCGGGCGCCCAAGCCACCCAAC
>JBGAIY010000216.1:0-13916 GCA_044225205.1 Myxococcaceae bacterium | reverse complement strand
GTGCGCGCCAGCTTCATTCTCGAATACGCCGATGGGCGGTTGGGGCGACGTACGGGCGCGGGCTGGCCGGCGGTGCGAGCCGCCCTGGGCAAAGACCCGAGCCGGGCGGCCCGTGCTGACGCCAAACCGGCCAAGGCGGCCGTCGACCTCGCGCAGCTGTCGACGGCGGTTGAATTGAGCAACGAACTGGCGCGCGCCGCGGCGGTGAGGAGCCGTGCGGTCGCCGACAGTGCACAGGAGCCCACCCGATGACCGACCTCATTGCAGCCAGCGACGCCATGCGTGAAACCCTGTCAGCCGCGCTCGACGTGGCCGCCGCCCCGACGACGGTGCTGTTGGTGGGCGAGAGCGGCACGGGCAAAGAACTGATCGCCCAGCTGATACACCGAGAGTCACCGCGGGCCGCCGCGCCGCTGACGTTCATACGCTGCGGCAATTTCTCGGTCACCGAGACCGAAGCGGCCCTCCGCCACGGGGGCACCGTGGTGTTCGACGAAATAAGCGCACTTACCATTGAACAACAGGGTCACCTCCTGCGCCTGATCGAAAGCCCCCACGCCTCGCGCCTGGTGGCGACGTCGAACCGACACTTGGGCCAACTGGTCGAGCGCGGCGCCCTCCGTGCAGACCTGTACTACCGGCTCGACGTGTTTCCGATTCGGGTGCCGCCGCTGCGGGAGCGCCGGGCCGACCTGCGCCCCTTGGCCCAGACCCTCTTGGCCGACATCGGCCGGCAATTGGGCAGAGGCGACCTCCGCTTGAGCGACGAAGGCGTCGAAGCGCTCGAGCAGGCCGAATTTCACGGCAATGTGCGCGAGTTGGCGAACGTGCTCGAACGAGCGGCGATTCGGGCGCGTGAAGCGACGTTGGGCCGGGCCGAGCTCGCCTTGCCGACGGTGTCGGCCGTGCCCGACCACCACGGGTTTCCTCCCCACCTGCCCTTGTCGCTCGCCGACCTCGAGCGCGTGGCGATTGCCGAAGCGTTGCGCCGAGTGAACGGCAACCGCACCCACGCCGCGCGGTTGCTCGGCATCGGGCTGCGCACCCTGCGACAAAAACTCAATGGCCCTCCGGCCGCGGCCCGTGAAAACGCGTTGGAGGCCTCATGAAGCTCTTCGACACAACGCTCGAACGCCTTCAGTCGTCGCTCGACATTCGGTTGCAGCGCCAAAACGTGCTCAACGGCAACCTGGCGAACGTCGATACCCCTGGCTACCGTTCGCGAGACCTCGACTTTGGCGCCGCGCTGAAGGCCGCCGAGGCGCCGAAACCAGCCCACGTGTCAGTGGCCCCCGTAGAACCGGGGCACCTGCCAGTCGACGTGGGGGGCCTCACCCCACCCGACCCCCAGTCGTTCATCAAGCTCGCGCCCCAGGGAGAAAACGGGCTCGACGGCAACAGCGTCGACCTCGACAAGACCATGGTCGAGCTCTCGCGCAACGCCCTGCTCTACGGCGCCTCGGCGCGGGCGGTGGGCAAGAAGTTGGCGATTCTCAAGTACGTCGCTTCAGACGGAGTCGGCTGAGTTGAAAGGGCGTTGAACCATGGACTTTCTGACCGCATTGCAGATCAGTGGCACGGGCTTGTCGGCACAGCGCACCCGCGTCAACGTCGCGACGTCGAACCTGGCGAATGCCGAGTCGACGCGCGGGCCCGACGGCCAACCCTACCGGCGTCACGACCCGGTGCTGGCGGCGGTGCCATTCGAAGCCCAGCTCGACGCGGCGACCGGGGCGCGCGACGACGGCGGTGCGGTCGGCGTGCAAGTGCAACAGGTGGTCGAAGACCCTACCCCGGGCCGCAAGGTGTACCTGCCGGGGCACCCCGACGCCGACCCGAACGGGTTCGTCACGTTTCCCAACGTGAACCCGGTGAGCGAGACGGTCAACCTGATGACGGCCTCGCGTGGCTACGACGCCAACGCCACGGCGGTCGAGACCCTCAAAGGCATGGCCCAGCGTGCACTCGACATTGGGAGGTAATGAGCGATGAAACCCATGTCATTGGGCTCGGTCGAAACGCCGAGCGTCGTGGTCGAAAAGCCCGAAGCGGCCGGCTCGGGCGAGGGCTTCGGCGCCGCGCTGAAAGACGCGGTGTCGAAAGTCGACGACTTGCAGGTGCAGGCCGACGCGCAAAGCCACGCACTCGCGGGGGGCGAGGGCAACCTCCACGAGACGATGCTCGCGCTCGAAAAGGCCGACGTCGCCATGCGCGTCGCCATGAAGGTTCGAAACAAGATCATCGATGCCTACAACGAAGTGATGCGCATGTCGGTGTGAGCCTATGGAAAGCCTGCTCAAACAGCTCCGCGAATTGCCACAACGGTTGGCGGCATTGCCAGCGGGCATTCGCCTCGCGCTCCTCGCAGGAGCGGGCGTGGCCCTGCTCGCCGCAGTTGGCGTGGGGGTGGCGACCCGCGGAGGGGGCGACTACCAGTACGTTTTCACCAACCTCAGCCAAGAAGACAGCAACGAAGCGATGTCGATGTTGCGCAACGCGGGCATTGCTTCGCGCATTGAAGCGAACGGTTCGGCGCTCGCGGTACCGGCCGACAAGGTCTACGACGCACGCATCTTGCTCGCGACCGCTGGCATTCCCCGGGGGAGTGGCGTCGGTTTCGAGCTGTTCGACCGAAGCGACTTGGGGGTCAGCGAATTCACCCAGAAAATTCACCTGCGCCGGGCCATTGAAGGCGAACTCGCCCGCACCATTGGCAACTTGAGCGGTGTTCGGAGTGCCCGGGTCACCGTGTCATTGGGAGAAAAAGGGCTGTACCGCGACGAAGACAAAAAGCCCTCGGCGAGCGTGGTCGTCGTGCTGCAGCCGGGCCGGGTGTTGGGAGAGCGCGAATTGGCCGGCATTCGACACTTGGTGTCGTCAGCGGTGTCGGGGCTGCCACCCGACGCGGTGACGGTGCTCGACGGCCGCGGCGCCGTGCTCTCCTCAGAATCAGCGTGGGACTCTCCAGAAGCGTCGTACCAGCGCAAGCTCGAGCACGACCTCGAGCAGCGAATTGTCGGTTTGCTCGAGCCGGTCGTCGGCGTGGGGGGCGTCATCGCCCGGGTGAGCGCGAACGTCGACGCCTCGCAGGTGAGCAGCAACGCCGAAGCGTACGACCCCGATTCGGTGGTGCTGCGCAGCGAGCGCAAGCAAGTGCAGAACAGCCAGAACCAGCAAACGACGAACGCGGGCATCGCTGGGGCCCAGGCCAACACCCCCGGGCAGCAGCCGGCGCAAACGACCGGCCCGACGACACAGGGGTCGTCGAACAGCCAAGACGAGGTCAAGAACTACGAGGTCTCGAAGACGACGACCACGACGGTCGCGAAGGTGCCCCGGTTGATGAAGTTGTCGGTGGCGGTGGTCGTCGACGGGGTCGAGGGCAAGGTTCGCGAAGCCGCCGAAGTCGCCCGCATGGGCGAACTGGCCCGCAAGGCCGTGGGCTTCGAAGAGGCGCGCGGCGACCAGTTCGAAATCACCAGCCAGCTCTTCGGTCACTCCGAATTGGTCGACCCGAAGGCCGAAGCCGCCGCGGCCGCCGCCGCCGCTGCCGCCAAGACGCCGGTCTGGGTCTACGCGACGGTCGCGACCGCGATTCTGGCGTTGGCCGCCGCTGCCTTCTTCGCCGTTCACAACCGTCGCAAGGCGCTCACCCCGACCTGGTGTTGTCACCGGGCGCGACCGTTTCTGCGCTCGAGGCCAAAGACGCCATCAACGGTGTCGCGCAACCCGGCGCACTGGGCGAAGGCGAAGAGAAGAAAGACGAAGCACCGGTCTTGGTCGACCCGCTGGCCGAGCTGCGAGAACGCGCCCGCGCCATCGTTCGGGCCGACCCCGACCGCGCCGTTCTGCTCATTCGTTCGTGGCTGAGCCAAGACCTCGAAAAACAACCCCAGGTGCTCCGTGGCTAATCAAAACGCAGCCGTACCAACGACCGACCCCGCCAACGTACCGTGGATCGACAAGCCAGGCCCGGGCGCGACCCGCGTGGCGGCGCTCATGTTGAGCTTGGGCGAAGAGCTCGCGGCTGACCTGTTTCGGCGACTGGGCGAAGTCGAAGTTCGCCAAGTCGCTCTGGGCGCACGCGACTTGAAGCGCCAGGGCGGCGGCGCCATGCCTGAAGCGCTCAACACCTTCATACAAGCGATGCAAGACGTTGGGGTCGACGCGCTCGGCGGTGACGAAATGCTTCGCCGCATCGCCACCGAGGTCTTGGGAGCCGACGCCGTCAAGCGCACCTTCGACGCCACCCCGCCGTCTCACATGCCCGAAGAGCTGTTGGGCCCGGTGGCCGACGCCGACGCCGAATCGCTGTCGATGGTGCTCGCCCGCGAACAGCCACAGACGATCGCGTTGGTGCTCAGCTCGCTCACCCCGGAGCGAGCCGCCCTGGTGATGGACCGGCTGCCCTCGAGCATGCGTTCGCAGGTCGTTCGCCGCATGGCCGTGGTCGAGGCCATTGCCCCCGAAGTGCTCCGCGAGGTTCGCCAGGCCCTCACCTCTGAACTGCAGACCCTCGTCGCTGAAGGCATGCGCAAGGTCGACGGGCGCAACGCCGCGCTCGAAATATTGCGCCGCAGCCCGGCCGCCGAGCAGACCGACATTCTGTCGAACATCGAGAAAGACGACGCGCCGTTGGCGGCCGAACTGCGCTCGAAGTTGTTCACCTTCGAAGACTTGGTGCGCTTGACCGACCGCGACCTCCAGACGCTGATGAAAGACCTCGACATGAAGCAGGTGACGGTGGCGCTCAAAGGTGGCTCACCCGAGGTCAAAGACAAGTTTCTCAAGAACATGTCTTCTCGCGCCGCGGAGTTGCTGGCCGACGACCTCTCGGCCATGGGCCCAGTCAAGTTGTCAGAAGTCGAAGCGGCGCAGGGAGAGATCGCGAAGATCACCATCGAAGCTGCCGACAAAGGCCGCATCACCATCGTTCGGCCCACCGACAAAATGCTCTGAGTCGAAAGGCCGCCATGCCCGACATTCGCCGCCCCGAATTTCTCAAGAACTCGCCCGACCAAGCCGAAGAGCGCAAGCCCGACGCGAGTCGACTCCGGCCGGTGGCCTGGGCGGCGGCTCCAAACGAACCGTCGCGGGTGTTGCCGACCCCACCGCCGGCGCGCGTCGGCCCGCCGCCAGCGCCCCGCCCCATGCCCGCCCCGGTGGCGACGGCCGGGGCGATGCACCCGCGCCGGGTTCGACGAGCTGCCTCCGCTGCCGCTGCCCACGGCGCCGATGGGTTCGGTCGTGCCGGCGAAGCCGAGCACCGAAGGTCGAGGCGGCGATTCAGGCGCTTCGCGCACAGGGCGAGCGGCTGGCCGAACAGGCCCGCGCCGACTCGTTCGAAATCGGGCTGTTGGTGGCGCGAAAGTTGTCGAACGCGAGCTGACGACGAGCCTCGAACCGTTGTTTTCGCTCATTCGCAGCGCCGTGCGACGAGTGGCGACGCGAACAAGACGGTGATCAAGCTGAGCCCGGGTGACGTGGCCCGGCTCCACGACGCGCCGGGCGCCGACTTGACGCTCGGGCGGGTCGAAGTGGTCGCCGACCCGAGCCTGGGCGTGGGTGACGTCGTCGTCGAAACCGAGCACCACACGGTCGACGGTCGGCTGGCCACGCGGTTCGACGAAATTCGCCGCGAATTGCTCGGCACCCTGGAGCCCTGACGTGACGACCGGCATCGACCTCGACAAGGTACGGCGGGCGCTGCGCTCGGCCGAGAGCGTCGTGGTGCAAGGTCGAATCGTGCGTGCGACGGGGCTGGTGATCGAAGCGACGTTGCCGCGCGTCGCGCTGGGCACTTCGTGCGAAATCAAGGCCAACGCCGGTCATTTTCCCGCCGTCGACGTTCTGGCGTCGGTCAGCCGTTGCATGAGTGACGTCACAACCATGACGCACCGAGAGCTGGCCACCCAAGCGCGCGACGTGCTCGCTGCCTACCGAGAAGCGGCTGATCTCATTGAAGTCGGCGCCTACCAAGCCGGCTCGAACCCTCGGGTCGACCGCGCCCTCCAGTGCGTCGGCCCGCTCAATGCATTGCTCCGACAAGGGCCTGGCGAAGTCTTCGACTTGGTTCAGACCTTGGCGCAGCTCCGGAAAGCGGTGACCCCTCCGGAGACACCGGCGCGCCCGCCGGCTGCTGCGCGTCGGGAGCAGCCGCGTGGTTGAGCACATTCTCGCCCTGGTGTTGTTGGCAGGGCCCGCCGAGCCCAAGGAACCGACCGCGCCGGCGCCGAAGACGCCCGAAGTCGCCAGCCCTTCGGCCGAGGCGCCGCACGTCACGGGGCATGAGCCCCCCAAGAAAGCCGAGAAGAACGAGAAGCCCGACAAGGCCGACAAAGCGGAGGCGCCCGTCACCGAGAAGAAGGCGCCCGAGGCCAAAGTCGGCGAGCCGGCCGCGCCGACTCCGCCCGCGCTCAGCAAGACTGCGTTGTGCGGCGAGCTGACCCGAGCGGGCAAAGACCTGAACGCCGCGCGAAAGAAGCTCGACGACGATCGCAAGGCGTTTGAAGCCGAAAAGTCGCAGCTCGAGCGGTTGGCGGCCGACGTGGCCCAGTCTCGAGCCGCCCTTCGAGCCGAGACCGAACGGCTTGAAATGTTGCTCGCCAAGCGTGCCGACGCCCCTGCTCCCGCGGCGCCTGCCCCTGCAGGTGAAAAGACCAAGCCCCCCGCGACCCCGCCCGCGCAACTCGATTTGGAGTCGATCGCCAAGACGATGAAGGCGATGAAGCCCGAAGCGGCGGCGGCGATGATTCAGCGCACCGAGCCCCCACTCGCCGCGGCGCTCCTCAAGCGCATGAAGCCGACCGAAGCCGGCGCCGTGATGGACCGGCTCAAGCCAGAGCTCGCGGCCGACCTGGTCACAATGATGGCGAACATGCCCGGTACGAGTCCTGCAAAAGGTTCGAAGCCGTGAAGCTGCAAGTGCCCAGCACGTTGTTGACGAAGACCACGAGCGAGGCCCAGGCCGTGAAAACGGCGGCGTCAGCCACCAGTGCCTTCGAGCAGTTGCTGGCCGCGGCCGAAACCGCCCCACCTGGTGCGCCAACCACCGAGCCGCGACGCCAGCCAACCGTCGCGCCAAGCGGTGACGCCAAGACCGTGACGGTGCCCGAGGTCGCCGTCGCGTCAGCCGACGCGCCGCTCGCCGAAGGCACGTCGAGCGGGCAGCCGCCGCAAGTCTCGGTCACTCATGAAGAAGTGACGCCATGGGCTCCCAGCGCGGCGCCAACGGCTGGTTGGCCCGACGTCAAATTCGCATTGGCGACGTTCGCGAGCCATTCACCGGCGGCCACACAAGCCGTGCCCCCGCCTCGGGTGGAGGCTCCGAAACCACGCGGAGAACAGACGCCATCGGTGCAGCGGGCGAGCCCGTCACCGCAGGGAACGGCGGGGCCCCCGAGCCATGGTCTCGTTGCGCAGTTGGTCGACGACGACCTTCGTGCCAGCAAGCCGAGTTCGGCGGCGCAGCAGCCACAGGCGTGGCATCGGCCTCCGGGGCGAACGACGGCGTTGCCGACGCCGGCCAACGGGCCGCGCCCGGCCGAGTTCAAGCAGGGTGACGTCGAAGCGGGGTCGAGCGCCGCGTTGGGCCAGGTGGCCGAAAGCGAACAGGCCAGCGTTGCCGCGCCGTTGGAGTTGAGCGCTCCCCGGGCCCCGCTCACCTTCGAACAGGAAAGCGCCGCGCAGCCGCGGTCGTTCGCTCCACCGGCGACCACACTCGACCGGCCGCCAGCGCTGGCCATGGCGACTCCGATGCGAGAGCCACTTGTTGAAGCGAGCGCCGAGCCGGCCACGGCCGTGCTGGCAATGGCCGCGACGCCGATGCGGGAGCCACTCGTTCAAGCGAACGCCGAGCCGGCCACAGCCGTTGCGGTGCTTCAGCAGCCCGACGTTGCCCAAGTCGCTCCCTTGACGTCGTCGGCCGAGCACCAAGAAGCCGCCGTGCCCGCGTTGCCCGACGCCGAAGCCACGACTCCCACCGTTCGCGTGGTGCGCCCTCATTTCGGTCCGACCTCCATCAAGAAGCCGATGGCCAAAGTCGCGTGGGCGCAGGTCGATGAAGGCGAAGCCCCCAACGACTCTGGCGAGGCGAAGCCGCTCCAGCTCGTGCCTCGCACGTCGACCCTTGTTGGAGCAGTCGACGAAGACACCATTCGGGCTGCGCATTTTGCGCCCGTGCTCGAAGTCGCTTCGGCTCCGGCTGTGGGGTCGTCGTCGGCCTTTTCAGCCATGTCTTCGTCACGCGTCGACGCGCTGCGCGAGCTTGCCTCAGCCGGCCCCCCGGTACTGCGCCCCCTCGCCGAAGCCCCTGCCGCGGTCGTCACCGCGTTGGTCTTGCCCCGGCTTGAACAGAACATCGACACCGAGCGCGAAGATCTGAAGGGTGAGCCGAAACTTTCTTCGGTATCGCACGCCGGCCCACGCGCAGAGCGCCAAGTCATGACCGTGGAGCACTTGGCTGCCCTGACTCCCCCGGTGGTTGCAAGCGCGCCCGCCTCACCCACCCCAGTGGCGCTGCCCGCGGCGCCACACCCCGCCGCCGCGAAGAGCGAGAAGCCCGAAAAGGGCACGGCTGCGGTCGACAACGTCGCGCCGCCCCGTCGCGCCACCAGCGCGAGCCGGGGTGAAAACAGCCTCGAGACGAGTGGCAGCGACCCGGCCAACCCGAAAGCGGCCGACCCTGTCGGCGCGGGGGTGACGGCCGGGGTGAACCACGCCACCCGGGCGACTGCACCCGAGCTCGTGAATGAGCCGACGAAGGTGAACGCCGCCCTGTCGGCGCTGCCTCCCTCGTTGGGCGAAGACCCGTCGCTCAGAGTGGTGATGCTGCCTCAGGTCGCTCGCGTCTCGGTCGAAACCGCCGACGCGGGCCGCCTCTCGATTCAGGTCAAAGTGAACGACGGCGTCGCCGAAGTGCGCGCGACCGGCCCGGCGGCCCCGCTCGCCGAAGCACGGCAAGGCGAATTGCGCGTGGCCTTGGCCAAAGAGGGCCTGGCCATGGGCTCTTTCGACATGACCCAGTCGCAGTCGGGCTCCCAGTCGCATTCCCAACAGCGGCACGAGCCCGAGCGGGGTGTCGAGCGCTTCGCTCCACGCCCTGCGCCGCGCACCAGCCCCCACACCACCCCCGCCCAAACTTCGACGCCTCAAGGCGTTCACGTGAAGGCCTGACTTTCAAGCGAGCCCACCATGGCATCACAAATCAACGGCATCGGCGCGATCGGCACTTCGGCTTCGAGCGACGCGGTTCAAGGCAGCAACAAGCTCGGCAAAGACGAATTCTTGAAGTTGCTCGTCGCCCAGCTGGCCAACCAAGACCCGACGTCGCCCACCGACAACCAGGCCTTCATTGCGCAGCTGGCCCAGTTTTCGACCGTCGAGCAACAGTCGACCATGAACGACCACCTCGAGGCGTTGCTCGTCGGCGAAAGCGCGGCTGCCGGTCGACCGGCGTCGCGCCGCCCGTCATACCAGCAACCGGGCGATCATGGCCTTCGAGACGAAGAAGTGGCGCGCTGACCAGCAGCCAAGCGGCTTGCGGCGACCCTGTCGCGCAGGGGTAGCGGCCGGGGAGTACAGAACACCACCAGGCGACTGCGCGAGCTCGTGGGCCAGGCGACCGCCGCCGACGAAGAGGCCGGTTTGCCGCCGCCCTGTCGGCGCTGCCTCCCTCGTTGGGCGAAGACCCGTCGCTCAGAGTGGTGATGCTGCCTCAGGTCGCTCGCGTCTCGGTCGAAACCGCCGACGCGGGCCGCCTCTCGATTCAGGTCAAAGTGAACGACGGCGTCGCAGTCTCTGCGCGCGGCCGGCCCGCGCGACCGGCCAGTCGCCGAGCACCGCGGCGCAAGGCGCAGGCCTGCGCGTGGCCTTGGCCGGGGGCCTGGCCTTCAACTCTTCGGTACGAGCGACTGATCGCAGTCGGGCTCCCGGTCGCATTCCCAACGGCACGAGCCCGAGCGGGGTGTCGAGCGCTTCGCTCACGCCCTGCGCCGCGCACCAGCCCCACACCACCCCGCCGACTTCGCGCCTCAAGGCGTTCCAGGGCTTGACTTTCAAGCAGGCCACCATGGCATCACAAATCGACGGCATCGGCGCGATCGGCACTTCGGCTTCGAGCGACGCGGTTCAAAGCAACAAGGCTCGGCAGAACCAATTCTTACTGAAGTTGCTCGTCGCCCAGCTGGCCAACCAAAGACCCGACGTCGCCCACCGACAGCCAGGCCTTCATTGCGCAGCTGGCCCAGTTTGCGACCGTCGAGCAACAGTCGACCATGAACGACCACCTCGAGGCGTTGCTCGTCGCGCAAGCCGCCGGCAACCAGACCAGCGTGGCCAACCTCGTCGGCAAAGACATTCTCTACAAGACCGACAAGGTCACGATCGGCGCCGAGGGCGGTTCGCCCATTTACGGCGACCTCAAAGGCAAGGCGGCCACCGTCACCGCGACGATTTCAGACGCCAACGGCAAAGCCATTCGCACCATCACGGTGCCGGGCGGCGACTCCGGGCCCGTTGCCCTCTCGTGGGACGGAATGGACTCCAAGGGCGTGGCGATGCCACCGGGCACCTATTCGGTCAAATTGACGGCTTCTGACATTGGCGGCGCCTCGGTCGACATCGACTCGAGAGGGCGCGCGCACTCGACGGGTGTCACGTTCGCGAACGGGTACCCCGAGCTTCTCCTTGGCGATGTTCGAGTTCGGCTCTCGGACGTTGTCGAAATCAATGAGCCGCAAACCACTTCCACTGCTGTCACCAACAAAGGGCAACAATCATGAGTCTCCTCACTGCGTTGAATACGGGTACGTCGGGTCTTCAAGCGAACAGCCTCGAGCTGTCGGTCGTGGGTGACAACATCGCCAACGCGAACACCATTGGGTTCAAAGCGGGCCGGGCCGCCTTCGAAGACGCACTGCTGCAGTCGATGATCGGCGCTCCGGGCAGTGGCCAAATCGGCCTCGGGGCGAAGCTGAACGCCATTCAGAAAATCATCACCCAAGGGGCGCTCACCAACACGGGCCTCGCGACCGACTTGGCACTCGAAGGCAACGGTTCGTTCGTCTTGGCCGGCAACCACAACGGCGTGCAGGGTCAGTACTACACGAGAGCCGGTCAGTTCACGATCGACCGAGACGGGTTCATGACGAGCCTCGAGGGGCTCAAGGTGCAGGGCTACACGGCCGACTCGCGCGGCGTCGTGCAACCGGCGCTGGGCGACTTGCAGGTGGGCTCGCTCAATTCACCGGCGGTCACCACGAACAACGTCACCTTCAAAGCGAACCTCGACTCGACGGCCACCGTCAAAGGCGCGGCGTTCGACCCGCTCGACCCGACCAACACGTCAAACTTCTCGAGCAGCGTGAACATCTACGACTCGCTCGGCAACTCCCACACGATCGACGTGTATTGGCGAAAGACGGGCGCCGGGGCGTGGGAGTTTCACGCCATGACCGACGGGGCCGGGCTCACCGGCGGTACGGCCGGCGTCGCCACCGAAATCGCGAACGGCACCATGACGTTCGACGCGCAGGGCCGCCTGTCGTCACAGTCGCAAACGTCGAACTTCAACCCGATCGACGCGACCAACCCCCAGCCGCTGACCTTCAACCTGGGGTCTGACACGGGCGCCGGCGGCACCGGCCTCGACGGCTTGACCCAGTTTGCTTCGACTTCGGCGACCACCTTCACCAGCCAAGACGGCGCTCCGTTCGGCTCGCTCGCGTCGATTCAAATCAACAGCAAAGGCGAAATTCTGGGCGCGTTCTCGAACGGCACCTCGCGCACCATCGGCGCGGTCGCCGTCGCGCAGTTCAGCTCGCCCGACAAGCTGCAGAACATCGGCAGCAACCTCGCGGTACAGTCGGTCGAGTCGGGCCAACCGACCATCGGCCAGGCGGCGTCAGGGGGCCGCGCGTCGATCACCGGCGGCGCGCTCGAGCAGTCGAACGTCGACCTCGCCAACGAATTCGTGCGCATGATCGCCGCCCAGCGCGGCTTTCAGGCAAACTCGAAGACGGTCACCACGGCCGACGAGTTGTTGCAGGAGCTGATGACGCTCAAGCGCTAAGCCAAGCGGCATCACCACACACAAGCAAACGGGCTGCTTCCCGTCAGGGAGGCAGCCCGCTTCACTTCGAAACCTGAGATGAACCGAGGCTTACGCCTTGGCCACGGCGGCGACCGCGCCGAAACCGGCCGGGTCGTGCACCGCGAGGTCGGCCAAGATCTTACGGTCGATGGCGACCTTCGCCTTAGTCAGGCCGGCGATCAGCTTCGAGTAGCTCAAGCCGGCGGCACGCGCCGCGGCGTTGATGCGAACGATCCACAACGAGCGAAAGTCGCGCTTCTTGCGCTGACGGTCGCGCGACGCGTAGTCGAGCGCGCGCTCGACCGCTTGGTTCGCCCGCTTGTAGCAGTTCTTGCGGCGGCCACGGTACCCCTTGGCCAACTTCAAAATTGAATTACGCCGACGGCGCGCTTTGACGCCCTTCTTCACTCGCATGGCAACTCTCCATCATGAACTGCGGCAGCAGCTCAGTTCGCCCCGTAGGGGAAAAGTTCTTTGATGACCTTCTTCGCGTCCATCGAGCGAAGGTGGCCGGTGCCGCGGTTGCGGCGCTTCTGATCTTGCGACTTCGAGAACGTCATCATGTGCTTGGCGAACGCTTTGGCGTGCTTCACCTTGCCGCTCTTTTTCACATGAAGGCGCTTCTTGGCTGCACTACGGGTCTTGAGCTTGGGCATACAGTTCCTGCTGCGCAAAAACGACGAAAGGGCGGCTCAGCTACACCGCCCCAGTGAGCCTGTCAACCACCCAGAAACGTTATGACTCGGGGGGAGCCGCGGGCGCCGGAGGCTTCGCCGTGGCCTTGCCCGCCGCACCGACCGCCTCAGGAGCCGACGGCGAGTCTTTACGCTCGGCCTTCTCTTTTTCAGCGTTTATGAGGGCTTGGCGCTGCAAGTCACGCGCACGTTGGGCGATCTTCGGGTTGGGGCCGATGATCATGAACATTTGCTTGCCCTCGAGCCGGGGCGTCTGCTCGACAATGGCAATGTCTTTCGTGTCTGAAATCACGTCGTCGAGCACGGCGGTGCCGAGTTCACGGTGGGTGATTTCGCGACCGCGAAACATGATGGTGATCTTCGCCTTGTTGCCCTCTTCGAGAAATTCACGGGCGTGGCGAATCTTGGTCTCGTAGTCGTGTTCTTCGGTCTTCGGTCGGAGCTTGATCTCCTTCACCTTGACCACGACTTGCTTCTTCTTGGCCTCGTTGGCCTTCTTCTTTTCTTCGTACTTGAAGCGCCCGTAGTCCATGATCTTGCAGACGGGGGGCTTCGACTGAGGGTTGACCTCGACGAGGTTGAGACCAAATTCTTGGGCCTTCGCCAAAGCGACGTCGATGGGGAGCACTCCGAGCTGTTCGCCAGCGGGCCCCACAACACGGACTTCTTTGGCGCGAATGCGCCGGTCGGTTCTCTGATCGCGTGCGATAGCGATGACGATTCTCCTGCGAAATGAAGCGTTAAACGGCGGCGCACCCTTAACGATTGGGGCGTGTAAGTCAAGCGGCTCTAACGTGAGAAATGCGACTTCGGCAGCTTGCATCTGCCCCCCGAAATTGGAGATTCTGCCCGTCGACACGCCGCAGTTTGGGGGGCAGTCCATGGAAATCACCGATGTGAAGATCTTCCCAGTGGAAGAGGACCGGCTTCGCGCCTACGTCACCATCACCCTTGACCAGTGTTTCGTCATTCGAGACTTGAAGGTCATTCACGGCACCAGTGGGCTGTTCGTCGCCATGCCGGCCAAGAAGCGAAAAGACGGCACCTACAAAGACATTGCGCACCCGTTGAACGCCGACATGCGCGAACGCCTCGAGATGCGCATTCTTCATGAGTACGAGAAGGTATGC
>JBGAIY010000215.1:0-13184 GCA_044225205.1 Myxococcaceae bacterium | reverse complement strand
GCTCGGCATTGTCTGCCTGATCGCGTGTGAGGTCGCCGAGGCGCTGGCGTACGCCCACCACGCGACCGACTCGAAGGGCGTTGCGCTCGAAGTGGTGCATCGCGACCTCAGCTTGTCGAACGTGATGGTGACTCGCTCGGGGCAAGTGAAGCTGCTCGACTTCGGCATCGCCCGAGCCGCGAACTCGCTCCAAGATCGCACCGCGACCGGCGCCGTCAAAGGCAAGTTGACCTACATGGCGCCCGAGCAACTCGAAGGCCAACGGGCCGACGCGCGCAGCGACGTGTATTCGCTCGGGGTCATGGTTCACGAGCTGCTGACCGGCCAACGCCTGTTTCGAGCCGAGAGCGATTTGGCGGTACTCCGCCTGCGTCAGCAGCTTCGGGTCGTGCCCCCGCCGTCGACGACGGTGGCGGGCGTGCCCCGTGAAGTCGACGCGGTCGTGACCCAGATGCTCGAGGCCGACCCCGAGCGGCGAGTCGCCGACGCGGGTGACATCGCGCGCCGGTTGCGCCCGTTTGCCGCGACCGAGGCCGAGCTGGCGGCGTGGGTGGCCCAGCACCAGCCGTCGAAGAGCGACGTCGACCAGACCGTGTCACGGCTGCCCGCGTGGTCGTTCACCCAGACCGAATGGTCGAGTGGTCTCGGGGCGAGCCAGGAGCGCGCGGCACGAGCGCGTTGGGCCCTCGCCACCGCCGCGCTGGTCACTCTCAGTGGAGGCGTCGCCTTCTTGGTGTGGCGTGACTTGGCGAGCACCGACTCTGTGGGTCAAACACCTACGTTGGCACCCGCGCCGGTGGTCGCCAAGCGACCTGCTGAAGTGGTCGCGCCCCGCCCACCCGAAGAAGTGGTGCTCGAATTCAGGGGCTTGGCCGGTGCCCGTGTCGCGCTCGACGGGGCCGACGCCGGGGTGTTGCCGCTGATGGTGCGAGTGCCGCCTCGGCCCGAACCGTGGAACGTCAGCGTCACCCAGCCGGGCTACGAGCCGTTTTCAACCACCGTCTCAGGGGAGCACGGCGCGTCGCTCGACATCGCCCTCAAGCGAAAGCCGCGCAATGCCGCCGGGCCACCACCGGCCAAGAAGCGCACCGAAGTCTCAAACCCATTCAAATGACTGAATTGCAGAGTGAACAAGTTGTGTGAAACTGCCGACGGGCCGTCGAAGCGATGACGGTTGCTCGAATCGGTGCCCGGCAAGAGTCATGCAAGCGTCGAGATTCACCGTTCCTTTTGATGTGCGAAGGGCTCCGCGTGATGCGTTCACTGTGGCTGGCTTCGGCGTTCTTGGTGGCTTTGGTCTCGGCCGTCGGTTGGGCGAATGTCACCGTCGGGGTGACCACGGGCCGAACACGCGCGGTCGATTCGGCGTCGTCGAATGCCACCTTTTTGGGGGCCCCACGCGAGGGCGCCACGCTCATCGTGGCGGTGGCGGGGTATCACGGTGGCTCGGCCCCCTTCGTCATGAGCGCGGGCGGCGTGACCGACAACCATGGCAATGCGTACCAGTTGGTCGCCGAGAGTGCGTCGACCACGGGCACCACCTTTGGCAACGGCTCCGACTTCGCGAGAACCTACGTCTTTGTCGCGACCGAAGTTCGCAGCGGCAGCCCGTTCACCGTCACGGTTGGCCAGAGTTCGACCGCCAGCCCCAGTGCGATCGAATGGGCGGCCTTCGAGGTTTTGGGCCTCGACCCATTGAACCCGGTCGATGTGGTCGGCCTGGCCGCGCAGACCAATGACGCGGTGAAGACGCTGACCGCCTCGGCGCTGGCGATGACCAACGACGGGCTCGCCGTGGCGGTCTACGGCGGCAACCGTACCTCGACGCTCGATGACTTCATCGCCGAGGTCGGCTGGTCGCGCATTGCCCAGAACCGCCAGTCATCGCAAAGCATCGGCATGGCGGTCGTGTTTCGGCCGGTCACCAGCCCGGGCACGGTCTCGCTCACGTGGACCACCCAGGAGCCGTACCTCACCGGAGCCACGGGCTCGATGGTGATCTTTCGGGGCGCCGGCAACCTCGTCGGCGCCGGCGCGGGCCCCGTGGTGGTCAGAGGCTCGACTCCGGGCCGGTACGACTACGCCATTGTCGGGTCGACGAGTGACTCCTTTGCCCAGCCGCCGCAGCTTGGGAGCAACATCGTGGTCGCCGTCGCCGCGCAGAATGGCTGTGCCGCTGAGTTCTTGCCCCCGAGCGTGTTCGATAACCACGGTCACGTCTACACACTGGTCGGCGACGGGCCCGACGCCATCAGCCAAGACACGTACGTCTTCGCGACCTCGGCGGTCGCCAGCACAGGCACGCCGTTCACGGTGACCGTCGTGCCTCCGTATGACGGCTGCTTGGCGTATTCGTGGGGGGCCACCGAGGTCTCGGGTCTGGGAGACTTCATTTCGGTTGGCGCTCGCGCCGAGACCTCCGGCAACGGCGCGGCGTCGAACCCCTTCGTGCTCGCGCTCGACGCCGGCACGAGCCCGCCCTCCCCGGGCCTGGCGTTCGCGGCGGCGAGTGTGCGCAACTGTACGCCCAGTTGGGTGTTTGGAGCGTCGGCCCCTTGGACAACGACGTTCACCTTGAACGAGGCGCTGCCCACACAGCCTTCGGCCCAGGGGTTGGCCCTGCCGCTGAGCGGTGCCGGTGTGAGCGTGAGCCACACCTGGTCATTGTCGAATGGCTGTGGCGGCGCGTTTGCGAGTGCCGTCATTGTCTCATTGAATTCGACCGCGCCGTACGTGTTCACGAGAGTCGACGCGGGCACTGGCGGTGACGCGGGTGCGGGCAGCGACGCGGGTACGGGCAGCGACGCGGGTACGGGCAGCGACGCGGGCACCGGCAGCGACGCGGGTACCGGCAGCGACGCGGGTACTGGGAATGACGCGGGCACCGGCAGCGACGCGGGCACCGGTGGCGACGCGGGCACTGGTGGTGACGCGGGCACTGGTGGTGACGCGGGCGCTGGTGGTGACGCAGGCACTGACAGTGATGGTGGCTCGACAAGTGAAGATGCGGGTGTGGGGGTCGTCAGCCGTGAACTCCGCGTCGGCTGCGGGTGTGCAACGGGGCATGGGGTGAGCGCAGTGTTCTTTCTCTTTGCGTTGCTCCGCGTGTTTCGTCGCCGTGGTGAACGGTGAGCGTGCGCGCCCGGTGGTGGGTGATGTGCGCCTCCTCGCTGGCCGCGGGGTGTTGGGGTACCGCAGTAGAGATGTTCGACGGGCGCGACGCAGGTGGGCCTGCGTTCGATGCAGGAACCACTGCCCGCGACGCGGGTGACTCCTCCCCTGTTGACGCCGGCAATGACGCCGGCAACGCGGTCGACTCTGGCAAGGCGGCCGACGCCGGCAGCGCGGTCGACGCTGGCAGTGCGGTCGACGCTGGCCAACTCGACTTCACGTCAATTTCTGAATTGAATTCGCACGTCTGGCTTGACCCTCGCAACGAGTTCAACCGCTCGGTGTCATCGTCGGTGACCGACCCCAAAGGGGGGCTGCTGATCACGTATTTGTACGATCGCTATGCTCCCAGCCTGCCGCTGAGTCAGTCGGTGGCCCTCAATGCGGTGCCGCCCGAAGGCCTTCGAGACGATACCGACACCACGGGCGACCCGTTTCGTTTCGGCACGGTGGTCGATTCCAAGACGGGGCTTCGGGTCATTCGCACGCGACTCGTGAAAGGCCAGCCGCCCATCACGCTCCAAGGCCACCAGACGCACCGTGCGCTGATGACCTTCGACAGCTCGGTCGGCGGCGCTGACGTGAAGCACTTGCCCTTCAAAGACGAGCTGTGGGTGGCGTTTTCGCTGCGCGCCCCGACGCCTGCATTTCAGGGCAAAGTGGAGTGGGGCACCGGCGCGTCGTGCGGCGACGACTACCTCGACCTGTTCAGCCTCAGCACGTCTCGCGCGGGTGACAGTTCGCTGTACGTCGAACTGCTGCCGGGCAACGTGCTGACGTTCTCGGTCAACTCGAACCAGGGCTCGACCCGAGACACCCTGGTGTGGAACCCCAAGCCCCCGAACGTCGCGATGCCCGACGGTCAGTGGGCGTACGTGGTCATGAAGGTGCGCCTCAACAACCTCGTGCCGTCGCTCGAGGCCGAAAAGCCGTACACCCGCATCTGGGTCGCGGCGGGCGACTCCGCGCCGTTGACCTTGATCTACGACCGGGCAGAACCCAACGCGTGGGCTCCCAATGCGGCCAGCAACCTCTTCGACTACGGCCTGGTTCGGCTGGGTGCTTACCTCTGGTGTCGCAGCACCGTGGGCGCGCCGCCCCCCGACCCGTGGGCACCGATGAAGAGCGACGTGCTCACGCTCGACCTCGGTGGGGCCTTTGCGCTGTCAGCGAAGAACGTGCCTCAAGTGACCGAGGCCCACTGGTTGGCCTTTTTGAAGAGTCGAACCACGCCCTAAAGACCAAATCGATTTGGTGCCTCAAATCGTCAGCTCTCCGTCGCACTGTGCGCCTGCGACGGAGAGTCCGAACTCAATTTGAAAGCGGTCTTTGGGGCTTCTTCGCGAGCGCCCGCGCCATGACCGGTTCCCAAGCGCGACGAGGTGACGTCGAGGCTCCGCGCCGAAGGGCGTTCGACGTGCTCGATCAACGATAGATAAGCGGCGTCGTCGGAGGGCAACGCCGCTGCTGTTCTCGCTGCACAAGGGGAGCGAGGTCGAGCAGCTTGGGCGCTGCTCAATGCCCTTTTCGTGCACGGCGTCGTCGACGTCGCAGAGCGCGTCGAAAAAGGGCGCGAAACGCACAAGTGGCATGGCTCAGTCTTATTTTGAGCCAGGCCGAAAGCGACTCGCCGTTCCGCGCAGCAGCTCCATGCGATCCTTTGGCGCCGATGCCGATGGCTACACCCAGTCGCGCTTCTTGCGTAAAGCGGCTCGCGTCGCGCCACACGCGGTGCAGGTCTACGCCTTCGGCGCCGAACCCGACCGCACGTTTGTGTCTCGCTGGGCGGTTCGAATTTCAAACCTACTTTGGCGGCGTCAACGAGAAGAGCGTGCCGGTGCCACCCTTCGAGGCGAAGTAGCTTCGAAACGCAGCGGCATGGGCCGGGTCGGTCAGTATGGGGCCCATGTTGACCAGTTCAATGTGGTTTGGCATGGCCAAGAAGACTGGGTCGGCACCACGAATCGCGGCGATGGCTGCGGAATTGGGAATGCCAGCAGTGATTTGCCCTACCTCTCGCCCGGTGTAACCGAAGTACTGAATGAAGGATTCCAGGTTTTCACCGTTGAGGCCGGAACGCATCTGTCGCAGCCGGTGCGCGCCGATCGCCAGGTCGTCAAAACCGGCGTTCATGAACGCGACGGCCACACAGTTGTTGCGTTCGATGATGTGGCGCATGCCAATGTCGGCGGCGAACGTTTTCCCAAAGAGCTCGTCGGCTTCTTGGAGTGAATACGAACGCGACCAAATCACTCGGTCTCCGGCCGCTCCCAGGCGCGCCGCGGAGCCGAACTGGGCGAGCCGGGCGAATGCACCGACGCCCACCAGCAAACCGCCGACGTTCAGGCCGATGGTGACGACGTCGGCTTCGACTTCGCCCTTGGCCGAATTGTAGCCAATGACGAGAGACCCCACGGCCGCACGCAAACCCAACACCGCGAACGCTTCACGGAGCCCCGTCTGAAAGGCGTCTGAGCGCGCCAGCTCGGGTGAAACCGAGCTGATGTCGCGAATGCCGCGCGCCACGTTCCACCCGACCCACCGCTCGGCGAGGCGCTGCAGCCAGCCCGACGCCGTATTCGCGGGCACGACTCCGTTGCTCGGGGCGTCTCCGAAGATCGAACCCCCACTCGACCCGGGGAAGCCCCAACTCTCGGTGCCTCCAGCCGGCATGCCGTCGCGCGCGTAGTTGAAGCTCGACTCGTCACCCTCGAAGCCCGAAGGGTCGACCATTCGGAGCGGGTTGTTCCACGTGTACGAGTACCGGTTGTGCGACTGGGTGAAGGCCGGTGCTTGCACGAGTGGGTCGGCGCTGCCGAAGCGGCCCAGCGCGGGCTCGTACACGCGGCCGTTCATGTTCACGAGCCCGACCTCGTCGAGGTGTTCGTGCTGGGTAAACCCGCGGTCGGTCTTCGCCCCCACTGCGCCCGTGACACTGGTCGTGCCGTTCGAATTTCGCCGCTTGCCGAAGGGTTCATACGCCAGGCGTTCGACGACCGCGCCGGTCGCGTTCGTCACGACCGTGTTCGACCCGAGGTTGTCGACGTTCCAATACTGGGTGTCGGTGATGGCATTGGCGGCGTCGGTGACGACGACGCCGAAGACCCGACCCGCCGCCGAAAGGTAGTGCTTGCGGCGGGTACCGCCGACGCCCACTTCTTCTTCGTACAGCAAGCCGCTGCCGCTGCCCGGGTTGACGTACGTCGTGGTTCGTTGCGGCACGCCTCCTTTGTCGAAGACCTCGCGCACACGCTCGAGGTCGGCGTCGTACGAGAAGACCAACCGGTTCATGCCGGTCGTGGTGAAAATCGACTGAACCTTGTTGAACCCCGTCCACGTGACGGTGCGGTTGGCGCCCGACTCCATGCTGCCGTTGGCGTCGTAGCCGTACGCCGGGTTGGTGACCCCGTTGACGCTGCCGGTGACTCCGATGACGGCATGGGGGCGCAAACTGTAGCCGCCCGACGGGTTGTACGCGTACGTGCCCACGTCAGACCGACTCTTGATGTTGCCGATGTCGTCGTACGCCCAAGTGACGGTCGCTCCCAGGTGGGTCTCGGTGGTGAGTCGGTTGAGCTCGTCGTACCCATAGGCCGACGTGTCTTGGCCCACCCCGTCGACCTTCGTCTTCACGTTGCCCAGCACGTCGTGTTCGTAGGTCAACTTTTGCAGCACGGTCGCGCCCTTGGTCGCCAGGCTCTGGTGAAGGCGCCCCGTGAAGGCCTCGTAGTCGTCAGCGGTGACGACGCCGTTGCCGAAGACCTGGCCGGTGAGGTGGTTTTGCGCGTCGAAGCTGGTGGCCCGCCAATATTCTTTGCTCGCGTCGAGTGCGTCGGTGAGCGTCAAGGGCGCGCCGAGGGTGGTGTAGCCGTACCGCACTTGAAGCCCCGACGGGTAGGTCGTGGTGGCCACGCGCCCCGTGGTCGGGTGGTAGGTCATGGCCACGCGGTAGGTGCCGGCGGCTCCGGTCGCTGGCGTGGCGACGGTGAGCGTCGAACTCGAGGGCCGACCCAGCCGGTCGTACGCGTGCGTGCGCGTCGCCGCGTTGCCGACGACCGTGCACACCTGGCCGACGCCCTGCGGGCACGAATCGTAGACCCACGACGCGGTGAAGCCCGGCGCTGACCGGGTCAGGCGCCGACCCAAGAGGTCGTAGGTCGTCACGGTCGCCTGTTGCTTCGCGTCGACGACCCGACGAACTTGCCCGAGCACGTCGTACGCGTACGTCCACGAGCCGAGGTCGGGGTCGAGCGTCGAGAGCTTGCGCCCCGAAGCGTCGTACTGCACCTGCGTGACGTTGCCCAACGCGTCGGTCGTTTTGGCCAGGCCACCGAATGGGTCATACGCGAAGGTCACCGTCTTCAGCTTCGCGTCGCGCACCTCGACCAAACGGCCGGTGACGTCGCGCGTCTGCCGCGTCGACTGGTTGAGGGCGTTGACGGTGGTCACGACGAGGCCGTCGGGTACCACGGTGGTGCGGTTGACCGGTCGAGTGCCGTCGCCGGCCGGCTGCGTCGAAGCGACGGTCTGTACCACCCGCCCAAATTTGTCAGACCGCATCGTGCGCCACGGGCCCGTCGACCAATTCTGTGTCGCCCCGTACGGGCCGCGCTGCGCCGTCACGTTGCCGAACTGGTCGTACTTGGTGTCGGTGTACAGCAGGGGAGCCGGCCCAGCCCCGTCGAACCCTGGCGACACGGTTCGAAGCGGTTGCGCCAGGGCCGAATAGAACGTCTTCACGGTCGGGCCGTTGGGGCCACCGGTGGTGCCGTTCGCCACGTCAATCGGGCCCAAGACCTGAACCTCGGTGACGGCGTACGCCGCCGTGGTGGGCCCGCCGGGGTCGCCGTCGGTGTACTCGCCCACCACGGGGCAACTCGTGCCGCAGGTCGCGTACACCCACTTGGTGCCGTTGCCGTCGGGGCGGGCTTCGAGCACCTTGCGACCCAGCGGGCTGTATTTCCACCGCGTGAAGACGGGGGCTCCGGCGGCGTCGGTCAACGCGTTGGGCCCTTGAACGCTCAGCACCAAGCCGTCTTGCGAGACCGTCGTGGTGGTGTGCCCCAACGCATTCGTGTCTCGGCTCGTGACCCGGCCATCGGCCCCGTAGGTCACCGTGTGGGTCGAGGTGCGAGGGGCGATGAGTGCGAGGCTGCCGGCCGGAGGCGCCAACGCCTCGGTGTTGACCGCGGCCCCCGAGCCGGGGAACGTGCCCGCGCTGCCATTGCAGTTGCGGGTGGTGGTCGACGCGATGCCGCCGAAGTCGTCGTAGCCGTACAGTTTTGCGTAGCAGCGCGTGACGTCGTCGACAGCGACGACTTCTTTCGACAAGAAGCCTGTCGTCGGCTCGTAGTCGTACGCGGTCGTTCGCGTCACCACCGACTGATTGGGTGCGTACGCCTTGACGGTTTGCCGCAACAGTCGGCCTGGGAGCCAGCGGCTGCTCAAATCGTAACCGTACACGTTTGTCGTCTCCTGTCGCCAACCACTGTCGGTGCCGTCGGCGTTGAGTGTGCGCGACGTTTCGCTCGTGACGTTGCCGAAGGCGTCGATGACGCGGGTCACGCTCTGGCCCGGCAGCCCCGCCCCGGGGCCACCCCACTTGGCGACCTGACTCACGTCATTGCTGGGAAATAGGTCTTTGAGGTTGCGACTGAGGGTCGACGAGGCGAACGGCACATACCACCGCCCGGCAGCGGGTTGGCACACCCCGACGGCGCCTGTCGCGGGGTCGGCGCAGCGGTAGGTGAACAGCGTCTCGCCGAGGTCGCTGGGCGTCGCCGGGCTCGTGCCGCGCGTGCTCCGCGCCGGCCGCCCCGTCGTGGGGAAGTTCTGGTTCCAGTAGGTGCGGGTGACCAACTGGTGCGCGTCGACGGTTTGCGACCAAGCGAACCCCAGAAAGCCGCGCCCGGTGCCGACTTCAAACACCGGCGTGTCGTACGCGTAGGTGACCACGCCCCCCGGCTGGTCGACCGACGTGACGACCGGCCAGGTTTGCGCAATGGCCATTCGAGCGGCCCCCGCCACCGTCGTGGTCTTGGTCGCGGTGCCCGTCTGCCCGTACGTCACGCGGTACGCACGGCCCACACCGTTGCCCTCGGCGACGACGGTCAGCAAATCTGCTCGGCCCGCGGCACCCGCCACCAGGGTCGCTTTCGCGGCGTTGATTCGCGGCTGGAGCAGCAGGTCGACGACGCCGTCACCGTTGAAATCACCCACGATTCGGCGGTGGAGCGGAGTGGACGACTCGAAATAGCCAGTCGAGGGTACCGTGTATTCGGTGCATGAAGCGCCGCCCGAAACGACCTGGCCCGGGCAGGCGACGACTTTCGATGTGCCCAAGCCCGTGGCACTCCAGCGTACGACGTCGGCCACGCCGTCGCCGTTGAAGTCACCCACGAGCCCGGTCATGGGTCTTGTGGTGGCGGTGCAGTTCGCGGTCTTCGAAATGCCGGGCCCCGGGCAGAAATACGAAGTCGTTTCGGTCGGGGTGAGCAACAGGTCGTCGACGCCGTCGCCGTTGAAGTCGCCGGCCAACGTGTCGCCTCTCCAGTCGGCGCCCGAGACGATGCTGCGGCAGGCGGTGGTCGAACTCGTCAGGGTCAGCCCGTCTCCAGAACAGAAGTACGACTGGCCACCGCCGAAGAGCATCAAGTCGGTCGCGCCGTCACCGTCGAAGTCGCCCGCGGTCGGCTGAAACTTCGAGGCCCAGTCGCCGTCGGGGTGGGCCACGCAGTTGAACCCCGCCGTCACGCCGGGGCCGGGGCAGAAGTAGCTGACGCCGTCGGCGTACAGAAACAGGTCTTGCCGACCGTCGGCATTGAAGTCGCCGGCGATCGGCACCCGCGACGAAAAGTCGAACGCGTTTTGCGCGGCGGCGTCGAGGGCGATGAAGCGACAGTCACCGGCGGCGAGCTTGGGGCCGCTGCAGAAAGCGAAACTCGTCTTGTTGGTGAACAGAATGTCGGTCGCCCCATCGGAGTCGAAGTCGCCGACGGTGTTGGCCCACTCGCCGTTGATGTAGCACCCGAGGCAGCCATTCGTGTTTCCGTACTGCTTCTGGGTGCGCCACGTGCGCGCCGACGTCGTGCAGCTCAATGCGCGCGGGCCCTTCTGGCCGAGACACAGTTGGCTGTCTTTCGCGCTGACGAAGTACACGTCGCTCAGCCCGTCGCCGTTGAAGTCGCCCGAAATGGGCTCGTAGTCGGGGTTGCCTGGGAGGTCGGGCAAGCTGCCGTTCGGCTGGTCGGGCGAATACCCCGGGGGCAGGCCTCCCCACGTTTCGAGGCTTGGCGACGCCATCACCCCGCCGCCGCCGTTGGCCCAGGTGAAGGTCGTCGGCGCGGCGCATTCTGAAACCCCGTCACGGGTCGCACAGACCGTCACCTTGTTGAGCCGGCTCCGGCCGCTGGTGGGCGACGCGCTCTCGTACCCAAGCGAAGTCGTCGTCACCGCCGTGGGCGAAGACGCCACAATCGCCTTGAGCCGCACGGAGTCGCGAATCAAGCTGCCGTCGCCACCGCTGAACGTGACTTCTTGGTCGCCGCGGCTCTCATACTGAAAGACGACCGAATTCTTGGCGGTCAGCGCCGGCACCGCCGTGGGGTTCGACGTGTAATCGATGCGCAGAGGGAAGTGGTCGCCGTTGACCGGGTCAAAGGCGTTGTACGTCACGGTCATGGTGTTGCCGGCCTTGTCGACGACCTTGTTCAGCGCCCAGAGCCGAATGTTGTTCGACGACGCCAAGGTGCGCACGCGGCTGTCGGCCGACGCGCCGTAGAGCATGGTGAGCCCGTCTTTGGTTCTCACCGCGAACGACGCCGGCGCCAGACCCGCGAGCGTCGCCGACGCGGTGATGTCGAGCTGGCCGTCAATTTCGGTTTTGTACTTGCTGCTGGGGGCGCCGTACGTGCCGGCCGTCACCATCAGGCGTTGGCCGTCGAGGCAGAACCGGTCATTGGCGTCGTAGCTGACCGAGCCGCGCACCCCGTCTTGCGCGACGGTGGTCGGGCACCGGGTGATGACCGACAGCCCCGTCAGTTGCCAGCCCACCCCGAGCAGCCCGTTGCCCGCTCCGCTGTTGTACGCAAGGCCGAGTTGCGGTTGAGCGAGCCCGACGCCCGGCGGCGTGGAGAGGGCGACGTGGTAGGTCGCCGCGCCCTGGCCCGAGACGGCGAATTCGCCTTCGAGCGCAAACGGGTTGTCATTCGCGAGCGCGCCGGTCGCAACCATGACGGCGAGGAGGCAGGTGGCATGGAGGTTCTTCATGCCCACCTTGGGTGCGAGTGGGAGGCCAATGAAGGTACCCAAGGATTTGGGCGGGTTCTCGGCTGCCGCCCTCAGGGTCACACAAGTTGTCGGTCGGTCGCCGTGTTGGTCATGCGAAAAGTCATGGCCACACCCACGACGGCAGGCCGATGACGTAGCTCGACACCGTGCCCGAATCGAAGTTGCTCGCGAAGATGATGCGCGACCCGTCTCGGCTGATGGTGGCCTGGTGCTCACCCCAGTACCCGCCGTACCCCGCGGCGGCGCGGGTGTGGGCGACGTTCAGAATGCGGCCGCCGGGCTTGAGCTCAACCAACATGAACTTTCGGTACATCGGCGCCAAGACCGGGTCGGGGGCGACGGCTCCGTAGTTCGCCGTGTCGGCGTAGGTACCGACCAGCACCCAACCCGGTCGCCCGAACGCCTTGCCTGAAATGTGCGCCGCGTACCCCGAGCCCGCATGCGGGTAGAGCGTCATCAGGTGAAATGAGTTGCCCGTCGCCAAGTCGACCGCGCGCAACCAGTCTCCGCCTTGGTCACTCGGGCCGTAGTCGCTGACGACGTAGTAGTCTTCTCCGTTGGGGCCGAACGCCAAATCGCTGTGCTCGCTGTTCACGCACAACTGAATCGACGACGAAAAGTCGAGCGGGTAGGCGCGCGTGCCCAGCGCCGGCGTGTACGCCCACGACGGCACGACGTACTTGCCCGAAGGCGACATGCTGATGTGGTCAGGAAACACGTTGCCGAACGCCGAGGCCGACAGCGTGCCCACAATGGTGTCGGTGACCCGGTCGTACGTGAGCAACCCGTGAATCGTGTTCGTCTGGGTCGACGAATCGTACGAGGTCGCCATGAAGCCCCAGTACCGACCGTCGGCCGACGACGTGCCTTCGGCTTTCGTCCACACCTGGGTGGCTCCAGACCATGGCAGCCGGCCCGCGAAGTTGACCATCACCGTGTCGACGTCGGTCTCGACGTTCTTCTGGTACCAGACGAGCCCGGCGTTGTACCAAAGCGTCTTGGGGTCGGTCGGGTGCCAAATCGCCTCCGCGTCTCCGGCGAGGCCCTTGAGCGCCCCTTGCGTACCGCTCCGCGCCAACACCGTGAACGTGTTCGCGTCGTACAACAGCCAGTAGCCGTTGCCCGCCATGGCGAGGTACCGCGTGTTGTCGGCGTTGAACGCCTGGCGCCGGCTGTAGTCGTGACGAACTTGGCCTGAGCCTGGGTAGTCGCTGGGGTCGGTCGCCTTGTAGACGCGCGTGCCGTAGGCCGGGTCGATGTAGCTGGGCGTCGCCAAGTCGGTGGCCTTGCTCGTGGGCTTGGCGACCGCGCCAATGGCGGCGGTGTCGAGTGGCGTCAACGCGAAACTCGGAGCGTAGAGCGCGTCGAACGGGTTGGGGCCCGCGTCGCGCACGGCCGCGTCGGTCGCAGAAATGCCGGCGTCGATTCGCGGCAGGCCACCGTCGGTTCGGCCCCCGTCGGTGGAGGGCGCCCCGGCGTCGTGGGGGCTCACTCCGGCGTCATGCGACGGGCCCGCGTCGCGCAGCACGATGCCGGCGTCGCGCAGGCCCGCGTCGCGCACGCCAGCATCGGCCTCGCTGCCCGAGTCAGCGCCCTCGAGTGTCGCGCCCGCGTCTGCCGCCGGGTTGCCAGCGTCGATGCCTCCCAGTCGGCATTGGTTCTGGGCGCACACCGAGCCCGTGCCGCACGCCTGACAGGCTGCGCCACCGGCGCCGCACGCGTCG